>CAJUMD010000066.1 GCA_910587275.1 uncultured Kineothrix sp.
TATTGATTTTTCAAGGTTCAGCACACCAACTGGTGTGGGAAGTTTGAGTTATTTATTATTTTTTTCTTATTTTTACCGTAAGTTTTCCAGACGTGTGTTGGAAACATTCCCCAAAACCATTTCCTCTTTTTATATTAGACGCATAAAACGGCGGAAAAGTTTCATAAATTTATATAAAATTTAATTCCATTCCATAAAACACCATACTTCCCGTAAAATTTAACCGGAAAACAACATTCCCCACTGCCGGTCAGTGGGAATGCCGTCCCCTAAATTCCATGACGAGCCCCGTCAGACAGGTATCCTCATAAGTTGTTCCCGCGTAAACGTCCACAATCTCGAAACGGCACTCCAACGTTCCTCCGTTCAGCACCTTAATGTCATCCTCCGGCAGCAGAAAATACTGGGGCAGTATGGTATCCTCCAAATCCAGATAGGCATAGGGCTTATCCTCCACATACATAAGCAGTCTTTTCACCCTCCCGTTTTCTTCCCATGTCTTTTGGTTTTTCGCATAACCGTTGACAATACAGATTTCCGAATAACGCATGAAACCGTCACACTCTTTTTTTTCCGGTTCCCGGAAATCCCAGCGCAGTGCTTCCCACTTATTGTCGGTGGAATAGGTGCAGCTTTGCCGGTACGTAATACTCTCACCGATTCCCGCTCCTTCCACACCTTCCGCCCACGCTCCGAAACGGTCCTGATACAGTACGTTTTCCGCCTCATACCTTCCGGTGGCAGAAGAAAGCTCGGAAGATGCTTCCGCTTCCTGCGAAAAATCAATAACGCCACACCAGGACGAACAACCGGGCCACTGCCAGTCGCTGTAACCGAAATTGGGCGCCTGTTCTTCCTCCTCAAACGAACACCAACGCTCCTCATAATAAATGCGGCTTAAATCTTCGTATATATTATCCCCGTCATAATAGTCCCCATAGAAAAAATTCCGCACCTCTGACCGCAGTACCAAAGGCTCCGCCGGATAACGGACTACCGGCTCTTTGGACAGGACGATTTCCATGGAATCCATCCCGTTTTCCTGCGCATACCTGCGCACCAGGTTGTCCTTTCCCTGCGGATTCTCCCCATAACACAAAAGGAAAGATTCCCTGCATCCTTCCAATGCCCCTTCTTCCAATACCGTTCCCACATCTTTTGCCAAAACCGCCCAAAGTTCTTCATTTCCCGCAAAAGCACGTTTCCCCACATGAACCGGATGGGCGGGCAGCTCCACTTTGATAAACTTACAGTTTGCAAACGCTTCCTCCCCGATTTCCCTTATCCGTTCCGGGAAAACAGACCTGCACCAGCTCGGATCCCCGTATTTTTCGGGAACGGTAAAACAGCAGCCCGTATCCCGGAACGCTCCGTCCGCAATCACTTCCACCGAGTCTGGCAGCTCCACCTTTCCAATCCGCAGTCCCGCGAAAGCATTTTCACCGATTTCCTTTACCGTAATTCCCAAAATCTTCTCCGGAACGGAAATGGTAAGGCTGCACGTATAGCCGGTCCTGCCTTCCGCCGCTTTTTCCATATACCGCTCCACATACTTTCCGTATTCCTCCGACAGTCCGGTAATCACCAGATATTCCCCGTCACCGTCCGATTTTTTTTCATAGGCAAACAGGTTCTTTCGGTTCCGGCTCCAAATCCCCGGCATCATCTTTTCTGCCGCCGTCTCCCAAACCTCTGTGGATTTCCACGGACGCGTCCTTACCGTTTCCGGTTTGGCACCCGGCGCCGGCATCTTCCCCTGTGGCTTTCCTGTCCGTGCCGCTCCTTCTTCCCCGTCCCCTCCGCAGTCCAATCCCTGCATATCCAGCGCTTCCGCCTTCCCTGCCGGCAGAATCATCCAAGAGGCTAAACACAGGCAAAACGCCATTATGATTTTTCCCTTCCACTTTTTATTCCGTTTCCCGCTCTTTTTGAAAATTATTTTTATGTTCTTTTTCATCCCCATCCCCCCATCTTCCGTATACCGCTTCCCGCCGGACTGCACGACTGCTAAAAAAACTTTATCTTTTATTATAAACCCAAATTGCATCATAGTTGCATCATAACAGGGGATTTGGGGGGGCTTTTTTTGTTTTTCCGCCTGTTTTCCCGTACTGGGTAAATAAGAATGGGGCAATACTTTTGCCGGCGGATAGAAAAATGTTCCCGTTTATGGTAATATGGTGAAACAGTAAAATAATAATACGGTAAGATAAAATCAGTCAATACCCCCGATACAGGAGACAATCCTGCCCTGAAAAAGTATGAAAAAACATCTGATTGGAGGACACAAAGCATCATGAACGACTATAACGACATCATCAACCTGCCGCACCACGAATCCACTTCCCACCCCCGTATGTCTGCCATAGACCGGGCGGCGCAGTTTTCACCTTTTGCAGCGCTTACCGGACATAAGGCTGCAATCAGAGAAACAGCGCGGCTGACGGATGCAAGAACGGAATTGGATGAAATGAAAAAAGAAGAACTGGATGGCAGGCTGAAGATTCTCCGGGAACATCTATCCATGGAACCGGAGATTGCCATCACTTATTTTGTTCCCGACGCGAGAAAAGAAGGCGGTTCTTACCTCCGTACAATCGGGACGGTTAAGAAACTGGATGATATGGAGCATAAAGTCATCATGGCAAACGGGACATCCATTCCCATGGATGATATTTACGAAATTGAGGGTTCCATTTTGGAAGACACCGGAAATGCATGAGCAGACAGGCTTACCCTGCAGGCTGCATCCCGCCTTCAATTAATTTCTTCGTCTTCCATTTTCCCCCATAATAACGCACCACCGGTATCACGCAGCCGCAGCCCCATGACAGCGGCGTGGCAATCCATATGCCCGTAACGCCGATTACGGAAGAAAGCAGATAAGCAAATACGATACGCCCTGCAAGCTCGGTCAGCCCCGCCACCATACAGGTGTTAACATCGCCGGCTCCCCGGATGACATTCTGGTAGCTCTGCATCACACCGGCAATCAGGTAAGCCACACCGATGACGGACAGGTAAACCGCCCCGATTCCCACTGCCTGCGCAGACTCGGAAGGATCCAGGAAAATTCCCATCAGTTCCCGCCGGAACGTGAATACCAAAACAGCCACCATACTGCTCGCCGTAAGCATCATCCCCAGCGTCTTTTTCAGCCCCTCATGGATGCGCCCAAAATTGTCCTGTCCCATATTCTGCCCGGTAAATACGGACAGTGCCGTCCCGATGGAAACAATGATTTGTATTGCCATGCTGTCAATGCGGTTCGCCGCCACATACGCCGCCATAACGGATGCCCCGTAAGAATTGACCAACCGCTGGACACTCATACCCCCCAGGGAAATCATGCAGGACTGGAACGCCGCCGGGAACCCTGTTTTCATAATAAGCAGGACAAAATGACGGTCCGGTTTCACCCCCATGCCGGAAAGTCCCAGCAAGCGCCGCTTTTTCACCAGATAAACGATGCAGATTACCGCCGATAAAAGCTGGGACAGCACCGTGGCGTATGCCGCACCTGCCACTCCCAATCCGCATACCGTAATCAAAAACAGATCCAGCCCCACATTCAGCAGGGAGGAAGCCGCAAGCGCCGCAAGGGGCGTGCGGGAATCCCCCGTACTCCTGAGAATGGCAGCCGCGCCGTTGTATGCCACACTCCCGCACACGAAACTGTACAAAATATGCAGATATTCCGCCGAATACCCGATGACATTTTCGGGAACACCCAAAAGCGTCAGGAAAAAACGGGACGCAACAATACCGAGCAGGGAAATGACTGCCGTCATGCCCCCTGCTACCCAAATCAGGGAAACCACTGTTTTTTTCATTTTTCCCGTATCCTTACAGCCGAAACACTGTGCGACAATCAACCCTGCTCCATTGCACAGCCCCATCACAAGCGCAAGCAGAAAAGCGGTCAGCGTCCCGGTACTTCCCACTCCCGCCAGCGCTTCTTCTCCCAAATACCTTCCCACAATCATGGTATCCGCCACATTGTAAACCTGCTGGAACAGGCTGCCCGCCAGCATCGGCGCCGCAAATCCAAGAATTAATTTTGCCGGCGCTCCCTGTGTCATGTCCTTCATTTTCCCTCCGTCCTCCATTCCCGCGGGTATATCCGCATTTCCTCTTTTATGTATTTTATATTTTACAGCATTCCGCCCCGCAGACAATAAAATATACTGACCTGCTTTTTGTATGATAGCGACTTTTTTACTTTTCACAGATAAGGAAAACTGCTATAATACCTGTTATCCCAAAAAGTTCCGCAGATGGCATAAAATCCTCTGCCATGGAACCGGATACCATGCAAGCAAAACAAAAATACATAAAAAACAGGGAAAAAAGGAGGTCTCCCATGACAGAAACGTCAAGACATACGCGGATTTTCATGGATTATCCACAGATACCGCTTATTTCGGCCGCAGACTTTGCATCCGTCAAACCGCCCTATGTACATTTTAAGCGCCGTTACCACGAATACATTTTCTACTATATCCTCTCCGGCGAAATGTTCCTTACGGAAGGCTGGAAAGAATACCATTTAAAGAAAAACGACACCCTCCTGTTAGAGCCTTCCATGGAGCACCATGGAAACAGACCATCGGTATGCCGCTTTTTCTATGTCCATTTTTCATGGGAAAACGTAAGAATGCAAAACGGGCAGAACCGGGAAAGCGGCATCTGCTTTCCCAAATCCCACACCATGGATACCGCACAGGGCATCCTTCAGGCAAGAGAGGGCACGGAACGGATTGCCGCGGCTTTCCACGGCATGGAACCCCATGACAGACAGCGGGCAGCTTGCCGGTTACTGGAACTGTTTTTCACGGTATCCGAAGACTATGCCCAGGGACTCTCCCACAGGGACATTCCGGTCAGCGGCAGGGCGAAGCAGGTCATCCCCGAGCTGCTCACCTACTTAAACCGGCATTACGCGGACCCGCTGTCCGGGGACCTGCTTGCACAGCAGTTTCACTACCATTTCGATTACTTAAACCGGCAGTTCCGCAAATGGACAGGCAAGACCATCTTCGCCTACCTGAACGGCATACGCACCGAAAGGGCAAGACAGCTTTTGGAAACAAATTTTTACACGGTGGAAGAAGTGGCAAGGCAGACAGGCTTTCATGACATTTACTATTTTTCCAAAGTATTCAAAAAACAGACCGGCATGACACCGGGACAGGTACGCAGACAGGCGCAGGGCTATCCTGTGCCGTAAAGCCCCGCTCCTACCCGGGCGGGATATGCAGTCACAGGTTCCGGCAGTTACCCGCAGTCCTTCTCTGCCTGCCTGACCTTCCGTTTCGCCCAAAATGCCTCCCACTCCACGTAAGCCACCCATCCCATCACCGCCCCCACGCAGTTTAACAGGATATCATCCACGTCGAACGCCCCGAACGCGCTGAACAACTGGAACACTTCAATTCCCAAAACAAAAAGGAAGGCATTCAGTAACAGCACAAAAAAGCGCCGGCTTCCGGGCTGTACATAGGGCAGCAGGAAGCCGAAGGGAATAAATGCCACCACATTTCCCACCAGGTTTTCAAAACTGTTCAGTTTATAAGAATAATCAATGTACATCTTTATGGTCTTAAACAATGTAAAATTCGCGGTATCCAATCCCTCCAAAATCACGTCTTTCTCCCAACTGTCCACGATGGCACGCAAATCCTCCCACGGATACTTAAAGATGATTACCTTTATAACCACCGCAATATATAGAAAAAACACAATTTTCATGCGTTTCGACTTATTCACTGATAACGAACCTCCACTAGCGTTAATCCCACGGCAGGCGCCAGAAAACCGGTATCCTCCCTTGTTCCCGCGTCAAACAATCCCTTTATCTGTTCCACATCCCGTTTGTGCATCCCCGCCTCCAGCAGTGTCCCAACCATAATACGTACCATATGGTACAAAAATCCGTCCCCCTTAAACGTAAAGCGCACCTCGTCCCCACAGCGCTCCACATCAATGGAATCCACGGTCCGCACCGTGGACTTCTTACTACGCTTATTTGACGTAAACGCCCGGTAATCATGGGTTCCGCACAACACTTCCGCACCGCGGCGCATGGCGTCCGTGTCCAGCGCGTCCGGCAGGACATAAACATACCTTCTATCAAATATATGTGGCACGTCACTGTTTAACACCCGGTAAAGATAAGTTTTGCCTTTGGCATTTAAACGGCTGTGGAAGCGTTCCGGCACTTCCTCCGCATGAATCACCGCAATGTCCTCCGGCAGGTAGGCATTCATGTAATCCATGATTTCCCTTGGTGTCTTATCCGTTCCGATATGGAAATTCGCCACCTGCCCAAACGCATGGACACCGGAATCCGTCCTGCCGGAACCGTTCACTTCCACTTTTTTTCCGCACATCTTCGTAAGCAGCGTCTCCAGCTTCCCCTGAATGGTATTGCCCGTGCTGTCCTGCCGCTGCCATCCCTGATACCTTGTCCCTTCATATTGAAGTATTACTTTTATATTCCGCAATTATGCAACCCTCCATGGATTTTCTTTCCCTTCCAGGAACAGCTTACAGCCCGTCAGGGAGTCTCTTACCACCGTTTCCACACAGTCATCGGTATAAAATGCCATGTGATGGGTCACGGTAACATTGGGAAAGCCGCGTAAAACCGCCAGCTCCCTGTTATCCAGCACATCCGATTTCCTGTCATAATAATAAAGCCCGAACTCATTTTCCACTACATCCAGCCCGGCAGCGCCGATTTTCCCCGCTTCAATCCCCGCAATCAATGCCTGCGAATCGATCAGGCCGCCCCGCGCCGTATTGACGATTACCACACCGTCCTTCATCCGCGCAATGCTTTCCTCCCCAATCATATGGTAATTCTCCTCCGTCAGCGGCGCATGGAGCGTAACCACATCCGCCCGCTTCCACATCTGGGCCAACGTCACATATTCCGCATATTTCTTCACTTCTTCTTTTTCGTACAAATCATAAGCCACCAGTCTGCAGCCGAACCCGGACAGACTGCGGATAACCGTCTCCCCGATTCGTCCCGTCCCGATGACTCCCACGGTCAAATCTTTCAGCTCCCTGCCCTGTATCCCTTTCAGGGAATAATCCTGGATATTCGTCCTCTCGATAATCCGCTTCGCGTTGCGGATGGACATTAAAATCAGCATCACCGCATAATCCGCCACCCCATGGGGACCGTAAGGCGCATTCGCCACCGTAATCCCAAATTCCTTCGCCGCTTCCAAATCAATATGGTCGTACCCAATCGTCCGCGTCACCAGGTAACGCACCCCCCTGTCCCGAAGCCCTCCCAGCAGCTCCCTCGTCATCTTCGACGTCAGGATATCCACGCAGGCGCTACCCTCCGCCAGCCCAAGATTCCCGGGCTCCGGCGCATCCGGGCAAAGCACCAGCTCCAACCCCAGTTCCTCCCCATATTTCCTGAAAATCCTCTCCTCATCAAACTCCCTGCAACTATACACCGTAACCTTCATATCCGCAAACCTCTCCCTAACGCATGGTTATAAAAACACACAAATTACCGTTTCCGCCTCCGCTCCTCATACTCCTTCACCCCAGCCATATCTTCCTCCTCCAGCCGCCGGAAATTATTAATCCCCGCCAGCAGAATCTTCAGGCTGTTAATGGTGGTATCAAACACCCCTTCTTCATACATATTCACCAGAATAATCCCAATCGGCACTGCAATAATCATACCGAACACCCCTGCCGCCTTATATCCGATAAACAACAGGAACAACGTCGGAATGGGCGGAACACCCACGGAATCCCCCACAATCTTCGGCTGGATAATCTGCCGTGCCAACTGCCCCACACACCATATAATCAAAAGCCCTACCGCCATCTTATAATCCGAACTCAGAATCTTAATCACCGCCCAGGGAATCAGTACCGTCCCCGTCCCGAACACGGGAAGGAAATCCAACACCGCAATCCCCAACGCAATCAACAGCGTATAATTCACGTTTAGCACCGTAAATCCCACCACCAGCAGCAGGTACATCCATATTTCAATCTTAAACTGCGCCTTAAAATATCCTCCCACGGCGCGTTTAAAGCTCCTTGCCATCATATCCCACCGGTAAATCAGCGCTTCCGGCATATGCCTCTTTACTTTCACGGACATATACTCCCTTTCCGCCACGAAGAAATAAGCGGAAAGCAGGCACATAATAATCCCGACCAGTACCGTTGGAAGGTTCTTTGCAAAATTCCCAACGGCCTCAATGGTCGGCGTCCCCGCCTGCCCCACCAGTTCCCCCACAAACCCTTCCATCTGCTCGCCGATGTCCGCAACGGCGTTCCTGATGTCTTCGGGGAAACGGCTGTAAAGCACATCTAAATTCTTCCCGATGGTACGGAAGTCCTCCTCGGCGCTGTTCCACATCTCCGGCAATCCGTTCACCAGCCCTACGGCCTCCTGAATCACCTTGGAGCCGATCAGGTACCCCGCAAGCACTACCAGCGCAATAACCGCAATGATGACAAACGCAGTCCCGGCTTTCCTGCGTATCTTTAACTTTGCTTCAAAGAAATGCACCAAAGGATTGGCAATCAGCGCAATCATCCAACCGATGACAAACGGCATAAAAAACACCAAGACCCTCGGCAGCAGAAAAATAAGAAACAGCAGGATGACAAGCGCAATCCCCAGATTCATAAATACTTTCCAGTAAGTCCTCGCCGATGTTTTCACCGGGCATCCCTCCCATCCGTTTCCTTTCCGGCTGCCGCCATCCCCGTATCTTCCCCGTCTTTGCCTAAATACCCATCCAACAGCCCATAGATTTCCTCCCTGCCCTGCTTCGACAAAGCGGAATAAGGGATTACCACCGTACCCGGTTTGGCACGAAGCCCCTCTTTTATTATCTTCAGGTGCTTCTGCATTTGGCTGCGTTTGATTTTGTCCGACTTCGTGGCAATAATCACGGGGTCATGACCCTGCCGGACAATCCAGTCATACATGAGCCGGTCATTTTCCGACGGCTCATGACGGATATCCACTAACAGGAACACCACCCGGAGCATCTTACTCCGATGCAGGTAGTCTTCCACCATCTTCCCCCACTGCGCCTTCACCTTCTCATTGGCAGTGGCATACCCGTATCCCGGCAAATCCACGAAATAACATTCCCCGTTAATGTTATAGAAATTGACCGTTTGGGTCTTTCCCGGCTTGGAGCTGGTCTTCGCCAGCGATTTCCGGTTCATCAGCCCGTTAATCAGCGAAGACTTTCCCACATTGCTTTTACCTGCAAAGGCAAATTCCATCAGGGTATTTTCCGGCATCTTACTCGTCACGCCGCATACCGTCTCCAAATTTACATTCTTAATTACCATCCCAACCCTCCGCCTGTTCCTTTCCCGTCAGGGCGTCTTCTCCTGCCGGATGGGATTTTTTCCCCTTGCCGGAAGATTTCCCCCCTTTGGAAGCGCCGGTTTTCCCGGAAGAAGTTTTTCCGCCCTTGCCGGACGGGATTTTCTCTAAATCCGGCAGTTCGGTAAACGCATAAGCCAGCACATCTTCCATGGTTTCCACGAAACGGATGGTGAGCCCTGCCTTGATTTCCCCGGCGATTTCGTCAACGTCCTTTTCGTTCTTCACCGGCACCAGTACGGTTTTAATGCCCGCCGTCTTCGCCGCCAGTATCTTTTCTTTTAAGCCTCCGATGGGGAGCACCCTGCCGCGCAGCGTGATTTCCCCGGTCATCGCCACATCCGCCCGCACCGGGATTTCCGTCAGGACGGAAAGCAGCGCCGTCGCCATAGTAATACCGGCACTGGGACCGTCTTTCGGCACCGCACCCTCCGGTATATGAATATGAAAGTCGTTCTTGCGGAATACCTCCTGCGGTATTTTATATTTCCTGCTCACCGAACGCACATAGCTCATACCCGTTATGGCGGACTCTTTCATTACATCCCCTAATTGACCCGTTAAGTCAATCTCTCCTTTTCCCGGCATACGGTTCACTTCCACCTGAAGCGTCTCGCCGCCCACGCTGGTCCATGCCAATCCGCGGACGATTCCCACTTCGTCCTTTTCGTTTGCCTTCTCCGTACGGTACCGCTCCTTACCGAGATATTTTTCCAGGTTGGAAGCCGTCACCTTCACGCCGGATTTCTTCGTGGTCAGGATTTCCTTCGCCGCTTTCCTGCAGATACTTCCGATTTTGCGTTCCAAATCCCGGACTCCGGCTTCCCTCGTATATGCGCCGATAATTTTTTTCAATGCGCTGTCACTGATGGCGAGCTGCCCTTTTTCCAGTCCGTTCTTCTTATACTGTTTCTCCACCAAATGTTCCCTGGCGATATGGAATTTCTCGTTTGCCGTATAACTCGTCACCTGGATTAACTCCATGCGGTCCAGCAGCGGCCTCGGAATCGTCTCCGTGGAATTGGCGGTAGCGATAAAAAGCACCTCGGACAAATCCAAAGGCAGTTCCACATAATGGTCGCGGAACTTCACGTTCTGCTCGCTGTCCAACACCTCCAAAAGCGCCGAAGACGTATCACCCTTATAATCGCTGCTGACCTTGTCGATTTCGTCCAAAAGCATTAACGGGTTCTTCACCCCTGCCTGTTTTAACGCCGCCGCAATACGTCCGGGCATGGCGCCCACATACGTCTTACGGTGTCCCCGGATTTCCGCCTCATCCCTGACGCCGCCTAAACTGATGCGTACGTATTTCTTATCCATCGCCTCCGCCACGCTTCTTGCAATCGAAGTCTTCCCCGTTCCGGGCGGTCCCACTAAACAGATAATCGGCGACTGTCCCTGCTTCGTCAGGCAGCGCACCGCAAGCGCTTCCAGCACGCGTTCCTTCACCTGCTTTAAACCGTAATGATCGCGGTTTAAGATTTCCTCTGCCTTGCGTATATCCGTATTATCCTTGGATTTCCTGTCCCACGGAAGTTCCAGCAGCGTCTCGATATATCCGCGCTCCACCGCGCTTTCCGAACTGCTTTGGGGCAGGCTTTTAAAACGGGAAATCTCCTTCTTAATCTTATCCCTGACTTCCTGTCCCGCCTCCAGCTTTTCCAGCTCCGCCGCATACTGTTCCGCATCGGAAAAGGAATCTTCCTCCCCAAGCTCCTCGCGGATAAACTGCAGTTGTTCCCGCAGCATATATTCCCTTTGGTGTTTGTCCACCCTTCCCTTAATCTTTTCCGACAGTTCCCTGCGGATTCCCGCTATTTCTATTTCATGGGAAAGAATATCCGCCAGTACCTGGTAGCGTTCCTCCGGCTCGATGGCGGACAGCACACGCTGCTTGCTTTCATAATGCAGCGGCATATTGATGGTAATCTGATCCGCCAGTCTTCCGAGGTCATAAATATCCTGGATGTGGTGTTCCAGCGCCGCGCCGTTTTTCGGGTAATACATAGCATAGCCGGCAAACAGCTCCTTCATCTGCCGCACCATCGCTTCTTCCTCCACGGTTCCCCGTATCGTCGCGGGTTCCTCGATTTCCGCCACTTCCCCCTCCAAATATTCTTCCTTGTCCGTAAAGGAAAGCAGTTCTCCCCTTTGGATACCTTCCACCATCACCCTCACAATATTTTTCGGCATCTTAATCACCTGTTTCACCAGCGCTACCGTACCGATATGGTATACCTGGTCAAAACCGGGTTCGCTTTCCTCCGTTTGTTTCTGTGCCACCAGAAAAATCCGCTGGTTCTCCACCATAGCCTGTTCCACCGCCGCAATGGACTTTTCCCTGCTCAAATCGAAGTGGATAATCGTCTGCGGCAATATCGTCATTCCCCTTAATGCCACCGTGGGCATCTGTCTCTTTACTCTTACATCATCCATTCCTGTCACCATGTGCAAAACGCCGCCTTTGCCGGCGGCGTTTTCTGTTCCTTCTTTTTCTTTTTCCGGTTATTTTTATTATATCCGGTTATTTCTTTTTCATTTTCCGGTTTTCCGGTTTTCCGGACTTCCGAAAGCCGGTTTTATTTGTGCCTTTTCACCTCGCGGGACGCATTGCTTCCCTGCGGATTAGCAAAGGTTCGCTGGTTCCGTCCACCGCTCCCTTTGTAATGACACACTCCACAATGGAATCATCGGAGGGTATCCGGTACATCACGTCCATCATGGCTTTTTCCATAATGGAACGCAGCCCCCTCGCGCCGGTCTTCCGCTCAAATGCCAGCTCCGCAATGGCTTCCACGGCATCGTCCTCAAAGGAAAGTTTCACGCCGTCAAAATCAAACAGCTTCCGGTACTGCTTAATCAGGGCGTTTTTCGGCTCTTTCAGTATTTTAACCAAAGCAGCTTTATCCAGCCCCTGTAACGTAACGTTAATCGGGACACGTCCCACAAATTCCGGTATCAGCCCGAACTTCACCAAATCCTGCGGGGTTACTTCCTTTAACAATTCGCCGATTTCCCTGGAACTTTTCGCCTTCACCTCGGTATTAAAGCCGATGGTATTACGGTCGAGACGGGATTCTACGATTTTCTCCAGCCCGTCAAAAGCGCCGCCGCAGATAAACAGGATGTTTGTGGTGTCTATCTGGATTAACTCCTGATGGGGGTGCTTGCGCCCGCCCTGCGGAGGTACGCTCGCCTGGGTTCCCTCCACAATCTTAAGAAGCGCCTGCTGCACGCCTTCGCCGGATACATCCCTTGTAATGGACACATTCTCGCCCTTTTTCGTAATCTTGTCAATTTCATCGATATAAACGATACCGTACTGCGCACGTTCCACATCGTAGTCCGCCGCCTGAATTAATTTTAACAAGATGTTTTCCACGTCCTCACCCACGTATCCCGCTTCGGTCAGCGTGGTCGCATCGGCAATGGCAAAAGGCACGTTAATGATTTTCGCCAGTGTCTGCGCAAGGAACGTCTTGCCGGACCCGGTAGGTCCCACCATAATGATATTACTCTTTTGCAGTTCCACCCCGTCATTGTCTTTCGGAGCCATCACCCTTTTGTAATGGTTGTATACGGAAACGGCCAAAACTTTCTTCGCTTCCTCCTGACCAATGACATATTCGTCCAAAAATTCCTTGATTTCCGCCGGCTTCAGCAAATTGATGTCCAGCTCATCCTCAAAGGGTTCGTCCTCGTATTCTTCTTCAATAATATCTTCGCAGATATCGATGCATTCGTCACAGATATATACTCCTGCGGGTCCCGCAATCAGCTTCTTCACCTGACTTTGGGGCTTGTTGCAGAAAGAACACCTGATATCGTCAGAATTTTTTCCTGCCATTTCTTACTCCCTGCTTCCACCCGCCGTTTTATTTTTCAAAACTTGAGTGGTTCTCAATAATCTTATCAATCAATCCATAGTTCAATGCTTCTTCTGCGGTCTTCCAGTTATCCCTTTCCGTATCCGCCATGATGACTTCAAAGTCCTGTCCCGTGTTTTGCGCCATAATCCGCGCCATCTTTTCCTTGGTGGCAAGGATATGCTTTGCGGTAATCTCAATCTCCGTCGCCTGCCCCTGCGCGCCGCCTGCGGGCTGGTGAATCATAATCTCCGCATTGGGCAGTGCAAACCGTTTTCCTTTTGCGCCGCCGGCTAACAGGAAAGCGCCCATGCTCGCCGCCATGCCGATGCATACGGTGGACACGTCGCATTTGATGAAATTCATCGTATCGTAAATTGCCATTCCCGCCGTAATCACACCGCCCGGACTGTTAATGTACAGATGGATATCCTTCTCCGGATCCTCCGATTCCAAAAACAGAAGCTGTGCTACCACGATACTCGCGGAAACGTCGTTTACTTCCTCACCCAAAAAAATAATCCTGTCCTTTAAAAGCCTTGAATAAATATCATATGACCTTTCGCCCCTGCTCGTCTGTTCCACGACATAAGGTATTAAACTCATGCTCATTCCTCCTTGTCCGAACTATGCTCTCCCCTGCATTTTGCCCTGTTTTACCGGTTCTTATTTCCCGTTTTATTCTTCTTTTGCATTTTCCGCCACAAATTCAACGGCTTTCTGGATGGCGATATCCTTCATGACGTTCTTCTTCTCGTCCTCACCCAGCATTTCCCTTACCTTATCGGCTTCCATCTGGTACATTTCCGCCATTCTTTCCACTTCTTTGGTATAATCGTCTTCCGATACTTCTATGTTCTCTTTCTCCACAACGGCTTCCAGTACCAGCCTGGATTTAATCCGTTTCTCCGCCTGCGGTTTCACCTGTTCCAACAGCATTTCATGGCTGTTTCCGGTAAACTTAAAATACTGGTCCAGCGTAAGTCCCTGCATCTGGATTCTCTGTGCGAATTCATCCACCATCTGTCTCTGCTGTGTCTCAATCATCGCTTCCGGGATTTCCATGTCGGAATCCTCAATAACGGCATCGATGGCTTTGTCTTCCTTTTCCCTCTTTGCTTCCGTCTCTTTCTGCTCCGACAGTTTCTTCCTTACGTCTTCCCTGTATTCCGCCAGGGTTTCAAATTCGGAAACCTCGCCGGCAAACTCATCGTCCAGTTCAGGCAGTTCCTTTTCCTTGATTTCCTTTACGGTACATTTGAATACGGCATCTTTTCCCTTTAATTCTTCTGCCTGGTAATTCTCCGGGAACGTCACGTTCACTTCCACTTCCTTGCCGATTTCCGCACCCACCAACTGGTCTTCAAAGCCCGGAATGAACGCCCCGGAACCGATGGTAAGAGGGTAATCCTCGCCCTTGCCGCCTTCAAAAGCCACACCGTCCACAAATCCTTCAAAATCCAAGACCGTCATGTCGCCGTCCTTTACCGCACGGTCTTCCACCGTAATGTTTCTTGCGTTCCTCTCCCTTTCCTTATCGATTTCCGCATCCACTTCCGCATCGGTCACTTCGGTCTCGATTTTCCCTACTTTCACGCCTTTGTATTTTCCTAACCGGACTTCCGGTTTTAACGCCACTTCCGCCGTGAAAATAAAAGGCTGTCCCGCTTCCACCTGAACCACATCAATCTTCGGGGAGGACACGATTTCTTCCCCGCATTCGTCATATGCCTTTGCATATTCTTCAGGAATCAGCATGTTTACCGCGTCTTCGTAAAAAATCTCCTTACCGTACATCTTCTCTATCATCTGGCGGGGCACTTTGCCTTTACGGAATCCGGGAACGCTGATTTTATTCTTATTTTTCCGGTAAGCCTTTTCAATCGCTTTCTCCAAATTCTCTGCCGCCACCTCAATGGTCAGCTTTGCCATGTTCTTCTCTAATTTTTCCACCTGTAAACTCATTTTGACAGTCTCCTCCTTAACTTTTACCATCTATCCGCTGATTTTTTACCAAAAAAAGTATACAATCACAGTCATTGTACGATTATAGCACATTGGCAGGGAAAATACCAGCTTTTTCTTTTTCTTTTTTTGCGGGACGGCAACGGTTTGGGCGGAGATGTTGTGTTTAGGCGGACGCACGGGCGGGAGGTTATTGCAGGACGGCGCCGGTGGGATTGCCCATCCCGGTTTTCCGTGTACTTTTTCCGACGGTTTTTTCTAAACAGAATGAGATAGGTTTTCACCGGCTGCGGGACGCCCTCTATCGGCATCCATGCCGAATCGGGCTAAATCGGGCATCCGTGCCCGATTTCCCTAAGGTATCCGCATTCTGTTAAGAAAAACTCCGCCGAAAACGAAACACGGAAAATCCGGGATGGGCAATCCCGCCGGTGCCGTCCTGCAATAACCTCCCGCCCGTGCTGGCTAAAAAGAAATGGTGTTTTATGGTATTACATTTTTTGATATCCGGCAGGGGACACACAGGAAGGCTGGAAGAAGCCGGGCAGGTGGTTCCGCTCCTGGCTTTTGCGTCCTCCTGCTATTCTACACCCTCAAACAAAATATTCCTGCAATACTTCATTTTTACGGAAGCACTCCCCTGTCCTTTGCGTACCACATCCCGGAAAACCACGTCCTTAATATGGTATGCTTTCTCCTCAAATCCGCACAGCTCAATCCCCGTACACGCAAGCCGTTCCCCCGTCCCGTCCACGTCCGTAAATTCCTCTGTAATTTCCAGCCGCTCAAACAGGCATTTTTCAAATACCGGGGGCATACCGGCGTCTTCCCCGTCGTCGTTATAGCCCACGGAGTGGAACAGGATGCGCGGTACCACACAGTCCCGGACATGCACGTTCCGGATATAACCGCCCCGCTTTCTTGTCCCCTTTAGCTCAATGCCGTAAGCAGAATTGCCCAAATCACAGTCCCATATGGAAATCCCGTCCACGCCACCCGACATTTCGCTCCCGATGGCAAACCCATGCCCGTAGGCGCAGTTGCAGTCAAAAATGCGGATGCGCTCACAGGGGCGGTTTATCACATTGCCCTCCGGGTTTTTCCCCGACTTGACGGCTATGGAATCGTCCTGCGTATCAAACGTACAGGCAAAAATCGTACAGTCCGTGGAGGAATCCGGGTCCCAGCCGTCCCCGTTCCAAATCCCCCGCGAATGGAAACTGCAATGATGGGTCACAATATGCCCCGAATAAATCATATGCACATTCCAGCACGCGCCGTCCCGCAAATCCAAACCGTCGATAACCACGTCCCGTGCATTGCTGATGTTAATCAGTTTCGGCCGTACCCTGCCCGGAAGGGTATCCGCTTTTTCATACGCGGCAATCCCGTCCCCCAGCGCGGCGAGTTCGTTCTTAAGCCGCTCCCGCTCCGTTTTAATCACTTTTTTTGCCAGACTGCTGCCGCCCCCGGCTATGGTTCCTTTTCCCCGTATCACCACGTTTTCGCAGTTGTATCCGGTTTCATGGTCCATCCGCCCCATGTTCAGGAGACTGCTGTAACATTCCATTTCCGTCCCCTCAAACCGGCTCCATATTTTCGGCAGGTAATCTTCCACCCGGTCCGTTCCCTGCAGCACGGCGCCCTCATCCAAATACAGCTCCATGCCGCTATGCAGCCGCAGGGCTCCCGTCAGGTACTCCCCTGCCGGCAGATACACCGCCTGGTGCGCCCCGCAGTCATCCATGGCACGCTGTATTGCCGCCGTGTTCAGCGTTTTCCCGTCCCCTGCCGCATAATAAGGCGCTTTTGTTATGTCCAGCCGTTCTTTTTCCGGTTCCGTCCGTAACAAAAGCGGGGCAGATACCGTCTTTGTACCGTCTGCCCCATGCCGTCCGATTTCCACCCGGTATTCCCTGTCACCGTCTAAATGTTCCAATGTAAAATGAGTCTTATCCGTCGTTCCGCAAACGGCTCCGTCCATCTTTATTTCGTATGTAGCGCTTCCCGCATACTCCTGTGGTTTATCCCAAAAGAGGGTGATGGAATCACTGGTGATGACCGTTTGGATATTTTTCAGCTGCTGCATATGTTGCTGTCCCTTTCCTTTCTTATTATAATTATTGTCATATATATTTATTTCCTGCCTTTTGTTTTCGGTGCATAATCGCGCATTCCGGGCACCGCCCCTCCTGCCACCGCCCAAAAATAAAGACTGGCAACGCTTCCGTACGGGGAAAGCCTGCGGCGGTATTTTTCAAACAGCGTTTTATCAATCTTCCTGTGGTGATAGACCATCCGCATCCCCCTGTGGATGGCAAGGTCCCCGTAACTTAGGATATCAGGACGCTGCAAACAGAATAAAAGAATCATTTCCGCCGTCCATACACCAATCCCTTTTAGCCCGGACAATGCGGCAACCGCTTCCCCGTCCGGCATCCGTTCCACTGCCGCCAAATCAAAGTCCCCGCCCAGCACTTTTTGGGCAAAATCCTTAATATATTCCGCCTTACGGAACGTCATGCCAAAGGACTGCAGTTCCCCCGTTTCCGCCCTGCCGACGGTTTCCGGCGTCACCTCTCCGCAGGCATCCTGCATCCTCTGCCATATGGTTGCCTGCGCCTTTGTGGATATCTGCTGCCCTATGATATGGTGGACCACTGCGGAAAACAAATCCCCGTCCACCTGCCGCTCAATGTGCCCCACCGCGCCGATGACTTCTCCCAGCCGCCTGTCCTTCTTTTTTAAATATTCCGTTTCCTTTTCCCCGTATGCAAAGTACATATTCCCGTCCTCCGTTCAGGGCATTTCCAAACGCGGTCCAAAGACCGCTGCCGCATCCGTCCCTTCCCCGTAAAATACTGAACATAGTATAACATACATTCCTTAGATTATCCACGCATCCGGCAAAACATTACAATCCAGCCTGAAATGTTATGTTCGGAGGCGGACGCACGGACGGGGATTTTTTGGGGGACGGCGGCAGGGGGGTTGCCTGTCCCGGTTTTTCCGTGCTTCGTTTTCGGCGGGAGTTTCTTAGCAGAATGAGGATACCTAAGGGAAACCGGACAAGGATGTCCGGTTTAGCCCGATTCGGCATGGA
>CAJUMD010000067.1 GCA_910587275.1 uncultured Kineothrix sp.
GAGATAATGGACGGTGACTGGAGTTCAGACGTGTGCTCTTCCGATCTCTGGAGAGATACGGAACCTGCCCCGGCGAGGAGGAAAAGAAAGTGCTGGAAAAGGACATGCTGTTTGCTACCTTGGACACCACGGTGCGGAACATCAGTTTCGGAAACGGCAGGGAAATCCTTCTTTCCGATACCGTGGGCTTTATCCATAAACTGCCCCACGGGTTGGTTAAGGCGTTCCGCTCCACGCTGGAGGAAGTGAAAAACGCGGATTTGCTGCTCTGCGTTGTGGACTGTTCCGACGAAAACCACAAACAGCAGATGAAAGTAACGGAAGAAACGCTGGTGGAAATCGGTGCTGCGGATATCCCCAAAATTATTGTGTACAACAAAGCGGATTTATGCCGTGAAAATACGGAAACGGCGGAAACAAACCAAGAATCCCAAAGCGGCAGGGATTCGGACATGGGAACCGTCAGACTGCCCGAAGTCATCGGAACGGATAAAATTTACCTGTCCGCCAAAATCGGGGAGGGCATGGAAGAACTGGCGCAGATGATCCGGGACAAAGTGTTTGCCGGTTATATGCGGACAAGATTCCTGTTTCCTTATGAGAAAGGGCAGGCGGTGTCATGGCTGATGGAACATGCCGCTGTCCATGCCAGGGAATATACGGAGCAGGGAATCGCCGTCATTGCCGACTGCCATAAGGCGGATGTGGGGAAATACCGGGAATATGTGGTGGGGGAGCGGTAACGGTTCAGCCTGAAATGTTGTGTTGAGGGGCGGACGCACGGGAGGGAGTTTTTTGCGGGGCGGCGGGATTGCCTGTCCCGGTTTTCCGTGCACTTTTTCCGACGGGTTTTTTCTAAACAGAATGGGATAGGTTTTCACAGGCTGCGGGACACCCTCTGTCGGCATCCATGCCGAATCGGGCTAAATCGGGCATCCATGCCCGATTTCCCTTATGTGTCCGCATTCTGTTAAGAAAAACTCCGCCGGAAACGAAGCACGGAAAATCCGGGACAGGCAATCCCGCCGCCCCGCAAAAAACTCCCTCCCGTGCTGGGTAGAGTAAAAAGGAATGTTATGATACGGCATTACTTTTTTTGATAACCAGCAAAAGCCAGGAGCATAATTCCATGATTAAATGAAAAAATATTGACAAATGCAGAAATTTTGCATATCCTGTGATAAGAGGAAAATGCGGTCCGGTTGGAAGCCGTGGACAGGTAGATCCGTAAAAGGATGGAGTGCCGCAGGCACTTTTTTGTCTTATGGGAAATTGTGTTATGTTCCATGGGAATATTGCTCCATACGGCGGGGCCGGATTGGCAGGAGGCGTAACCATGGGTTTGATTCAGAGAATCCGGGAGGAGATAGCCGTTATCCGGCAGAGAGACCCGGCAATCCATTCCTCCATGGAGGTTTTTTTATATCCCAGCTTTAAGGTGATGCTGCATTACCGGATTGCCCATAAGCTGTATTTGAAAAAGCATTATTTTTTGGCACGGTGGATTTCACAGCGGGGGGTACGCAAAACCGGAATCGAAATCCATCCGGGAGCGGAAATCGGAAAAGGGTTTTTCATTGACCACGGAAACGGTGTTATCATAGGGGAAACTACCGTAATCGGGGACAACGTGACACTGTATCAGGGTGTAACATTAGGAGGAACGGGAAAGGAACAGGGGAAACGGCATCCTACGGTGGGAAATAATGTCATGATCAGCGCGGGCGCCAAAGTGCTCGGCTCATTTAAAATTGGCGATAATTCCAAAATCGGGGCGGGAAGCGTGGTTTTGGAGGAGGTGCCAAACGGCTCTACCGTGGTGGGCGTACCCGGACGTGTGGTGAAGCGGAGGAAACAGTGCTTTCCCCAGGAGGAGATGGACCAGACCAACCTGCCGGACCCCGTAAAGGAAGATATCTTCCATTTGCAGCAGACCAACTCTGAATTGACGAACCGCCTGCTGGAACTGGAAAGCACGGTGAAGGAGCTGCAGAAAAAACTTGGAGAGAAGGACAGTCAGCCGGCTTGTGAAGAAACCGGTATGGAAAGTGGCATAAGGATTGGCTTAGAAAGGAATGGAAGGGAATAGAAAGGGATTGAAATGAAAATTTATAATACATTGTCGAAGCAGAAGGAAGAATTCATACCCCTCGAACCGGGGAAAGTGCGGATGTATGTGTGCGGACCTACGGTTTATAACCTGATTCATATCGGGAATGCGAGACCGATGATTGTGTTCGATACAGTGCGCCGTTATATGGAGCATAAAGGTTATGAGGTGAATTTTGTATCCAACTTTACCGACGTGGACGATAAGATTATTAAGAAGGCAGTGGAGGAAGGTGTGGACGCATCCGTGATATCCGAACGGTATATCGAGGAATGCCGGAAAGATATGAAAGCGATGAACGTGAAAACGGCCACCACGCATCCAAGGGCAACGGAGGAAATATGCGGTATGCTTGAAATGATACAGACCCTGATGGAGAAGGGATATGCATACCGGGCGGCGGACGGGACGGTATATTTCAGGACGCGGAAATTTAAGGAATACGGGAAGTTATCCCATAAGAATCTGGATGATTTGCAGGGGGGAAACCGCTCCCTTCTCGTTTCAGGGGAGGAACAAAAGGAAGATGCCCTTGATTTCGTCCTTTGGAAACCGAAAAAAGAGGGAGAGCCGTATTGGGAGTCCCCTTGGTGCAGCGGGCGTCCGGGATGGCATATCGAATGTTCCGTTATGAGTAAGAAATATTTGGGGGAGGAAATCGATATCCATGCCGGCGGCGAGGATTTGGTATTTCCCCACCATGAAAACGAAATCGCACAGTCCGAGGCGGCAAACGGAAGAACGTTTGCGAGATATTGGATGCACAATGCGTTTTTAAACATTGACAACCGGAAGATGTCTAAATCCGCGGGAAATTTCTTCACGGTAAGGGACATCAGCGAAAAATATGATTTGCAGATACTGCGTTTTTTCATGCTTTCCGCCCATTACCGCAGTCCGCTGAATTTCAGCGGGGAACTGATGGAAGCGGCAAAGAGCGGTTATGAGAGGATTGTCACCGGCGTAAGCAACTTAAATTTCCTGTTAAAAAATGCGCCTTCCGCAACCGCGGGCGGGGAAGAGGATGCGCTGGCAGCGGAATTGGACGGGTTTAGCGCGAAATTTGATGCAGCAATGGACGATGATTTTAACACGGCGGATGCCATTTCCGTTATTTTTGAACTGGTGAAATTTGCCAATACCCATGCGGGGGAAGGAAGCAGCGCCGCCTTTTTGGAGGCTTTGAAAAAGAAAATCGTGGAGCTATCGGATATCTGCGGTCTTTTGGTGGAAAAAGAGGAAGAACTTTTGGACGGCGAAATCGAAACGCTCATTGGGGAAAGGCAGGCGGCAAGAAAAGCAAAGGATTTTGCCCGCGCCGATGAAATCCGTGACGAATTGCTGCATAAAGGAATTGTGCTGGAAGACACGCGGGAAGGTGTAAAATGGAAAAGGGCTTAAGCCTGTTAGGGCAACTGAAAAAGGAATTTGACTGCAAAGAGGTGGATATCAGGGAATATTCGCCTCTTACGCTTGCTTACCTTGGGGATTGCATTTACGATGTCATTATCCGTACCGTGGTAGTTGGGCGGGGAAACCGTGCGGCGAACCGGCTGCATAAGACGGCATCGGAATACGTAAAGGCGGGAACCCAGGCTGCCATGGCGGATGTCCTGCAGGATTGCATGACGGAGGAAGAACTGGCGGTTTACCGTCGGGGAAGAAATGCAAAATCATACACTACGGCAAAGAACGCTTCGGTGTCGGATTACCGGAAGGCAACGGGGCTGGAAGCGCTGGTGGGTTATCTGTATTTAAAGGATGAAATGGGACGTGCCATCTGCCTGGTGAAGCTGGGGCTGGAGCGGCTGGGCAGGAAGATATAAGATTATTAAGTTTTATTTAAGAATCGTTTAATATTCGTAAAAACAGTGGATATCCGGCGGATATTCTGTTATATAATGGTGATAAGGGGAAGAAAAAGACAATCCGTGCCTGTACGGTACAGGGAGGAGAAAACGGGTATGAGGTATGAAGAATTTACCATAGAGGGAAGGAATGCAGTCATGGAAGCATTCCGCGCAGGGAAAACGATTGATAAGCTGTTTGTTTTGGACGGCTGTCAGGACGGGCCGGTGGCATCCATTAAGCGGGAGGCTAAAAAGTACGGTACCCAGATAAAGTTTGTCACGAAAGAACGTTTGGATCAAATGTCGGAAACCGGAAAACATCAGGGCGTAATCGCTTATGCGGCGGCGTATGAATATGCGGAAGTGGAAGACATGTTAAAGCTGGCGGAGGAGAAAGGGGAGCCGCCGTTTTTACTGCTTTTGGACAACATTGAAGATCCGCATAATTTGGGGGCGGTGATACGTACGGCAAACCTGGCGGGCGCCCATGGGGTCATTATCCCAAAAAACCGTGCAGTGGGACTGACTGCGGCAGTGGCGCGCACGTCGGCGGGAGCGTTGAATTTTACGCCGGTGGCGAAGGTGACGAATTTGGCGAAAACCATAGAGGATTTAAAAAAACGGGGACTTTGGTTCGTATGCGCGGACATGGACGGCACCCAGATGTACCGGCTGGATTTGAAAGGGCCGATTGGGCTTGTTATCGGGAGCGAAGGGGAAGGCGTAGGCAGGCTGGTGAAGGAAAAATGCGATTTTGTGGCTTCTATTCCGATGAAAGGAGATATTGATTCCCTGAACGCTTCGGTGGCGGCCGGGGTGCTGGCATATGAAATTGTGCGCCAAAGGCTTATGGCGTAAACGGACGAAGCCGTAGGATACGGCATTGCCGTTTGCGGCGGGCGGGAAAGGGCGCGCAGTACGGGGCCTGTTTTCCGGCAGACAGAAAGGGTAAGTTGGTGTTATGAAGAAAAAAAGTTGGAATGAAAGCAATCAGGATAAGAACCCAATCCAAAAAATACTGCTTATGACCATTGGTATCCTTTCGGTAGCTTTGGCCGCCGTATTGGTGGTGAAAGGGGTTGGGTTTTACCGGGAAAAGCAGCAGGAGAAAGAATGGGAGGCAAGACATCAGGAAGTGCAGGAGGAAATTGACAGCGTACGTGTCCAAATTGAAGAACTGGCGGGAAATGCGGAAGCGCTGCAGGCTTTTTTGGATCAGGAGGTGAATTCCGTATTGGTTTTGGATGAATGGCAGGCGCAGGACCAGGACACCGCAGACGGGGGGCAGCAGGCGCCAAACGGACAGCCGGATCCGGAGGCGCAGGGACCACAGGAGCAGAACCCGGAAGAACGGCCGGATGAGGGAGCGCAGGAACAGGACGCGGAAACACCGGGACAGAATACGGCACAGAGCGGGGAAAACCGGGAACAGGTACAGGAGACGATGTCGGGAGCCATTGTGATTCAGGGGGACCAGCCGGACGGTGCAGGGATTTCCGGGGAAGAAGGAAATCCGGGCGTTAGTGGAGCGGCAGGGGAAGGAACCGCTGGTGCGGATGAAACAACCCAAAACGGGGAGACGGGACAGGATGCGGTTTTGGCGGAC
This sequence comes from uncultured Kineothrix sp., assembly GCA_910587275.1. Taxonomy (GTDB): domain Bacteria; phylum Bacillota; class Clostridia; order Lachnospirales; family Lachnospiraceae; genus Kineothrix. Next base: position 5,567 of record CAJUMD010000067.1, read on the forward strand.
GTGACGCAGCAGGGATTGGAAAATGCGGCGGAAGGAGCCATTATCATAGATGCGCCTCCCGCGCCAAAGCCGGTGGAAGTACCAAAGGAGACGGTATCGGACAATGCATCAGTACCGGAGGAAACGGTATCCGGCAACGGGACGGGGGAAGAAGGAACGGTATCCGGCAATGCGTCCGGGGAAGAAGGAACGGTATCCGGTAATGCGTCCGGGGAAGAAGGAACGGTATCCGGTAACGGGACAACCGGGGAAGGTACGACGGTATCCGGCAATGGCATGGAGGGAGAGGATACCATTTCCGGCAATGCTGTGGTAAACGGACAGGTGATACCTTTTGACGACAGCCAATCGGAGCCGACATTGGAACAAAAAAGGAAAATCCGTTCTTCTTATTTGGAAACCATGCAGACCAACGGGGAAGACCGGGCATATATCAGCAATAACAGTTATGATTTTTCCGGCGTGAAAATTGCCTGTTTGGGCGACAGCATTACGGAAGGCAGCAATTTGGATAAAATGGAAAACTATAAACAGTATTCCTATCCGTCCCTGTTAAAAAATATCCTTCATGCCGAAGAAGTCTATAATCTTGGCATTGGCGGTTCCTCATACGGCAGGTATTGGGACAATGCATTCGTGGACCGTTATAAGGAAATCCCAAAGGATACGGATATCATATTGGTCATGGGCGGTACCAACGACGGCTTTGCCGCTTCGGAAAAGGAATTGGGAAGTCTGGGGGAGAAGAAGCCGCGGACGTTTTACGGGGATGTGGATGAGCTGATGCGGGGATTAAAACAGGATTATCCCGAAGCGAAGATTATCTTTGCCACGCCGCTTCCCAACGTGCTTCATGATTATTTAAGGAACCAAAGGAGTTACCTGCTGCCGCAGAGCGTATATGCCGATGCGGTCAAGGAGCTGGCGGAGCAGTACGGCATTGACGTAATTGATTTGTACAATTCCAATCTTTTGGATACCCATGATGCACAGGTGATTTCCACGTATATGCCGGACGGCGTGCACGGAAATCCGGCAGGGTACCAGGTATTGGCGGAGCATATGGCACGAAATATCATAGAAATCGTAAAGCAGGGCGGACTGGAAGGAAATGCCCGGACGCCGGAAACCGTCAGCGGCAACGGAGTGAGCGTGGATGGAACGGGAACGGTCAGCGGCAACGGGACAAACGGCGCCGGGGCGGGAACGGTCAGCGGCAACGGGACAAACGGCGCCGGGGCGGGAACGGTCAGCGGCAACGGGACAAACGGCGCCGGGACGGGAACGGTCAGCGGTAACGGGAACACCGGAGCTGGCGCGCCGGAAAAAACGCTGATGCCCGGGGAGGAGAAACGGCTGGAAGAAGAACGGCGCAAGGCAGAGCAGGAACGAATCCGGCAGGAGCGGGAAGAAGCGGCACGGGCGGCGGAAAACAATAAGAAGGTGGCGGAAGATGCGCTGGTTATTCCGCCTGCACAGGAAAGTAAGCCGGAAACGGAAGCCGGAACGGCAAACGGACAGGCGGGAACGGCACCGGACGTGTCCGCGGAAACGGTAGGAAGCGGACCGGAAACGGAGTATGAATACGGCGGGGAAGCCATAGTCATCCAGTAAATGCCATGGGAGGGGAACATGCGGGAAGCATATGGACAGTACAGTGACGAAGAACTGATTGTGCGTCTGCGTGACGGGGAAGAACCGATTACGGATTATATCATGGATAAGTATAAGAATCTGGTGAAAAGCAAGGCAAAATCCATGTATATCCTGGGCGCGGACAATGATGACCTGATCCAGGAGGGAATGATAGGGCTGTTTAAGGCAGTCCGGGATTATGACAGCGGACGGGACGCCAGTTTCTTTACGTTTGCCGATTTATGTATTTCGAGGCAGATGTACACCGCGGTGCAGGCTTCCGGCAGGCAGAAACATGCTCCCTTAAATACCTACATATCGCTGTACAGCCACGTGAACCACGGGACGGGCGACGGGGAGCCGGACGGGGAGGAAGCGCAGCTCCAGAATATCCTGGCAGCCAGGGCGGAACTGGGACCGGAAGAACGGATGATTGATAAAGAGAACGTGGAAGGTTTGGAACGGATTATCGAGCGGGAACTGAGCCATTTTGAGAAACAGGTATTGGATTTGTATATTACGGGCATGAGCTATGTGCAGATTGCAAAAGTACTTGGCAGGGACGGAAAGTCTACGGATAACGCCCTGCAGCGGATTAAAGGGAAATTAAGGAAAGTAATAGGTCAATAGTTGCGAAACCAGGTACCGGAAGATACCTGTCGCAGTACAGGCGGGAATAGGACTTTGTTCCATATTTCCGCCTTTTGCGTCCTCATTCCGCAGTTTCGGGCTGAATGGTTACGCTGTTTTATAAATTTTTCCCGGTGTTTCTTGACTTCTTCTTTTTGGTCGAATATAATAAAACGCGTGACTGACCGACTGGTCAGCCGAAACAAGAAAGGACTAAGGCGATGATTTCAAAGTTTAGTGTGAAAAAACCCTACACCGTATTGGTAGGGGTAATTATGGCGGTGGTTTTGGGAATCGTGTCCTTAACGAAGATGACTACGGACCTGCTTCCCAATATTAACCTGCCTTATGTGATTGTAATGACAACCTATGTGGGGGCAAGCCCGGAGACGGTGGAAATGGTGGTAACAAAGCCGGTGGAATCTTCCATGGCAACGGTTAGCAACATTGAAAGCATTAGTTCGGTTTCCGGCGAAAATTATTCCATGGTTATTATGGAATTTGCCCAAAGCGCCGACATGAATGCGGTTTCTTTGGAAATCCGGGAAAATCTGGACCAGATTAAGAGTTATTGGGACGATGCCGTGGGCAATCCCATCATCATGAAGCTGAATCCCGACATGATGCCGGTTATGGTGGCAGCAGTCGGCGTGGAAGGGGCGACGGACGCGGAAGTCAGCGAACTGGCGAAGAATACCATTGTGCCGGAGCTGGAAAGCATCGAGGGCGTGGCAAGCGCCAGCGCCACGGGGCTGTTGGAGGAAAGCGTCAATGTCATCATCCGCCAGGACAAGATTGATGAAATTAACCGCCAGGTGTTCGGATACATTGACGGGGAACTGGAAGAACAGGAACAGCAGCTTGCGGACGGAAGGAAAGAACTGGAGGACGGGAAGAAGGACATTGCCGACGGCAAAGCCGAACTGGCAGATGCCCAAAAGGAACTGAACGATTCCAGGAAAGAGCTGGAAGACGGTAAGGCGGAGCTGGAGGAAAATAAAACCAAGCTGGAGGACGGCAAGAAGGAACTGACGCAGAAAAAGGAAGAAGTCACCAAACAGCTTGCGGAGACGGAAACAAAGCTGCTGACGGCGAAGGCGGATTTGGAAGCCGCGAAGATTAATATCAAGGCACAGATTACCATGATAGAGGAGATACAGAAAAAGCTGGACGATGCCACCGGGGATTCCGCAGGGAGCATTGACGACCAGATTGCCGAAATCGACAGGCAGATTGCGCAGGTGGATGAACAGGCGGCAATGTTGGAGGAGCAGATGGCTGCCATCGATGCCCAAATTGCCGTCATTGACGGTCAAATTGCCGCCATCGACGCCACCATAAGCTATGCGGGGAATTATCCCGACCAAACGGTGGAATACATACAGTCTTCCTTGGAGCATACCCCGCCGGAGACGGGAAACGTGGAGGATATCAGGGCGGTACTTGGGGCATATGAAAATTCCATGACTTCCGGCGAACTGACTGCGGTTTTGGGAGAGCAGAGGAACGGACTGGAAAGCCAAAAGGCGGCGCTGGAAGAAGAAAAGAACGGACTGGCGGCACAAAAGGAAGAACTGGCGGTCCAGAAAGCCCAGTTGGAGGCATCCAAAGAACGTATTATGCAAATCCGGGAGGAAATTCTGCAGTTTTTGGAGCAGAACGGGTTAAACATTCCCGATTTGGATTTTAACGCTATGATAAACCAACTGGAAGATTCGCTGGGACCCATTGACGAAAACCTGGCGAAAGTGGACGAGGGGCTGACACAGCTTTACCAGGGAAACCTTACGGCAGCCACGGAGCTTGCAAATGCCCAGACGAAACTGGATTTGGGCGAAATGCAGATGACGTTTGCCGAGGAGCAGCTTAAATCCGGCGAAAAGCAGCTTGAGGCTGGGCAGGAACAGATTGACGATGCCGTAAAGCAGTTGGAAGATGCCCTGGACCAGTTAAAAGAAGGGGAAGAACAGTTGGATGAGGGGGAGGAGAAGTTAGAGGAAGCGAGGGAAGATGCTTACGCGAAAGCGGACATGACGGACATTCTCACCGTGGATACGGTGAAATCCCTGCTGGCGGCGCAGAACTTTTCCATGCCGGGGGGATACGTGACGGAAGAAGGCATCGATTACTTGGTGCGCGTGGGTGATAAACCAGGTACGGTGGAGGAGCTTGCCGCCATGCCGATTTTAAATCCCGACATGGAAGGCGTGGACGTGATTACCCTTGCCGATGTGGCAGATGTGTTTATGACGGATAATTCCGGGGAGATATATGCAAACATCAACGGAAGTCCGGGGGTATTGATTACGCTTCAGAAACAGACGGGTTATTCCACCGGGGACGTGTCCGATAAACTGAAGGACAAGTTTGCGGATATGTCGGCAGAGGATGAAAATTTGTCCATGATTATCCTGATGGACCAGGGGATTTACATCGATATGGTCATGGATTCCATTGTAAACAGTCTGCTGTTCGGTGCCATTCTCGCCATTTTGGTGCTGATTCTGTTTTTGAAGGATTTGCGTCCGACCCTGATTATTGCGTTTTCCATTCCCATCAGTCTTGTGAGCGCAATTGCCTGCATGTATTTCAGCGGCGTGACGTTAAACATTATTTCCCTGTCCGGGCTGTCGCTTGGCGTCGGTATGCTGGTGGATAATTCCATTGTGGTTATTGAAAACATTTACCGGATGCGCAGCGAAGGAAAGGGCGTGCGGGAAGCCGCCATCGAGGGGGCGAAAGAGGTGGCGGGAGCCATCATGGCGTCCACACTGACCACGGTGTGCGTGTTCCTTCCCATCGTATTTACGGAAGGAATTACCAGGCAGTTGTTTGTGGATATGGGACTGACTTTCGGTTATTCCCTGGTGGCGAGTCTTGTGGTGGCTCTTACCGTGGTGCCGGCGCTGGCATCCAAAATGCTGCGCGGGAAAAAAGGTACCGCGTACCGGAAGGCCGGCGGAACGGAAGATGGGGCAGAAGATGGAATAAAAGCCGGGCAGGACAGCGTAAAGGAAAGCCGGTTCTTCACTGCCTTAATAAGCGGCTATGAAAAAGTGCTGCGCCTTTCCCTGCGGATGAAGCCTGTCGTGCTGTTACTTGTGCTGGCGCTGGTGGGAATCAGCGCTGCACTTGCCCTTTCGAGGGGCACCGCGTTTATGCCCGAGATGGAAAGTACGCAGATCACCGTCAGTGTGACCCTGCCGGACGGTACGCCGTTGGAGGAAACGGGAAAACGGACGGATGAAATCATCGGACGTATCCGTACCATAGACGACGTGGTGGATGTGGGTGCCATGGCGAGCGCGTCTGGCATGGCGCTGCTAACCGGCGTCGGAAACAGCGCGGACAATGCCACGGAAATTTACGTGACGCTAAAAGAGGATAAGGAGCTGGCCGGGGATGAACTGGCGAAGAAAATAGAGGAAATGATGGCGGATATGGAAGACGTGGAACTGGTCATCAATACGTCTTCCATGGATATGAGCGCTCTTGGCGGCAGCGGGATTTCCATCCAGGTACGCGGGCGCGAAATCGATACGCTGCAGGAAATCGCCAGGGATGTGGCGGACATCGTGGCACAGACGGAAGGAACCGCGGAAGTGTCTGACGGCATGGAGGATTCGGCGGAAGAACTGCGTATTATCATTGACCGGGATAAGGCAATGGAACACGGACTGACGGTGGCGCAGGTGTTCCAGCAGATTGCGGCGAAACTGGCAGATGCCTCCAGCGCCACGACTTTCGAGACGGAAATCCGGGAATATGACGTGTACGTAAAGAGCGCAAAAGACATTGCCCTGACGCGTGAGACGGTGAAAGCCCTTTTGATTGACGTGACCAAGCAGGACGGGACCAGGGAGAAAGTGCGGCTTTCGGAGATTGCCCGGTTTGAGACAAAGGTATCCCCAACGTCGGTAAACCGTGCGGAGCAGAACCGTTACATAGGAGTCTCTGCCTCCATTGCCGAAGGGTACAACGTGGGACTGGTGTCGCAGGAACTGCAAAAGAAACTGAATGCTTATAAGATGCCGCAGGGCTATACGCTGGTCATGAGCGGCGAAAACGAGACGATTGTGGAAGCCATGGAACAGTTGGTGCTGATGTTAATCCTTGCGATTGTGTTCATGTACCTGATTATGGTGGCACAGTTCCAGTCGTTACTGTCCCCGTTCATCATCATGTTTACCATTCCGCTAGCGTTTACCGGAGGATTTCTCGGACTGTACATCAGCGGCAGTGAAGTCAGCGTGATTTCGGCCATCGGGTTTGTCATGCTGTCGGGTGTCATTGTGAATAACGGTATCGTGCTGGTGGATTACATCAACCAACTGCGGGAGAGCGGCATGGGGAAAAAAGAGGCGATTGTGGAAGCGGGCAGGACAAGGCTTCGCCCGGTGCTTATGACGGCAATGACTACCATACTGGCTCTGTCCGCCATGGCGTTCGGTCATGACATGGGGGCAGAACTGTCAAGACCCATGGCAATCGTTACCATCGGCGGACTGATTTACGGGACACTTCTGACGCTAATCGTGGTACCGTGTATTTATGATATCTTCAGGCGGGAAAATGACGTGGAAGGCGGAAAGGAAGAATAGGGACGCAGGCGGAAGAAGATATGGAACGCGGGAGAGGGAGATAGGATATGGAGCATACGGAAAATAAGGGGAAGGAAGGCTTGTCGCCTAAGGTCAAGGCGTTATACGGGGCGGTGTTGGATCTGATTGGGGAAGACATGGACATGCGTAACGTGAAAGTATCCGATATTACGTGCCGTGCGGGAATCGGAAAGGGGACTGCTTATGAGTATTTTAACAATAAGGAAGAAATCATAAGCAGCGCCCTGCTTTACCACATAAACGCCATTTGCAGTCAGGTCATGGAGGAAATCAGAGGTATGGGGGATTTCCCTTCCATGCTCCGCTATCTGTTTCTTTGCATGGACAGGGAGATTGAAAAAAGGGACTGCCTGGTGCAGTTCCTGCATCTGGTAACGGACAACAGTCCGGTGGGCAGGGTTATGCAGGAGAAAATGCATGGGAAGAACCCGGAAACCTGTATGCCCATGGATGTCATCGACTACATGGTACAGACGGGAATCCGCCAGGGGGCAATCGGAGACGGGCTTCCTGCGGTTTACGTGAACTTTGCGCTGCTGTCGAAACTTTTGATGTATGCCATGTATATTGCGGCGGAGAAGAAAGGGGAGAATGTTTTGGGAGATGACGGAGACAATGCGGCAGCAGAAACCATTGACAGGGAGCGGATGCACGGACTTTTGTGCGAAGGGCTGCTGCGGGAATTGAAGGGGCGGTCGGAGTGTTTTCCGCACTTACCCACGAACATACCATTTCAGGCTGAACCGTTACCGGAAATAAAAAAATAAGGAAGTTTTGCATTGACAAACCAGTTATATTTTGTTACAATACTTTTCGGTGGTTGACACCAGGCACATACAGAGCGGTTTACGGTATGCCCGTTGGCAGAATCGCGGATGTCTGTTCCGTTATATGTCAGATAAGCTGCTATAGCACAGTCGGTAGTGCGCAACATTGGTAGTGTTGAGGTCACCAGTTCGATTCTGGTTAGCAGCTTTGGGACGGTCGGGAATAAAGGTTTTTCAAGGAAATTGTTCTTTGAAAAACCTTTATTTTGGTATAAAATAATTTGACGGTTTTGTAATAACAAGATATCATTAAAAAACATTGTGGAAGATGGTAAGGGAATGATGCGGTAACGGGAGGAATTTTTTGCATAAATTTTTACTCCGCGCCCAAAATAGTATTATTGGGCGGATAAACGGATGCGGCATAGCGGTCCGCGGGGGAAAATTATGTGGCTGGAAGGTTATTGTTTCGTAGCGGGAATGGGTGCGGTGCTTATAGTTCTTCCTGTTCTCGGTCTGTGGGGAAACGAAGGAAAAAGAGGAAACAAAATGCAGAATAATAAAAAAAAATATGATATGCTTAAGGATTCGGCCGGGAAATCCTTATTTTTCTTTGCGCTTCCCATGATTCTTGGGAACCTGTTCCAACAGTTTTACAATATGGCGGATTCGGTAATCGTCGGACGGTTTGTGGGGGAGGATGCGCTGGCAGCGGTAGGCGCGTCCTATTCTTTGACGACGGTTTTTATCATGATAGCAATAGGGGGAGGGATTGGGGCATCGGTAATCACCTCCCAGTATTTGGGTGCGCGGGAATACGGAAGAATGAAAACTTCCGTTTATACGGCGCTTATCAGCTTTGCGGCGGTAAGCGTCCTATTGGGGATGTTCGGGTTTGCCATGTGCGGACCGATTCTGAATGCGCTGCATACGCCGCAGAATATTTTGGCGGATGCGGTGCTGTACCTCAGGATTTATTTCGTGGGGCTGCCGTTTCTGTTTATGTATAATATTCTGTCTTCGGTGTTCAATGCCCTTGGTAATTCGAAGACACCGCTGTACCTGCTCATTTTTTCTTCCCTGTTGAATGTGGGTTTGGATTTTGTCATGGTGCTCGCTTTTGGCATGGGGGTGGCGGGAGTGGCTGTGGCGACGGTGACGGCGCAGGGACTGTCAGCAGTGATTTCCTTCTTCCTGCTGGTGCATACCCTGCGTGGATTCCGGCCGGAGGCTGGGCAGGAGGAAAACGCGTATTATAATTGGACGATGCTGTGGGGGATGGTGAAAATTGCGATTCCGTCCATGCTCCAGCAGTCCATTGTCTCCATCGGGATGCTGCTGGTACAGTCGGTGGTAAACGGGTTCGGGTCTTCGGTGCTTGCCGGTTATACGTCGGGAATCCGCATTGAATCCATCTGCATCGTGCCGATGATTGCCACGGGCAATGCCGTCTCCACGTTTACGGCCCAGAATCTTGGGGCAGGCAACCCGGAACGGGTGAAAAAGGGCTATGCGGCGGCATATGGCATCGTCTTCGGGTTCGGCGCGTTGATTTTTTTGGTGCTGAGCGCATTCCACGGGCAGATTATTTCCGCATTCATTGAGGAGGGAAGCGGCGCCATGGCATATGCCACGGGAGATGCTTACCTGTTTTTCATGCGGTTTTTCTTTGTGTTTATCGGTATGAAGGCGGTGACGGACGGCGTGCTCCGGGGTGCAGGGGATGTGGGCGTGTTTACGCTGGCCAATTTGGTGAATTTGGGTATCCGTGTGTTTGTCTCCTTCCGTTTTGCCGGAATATGGGGTGTGGAAGCGGTATGGTATGCGGTACCCATGGGGTGGATTGCGAATTATTTGATTTCCTTTTTGTGGTTCCTGACGGGAAGATGGAGCCGGAAAAAGGTGGTTTAGTCCGGGAAAAATATGTAAATTTCTTTTCGGATGTGGTAAAATAAAATTGAAACGGAACCATACCGGAAAAGGAGGATGCAAAGATGACTGCGGAACATGTAATTTGTATGGCAATATATATCCTGGCGGCGTTTATTATGTTTGTGATTGGGATTGCACAGGTGAAAAGCCGTGAACCGGTGGGATTTTACTCCGGGGAAAAACCGCCGGAGGCAGGGGAACTGACGGATGTGCATGCATGGAACGTAAAACATGGCAGGATGTGGATTGCGTATGGGGCGTTTATCCTGTTATTCTGCTTTCCGAGCGTTTGGGCAATGGACAGCGGCTTGTGCCGGTTTTTTATAATCGGCGGACCTTTGCTTCCGCTGGTTCTCATGGTCTGCTATCACCGCAGACTGCTGGCAGTATATAGACGGAACGGGCGGGAATAAATGGCGGCACGGAGGAAGAAACGTTATGAAACAGGGAATGGATATCGAAAATTTTTTTGCGGAGCTGGATGAATATTTCAGGAAAAACGAGTTGGACAAGGTAGAGCCCTACCTTCTTTCGTCTTTGGAGGAAGCGAAGGAAAACGGGGACTATGCGGCATATATTTCCATCGGGAATGAGATGATCGGATTTTACAGGAGCGTGTCCCAATATAAAAAGTCTTTTGATATTGCCGAGGATGTCCTTCTTTTGATGGAGGAGCTGCAATTGGAGGACAGCGAGCATTTTGCCACCACGCTGTTAAACGCGGCAACGGCGTACCGTGCGGCAGGAGATGCGAAACAGGCGTACCGTTATTACCGGCAGGCGCTTGCCATTTATGACAGGCTTCTGCCGGCAGGGGACTACCGGTTTGCCGGTCTGTATAATAATATGGGCATACTTTTGGAACAGATGGGGGAGAACGGGGAAGCGGCGGAAATGTCGTTAAAGGCATTGGAAATCATCCGGGCGCTTAGGGAGAGCGAAGCGGAACAGGCGACCACCCTGACGAATCTGGCACTGCTGTATTTTAAGATGGACCGGACAGACGAAGCATCCGCAGCTCTGAAAGAAGCACTCGGACTGTTTGAAGGCGTGGGGGACGGGGAGGAAACGGATGCCCATTACAGCGCGGCGCTTGCCGGAGTGGGGGAAGCCTATTACCGCATGGGGGACTACGGGAATGCGTTGGCTTCCTATGAAAAGGCATTGGCGGAGGTGAAGAAGCATTTCGGGGAAAACCAAAGCTATGCGGTACTTTGTGAAAACTGCGCGGCGGTATGCGACTGCCTGAAGGAAGAAGGAAAAGCGCAGGCTTACCGGGCGCGGGCGCAGGAAATATACGGCAAATTGGATGGAAACAGATAAACGGAGGAGAGGGCGGATGAAAGGGCTGGAACTGGCACAGCGGTATTATGAAACATACGGGAAGAAAATGCTGGAGGAGAAATTCCCGGAACTCTGCGGCAGGGTGGCGGCAGGGTTGGCGGGTTACGGATCGGAATGCCTTGGATTTGATGACGGGATATCGGCGGACCACGATTACGGTCCGTCGTTCTGTTTATGGCTTACGGAAGAAGACTATAAAGCATATGGGCAGGCGCTGCAAAGGGAATATGACGGTCTTCCTGCCGTATTTGAAGGCGTGGCGGCGCGGAAAACCAGCGCACATGGGGGCGGCAGGGTCGGGGTGCTCTGTATTCCCGATTTTTATTATGCCCTGACCGGATTTACGGAAGCGCCGGAGCGTCTGTCAGACTGGATGCGGATTCCGGAAGAAGGACTTTGCACTGCCACCAACGGGAAAGTATTCGAAGACCCGCTCGGGGAATTTAGCCGGATCAGGGAGGGGTTCCTTGCCTATTACCCGGAGGATGTGCGGATTAAGAAAATCGTGGCAAGGGCGGCGCAGATGGCGCAGTCGGGACAGTATAATTATGCCCGTGCCATGAAACGGGGGGAACAGGTGGCGGCTGCGCTTTCGCTGGCGGAGTTTACCAAAAGTACCATTTCCATGGTTTACCTGTTAAACAGGAAATACATGCCGTTTTATAAGTGGATGCACCGGGGCATGAAAGACCTGCCCCGGTTGTCCGGGATTGGGGACATCCTGAACCTGCTTGTGTGCACGGGAGAGCAGTCGCAGGCGTGGAAAGGTGCGGGGACGGAGGACTATCTTTACACATTGAATACCAACGACCAGTGCGTCATCATTATCGAAGCGGTCTGCAATATTGTCCTGCAGGAATTGACGGCGCAGGGACTGGCGGAAGGGGAGGATAACTTTTTGGAGAACCATACGGCGGAGATGATGGCGAAAATCGGTGACGATAGTATCCGGTCCATGCAGATTTTGGAGGGGTAAAAGCGGGTGCCGGGTAATGAGAAATGCAATAGATGTCGGTTTCCAATCTTCCATGCGGTTGTGACAGGGATTTTGCAGCAAACGGAAACAAGGATTGATTTTACCCGTTATGCGTGCTATACTCAAATTACTGATATGTAATTTTTTGCATAAGATATCGTTGGGAGGAGAGAACGATTAAACGGTATAAAAGTATCATCTTAACTACATATTATGCAGTTGCGGCAGTCATGGCAGTCATGGTATTACTGAATGTGTTTTGGACGGATCAGGCGACCGGGGATTTCGGGCTGGGTTCTTTCCGGAAGGTGGACGGGGACTGGCTGGACGGGAATGGAAATCCCATGGATTTTAAGAAAATAGATGATTATGCAGTGGACGGCGCAAAGGATATCCGTGTTTTTTATCCGGTTCCCGGAGACATGCACGGAACGCAGGGGCTAGTGTTCCGCACAAAAAATGTGTATGTGCAGGCTTATGTGGGGAACCGTATGGTGTATGGGACGGATATTGCAGAAGCGCCGTTTGACATGAATTCACCAGGGACGAAGTGGAATGTGCTGCGGATTGATGAGGAGTATGCGGGGGAGCAGGTGGAATTGCGTATTGAGCAGGCGTATCAGGACGGGCGTTCCAAGGTGGATAATTTTTATTTGGGCGATTGGGCGGCAGTGTTTTTGTTTGTCATTGAATCCAAAGGATTCGGACTGTTAATCAGTATCCTGATTTTGGTGGTCGGATTCTTCCTGATGGTGGCGGATACCCTTTTGAATGCAAAACGCAAGGAGAGGGACAAAAGTCTGTT
>CAJUMD010000068.1 GCA_910587275.1 uncultured Kineothrix sp.
GGGCATCCATGCCCGATTTCCCTTAGTTCTCCACATTCTGTTAAGAAAAACTCCGCCGAAAACGAAGCACGGAAAATCCGGGACAGACTCTCCCGCTGCCGCCGCCCCGCAAAAAACTCCCTCCCGTGCTGGGTAAAAAGGGAATGGCGCAATACGGCGTTTCATTTTAACTTAACCGCTTTCCTTTTTCTATCGGATTTTGCGGATACCAGCGTCGAAGAAAGCCTGCCTCCACTGCCCCGTCCCTGTCTCCCGGTTTTTGGGTGCCGCACCGGCTGGGGGAACGGTATGTCTCAATTCAGACCGTCGGAAAACGCCGGTACTTAGTGAGGTCTTTTACGAACTTAGTACCGCTGCGTTTGACGCCGAGCGAAAGCGTGTCTGAATGAGACATACCGTTCCCCAGCCGGTGCGGCACCCAAAAACCGGGAGGCAGGGACGGGGCAGTGGAGGCAGGCTTTCTTTGACGCGTCCTCCCACCAAAAATGATGGTCTCGCTACCACTCCGTATATACCCTGTTTAGCGTTACGGACATGATGGCGAGTATATTGGCATAGATTGCATTTTCCGGCCATGTGGCATAGACTTCGGAAGATGCCACATTTTTGATGTAGTCCTTATATCTGACATAGTAATTCGGCGCCGTGGTATCGCTTGGCGCGCCGTCGTGAACTACCACAAATTCAGGGATGACTACCCTGCTAAGTACGATTTCCCCCGTCTCGTCCATGGGTTTGATCTCATCCTCCGGTATCTTCGGCGGGTATTCCCCGTACAGCGTATGGTCGGGAATGACAATGGTTTCCTCCTCCTGTTCTTCCATTTCCACCGGTATCATTTCCACGGGCTGGAGCGCCAGTGTGCCCGCTAAAATCTCCGTTCCCGATATCATGACCGGCTCATACCCCTGCGCATTTACTTCAATGTTGTATTCCGAATAAGGCTGGTCGCTGCCCGGTTCCTGGCTGTATTCCGGCGGCGGCGCGGGAAGCCCTATTTCCTCGGTTTGTCCCGATATGTCGGTATCCAGCGTTTCTATGATGGAATCCGGCATCCCCTTATAGGAAATCTTCACTGTGGCGTCACGGATGGGAATCATTCCCACGGAGGATGTGACATTGACTTTCAGGTTGCCCGAATAAGGGCTGTCAACCCTCTGTGCGGCATGAATGATGTTTATGGGCATAAAAAAACCTCTGCATATTTGTTTACCACATTATATGCAGAGGTTTGGGGGCTGTGCATCGCCGGAGCGTTTCTGGAAAATGCTCCAAAAAGCCGCGGCAGACCGTTTATTTCGTAAGCATCATCATAATCTCGTTGCTTCTTGCGACGAACTTCGTCATGGCTTCCGGCGCAAGCGGTGCGTTCTGTATCTGCGCCAGGTCGTATAACTGTTCGCAGATCATCGTCACGTTCTCCCCTTCCTTATGCTCCAGTACATACTGTACCAACGGATGGTTTGCATTGAGGATGAGGGTCTCCCCTTCTTTTCCGAACATTCCCATGTCCGCGCCGTTCATGGAATACATGCGCATCATATCCTGCATACGCCTGCTTTCCTCGGAAACCGTAATCATGGAGGAAACTTTTTTGTTCTTTAATTTCTCCACTTTCACCGTAAGATTTTCTTTTTTCAGCGCTTTTTTCATTATCTTGGCGATTTCTTCCGCCTGTTCTTCCATTTCCTTTGCGGCTTTCTTTGAAGTCTTCGCTTTTAAGGAATCCGTTAAGTCGGCATCGATGCGCATAAAACGGATGCCTTCGTTTTTCGCTTCCAGTTGGGATATGAAAGGCTGGTCGATGCTGTGGGTTAAAATCACCGCATCCATTTTCGCCGCCTTAAACATGTTAATATACTGGCTCTGCTGCTGTTCGTCGGTGACGTAGTAGATGATTTTCTCCTTCTTTTCTTCGTCTTCCCCATCTTCCGCGTCATCCGCATCTTCGTCCACGATTTCCGCTTCTACACGGTTGCCGTCTTCGTCCACGGCTTCTGCCTGTGCATCTTCCTGTCCGCCGGCATCTTCTCCCGTATTTGCATCCGTCTCCGCATCCGGGTTTTCCGCCGTTTCCCCTTTTTCACTGCCGTCTTCCACCACTTCGGCATCCACCCGGTTTCCGTTTTCATCCGTGGCATTCTCCCCGTTATCCGTCTTGCCGACCTCCAGACAGTCGGGCAGGGTCAGGTATTTGCCTTCCAGATTGCGGAACAGGATGTAATCCGTCATCTTCTCACAGAACTTGTCGTCCTTTAAACAGCCGAACTTAATGAACGGTCCGATATCATCCCAGTATTTATCGTATTCTTCTTTTTCCGTCTTGCACATGCCGGACAGTTTATCCGCCACCTTCTTGGATATATAGTCGGAAATCTTCTTCACAAACCCGTCGTTTTGCAGCGCGCTCCTGGATACGTTTAACGGCAGGTCCGGGCAGTCTATGACACCCTTTAACAGAAGCAGGAATTCCGGTATCACTTCCTTAATATTGTCCGCGATAAATACCTGGTTATTGTACAGTTTAATCGTTCCCTCAATGGACTCATATTCCATGTTGATTTTCGGGAAATAAAGGATTCCCTTTAAGTTAAACGGATAATCCATGTTTAAGTGTATCCAGAACAACGGTTCCTTGTAATCCTGGAATACCTTGCGGTAAAATTCCAAATATTCTTCCTTCGTGCACTCGTTGGGGTGTTTTGCCCACAAAGGCGTGGTCTCGTTTAACAGCTCCGGCCGTTTTACGATTTTTAATTTCTGCTCGTCTTCCTCTTTCTCCTTCGCAATCTCCTCCACTACCGTATCGGTATCCAGCTTTTCTTCCGCCTTAATCGTCTGGGTTTCCGTGGTGTTTGCTTTTTCAAGGTAAATTTCCGTAGGCATGAAAGAGCAATATTTCTTAATGACTTCCCTCGCCTTGTACTCATTGCAGAACTCCAGGCAGTCTTCATTGATAAAGAGCGTAATCTCCGTCCCTATTTCCGTGCGGGAACCTTCTTCCATATCGAACTCCGTACCGCCGTCGCATTCCCAATGTACCGGCGCCGCCCCCTCTTTATAGGAAAGGGAATCGATGTGCACCCGGTCCGCCACCATGAATGCGGAGTAAAAGCCCAAACCGAAATGCCCGATAATCTGGTCCTCATTCGTCTTGTCCTTATATTTTTCAAAGAAATCCGTTGCGCCGGAAAAAGCGATTTGGTTAATGTACTCCTCCACTTCCTCCGCCGTCATGCCGATGCCGTTATCGATAAATTTTAACGTCTTCTCCTCCGGATTCACGATAACCTTAATCTTCGCCTTAAAATCGTCCGGCAGGGTGCATTCCCCCATCATCTCCAGCTTCTTTAACTTTGTAATCGCGTCGCATCCGTTGGAAATAAGCTCCCTCATGAAAATGTCATGGTCGGAATACAGCCATTTCTTGATAATCGGAAAAATATTATCGCTGTTGATTGATAAATTACCATGCTTTGCTGCCATTTTACACACTTCCCTTTCTTTTTACATTTTTCATTCTTCCTGTTTTTCTTTTTTCCAAACATTCCGTTCCTGACGGTTGTCCACCGCCGCATAATCAAAGTTTAATTCCGCACGCAAAAAAAGTCAAGAAAAAATTAGCACTCATTTATGATGAGTGCTAATAACATTCCTTTTTCCCTGTATCCATGCGGCTTTGCGGATTTCTAAAATTTTCGTAAACTGCTGCCCGCTCCCGCAAAATGCGGCATACCTCCTGCCGGAAACATTTCCCGGCACGTTTCATCCGATTCCCTACGAATCCTCCGCAAAATATTCCCCATACACATCGAAGAAATCCGCCGTCTTCACCTGCGGGTCATGGATAAAAGCCACCTCTCCCCAGGCTTCTTCGTTCAGGTTTCTCGTCAATGATTTTACGAACGTATCGTATTCCTGCCCGAATACCTCTTTCTTACGCTGTTCCACGATTTTCACTTTATTGGCGTCCGTTTCCGCCCGGTCAAAAGTGCTGATGCATTTAATGATATGATAGCCGGATTTCGTCTCCACAATACCGCTGATTTCCCCCGTCCCCAAATTAAAGGCAGCTTCCTCCAGCGCCGGTTCCATGTCCCCCTTGCCAAAGGAATACGTCCCTTTGCTGTCCTCGCTGTAACGTTCCACTAACTGTTCAAAATCCGTCTCCCCGTCCCGTGCCAAATCCAGGATTTCCTTCGCCTGCGCATATGCCGCCGCTTTCGCGGATTCCGTATACCCGATTTTCTCCCCGGCCCCGTTCAGGGCATAAGTTTTAATTAATACATGCTGTACCTTAATGGTACGCGCCTCGTCGTCGCTGATTTCCGGGTTGATGTCCCGGATAATGAAGTTGTAAACCTTATTGGCAAGCCCGTATTCCATGTAAAGCCCTTCAATGATTTCCGGCGTCACTCCCATCAGTTCCCGTTCCTTTTCATTTAAGGATCCGTAATAAACCCCTGCCGCTTCCGACGCACGCTCTTTCTCCTGCTCCGACAGTTCCACCCCGTACTGCTCCGCCAGCAGGTTCATGGATTTAATCTGGGCAATCCGCGCCAGCGCCGTATCCTTGATATTCTGCTCCAGGGTCATGCCCTTCATGTCTACTTCCCAGATTTCCGCCCCGTACACGCTCTCATACTGGTTCTGGGTGTTGGTCAGGTACACCATGATTTCCGGCAGGGTACAGGAAATGCTTTCGATACGGAAAATCTCATCTTTCGCAAAACCGGTGGTCAACACCACCTTCGTATCGGCGTCTTCCTTCTCCCCGCAGCCCGCCATGGCGCCTGCGGCAAGAAAGAGTGCGGACAGCAGGGCTGCCGTCTTCAGCCGCCTCCCTGCCTTTGTGCGTGATACGCCTTTTCCTTCCCACTTCATTGCTTACCGCCCCATTCCTTCCAAAATACTCCTTGCCACACAGATTCCGTTTGCCGATGCCTGCTGCAGCCCCCTGGTTACGCCTGCGCCGTCACCAATGGCACGCAGTCCTTTTAAACTCGTTTCAAACCCACGGTCCACCACCACGCGGTTGGAATAAAATTTCACTTCCACACCGTATAACAGTGTCTCGTCCGATGCAATCCCCGGCGTCACCTTGTCCAAAGCCTCCAGCATCTCCTGGATGTCCACCATAATCCTGTGGGGAAATACCAAAGACAAATCCCCCGGTACCGCATCTTTTAACGTGGGAATTAAATTGTTGCGGCAGAGCCGCTCCTCCGTGGTTCTCCTGCCTTTCTTAAAATCCCCGAACGTCTGCACCATGATTTTACCGCCGCAGAGCATGTTGGATAACTGCGCAATCTGCTTCCCGTACTCAATGGGCGTCTTGAAAGGTTTTGTAAAATTCTTGGAAACCAAAATCGCAAAGTTGGTGTTGTTCGTCTTGTAATCCCTGGATTTATAGGCATGGCCGTTGACCACCGCCAGACCTCCTTCATAATATTCCGTCGCCACCTCGCCGGACGGATTGGTACAGAATGTCCGCACCTTGTCGTCAAACGTGGGCGCATACAATACCAGCTTCGCTTCATACAGATTTTCATTCAGGTACTGCATGACCTCGTCCCGCACCTCCACGCGCACGCCGATATCCACCGTCCCCGGCGCCGTCTCGATGCCGAGTTCCCCGCACTTATCCTTAAACCAGTCCGCACCCTCGCGCCCGACCGCAGCCACGATTTCCCCCGCATAATAGTTTTCCCCCTTATCCGTGGTAATCCCTACCGCCCTGCCGTCTTCCACAAGAATCTGTTCCACCATGGTCTGGAACAGGAGCGTCACGCCCTTTTCCTCCAGGTGTTTTTGCAGTTTGGAATAAATCTTATACCCTTCCTCCGTACCCAAATGCCGGATGGGGCACTCAATCAGCTTTAAATTGGCATTGATTGCCGCCTTGCGGATTTCCCGGATTTCCTTTGCCTTGTCCGCACCGTAAACATTCCGGTCGGCGCCGAATTTTAAATAAACGGCATCCGATTCCCGGATTAATTCCACCGTTTCCCCATAACCGAGAATCGCCGGCAGGTTACCGCCCACATCCGGCGACAGAGACAATTTGCCGTCGGAGAAAGCCCCCGCCCCGGCAAACCCTGTGGTTATGGAGCACGGCTTGCAGCCCACGCACTGTTTCGTTACCCGCTTCGGACAGTTGCGTTTCTCGATGGAGCGTCCTTTCTCCACCACCAGCACCTTAAGGTCCTGCTTTTTTTCCATTAACTCATAAGCGCAGAAAATCCCGCCCGGTCCCGCGCCGATGATAATCACGTCAAATTCGTGTTCCATACTTTTCTTTCCTTTCTTTTCTTTCCAATACCCACCAATACCCACCAATACCCAATACCCACCAATACCCAATACGGCATGTCTTCCTTATTATACCATGAGCCGCACCCCGCTGCCTACTTTTGTTTTGGAAACGATAATCTGTTTTTCTATCTTTTCCGACAATTCCGGCACATGGGAAATGATCCCGATTAACCGGTCCTTTTCCACCAGGGACAATAACGTCTGACATGCCTGCTCAATGGATTCCCCGTCCAGTGCACCGAACCCTTCGTCAATAAACAGCGTATCCACCCGTATGCCGCCGCTGTATCCCTGCACCACATCGCTCATGCCAAGGGCGAGGGCGAGGGACGCCTTGAAAGATTCCCCGCCCGACAGCGTCTTCACCGACCGGTACTTTCCCGTATAATAGTCAAACACCTGTATCTCCAGGTTATCCTTCGACCGTCCGTCGCTGATTTCCCCCAAGCGGGACAGCTCATAGCGCCCCCCGGACATTTTGGAAAGCCGGAGGTTCGCCGCACGCAGAATTTCCTCAAAATATCCCGCCAGCACATACTGCTCGAAAACCAGCCGCTTCCCGTTGTTCCCGCAAGCCATGTTGTCCAGGTCTTTGACGATGCCGTATTCCAACTGCAGTTCCCGGTATTTCTTCCCGTGCTCTTTTATGGACTCCGCGGTTTTGCCCGCCTGCCGCAGACTGTGGCTGCACTCGTTTAACCGCTTTAGGGCATATTGCTTCTCCTTCTTTTTCTCCTCTAACTCCGCCCGCTGCCCTGCCGTGTCCGTTTTTCTCTTTCCCCTGGTTTCTTCCCGCAGATGGGCGGTGAGGTATTCCAGCTCTTGCCACCGTTCCTGAAATTCCCGGACCCGGCGTTCCAGTCTTTTCATTTCTTCCGGGCGCCGCAGCGCCTTTTCGTATTTTTCCAGGGAAGTAAAACCTGCCTGCCGGTACTGCACGGCAAATGTTTTGTCCAGCTCTTTCTTCTTCGTTTCCTGTGCGGCGGTTTCCTCCGCATCTATGGTCAGCCTTTCCTTTTTCTCCTTCTGCTGTGCCAAAAGTCCGTGGTACTGCACAAGGAGCTTTTCGTATGCCTTTTCCGGCATGGATTCCACGGTACGGCGTGTTTCTTCCGCCAGTCCGTCCCTTTGCCGTCTGCATGTTTCTTCCTTTTCTTCCCACTCCTTTTTCCGCTGCGTACATGCGGACACTTCCGCCCGGCATACCGCCGCCTTACCGTGGAGTTCCATCAGTTTTTGCTGTTCTTTTTCATACGATTGCCGCAGTTTCCGCAGCCCTTCTTCCTTCGGCACGCCGCCTTCTGCCGCCGCCACACGGGGATGCTCCAGGGAACCGCAAACCGGGCAGGGTTCCCCCTCCTGCACCTGGGCAGCCACGATACCCACCATGGCGCGCCGGTAAGCGGCATCCGCCGTTTCGTACGCCCGTTTCTTCTCCCCTGCGTTTTTTTCCTGTTCCAGATAACGTTCCTGCAAAACCTTTAGTTCTTCCTGCTTATTCCTGAGCGCGCATACCGCGTCCTCCCTCCCTTTCCGGCTTTGCGCGTAACCGGCCAGCGCTTCATAGCCCGTATGGATTTCTTTCCGGTTTTTATAATACGGGCGCAGTTCCTTTTCCCTGTCCGCCAGTGCCCGGTATTCTTCCCGGTTCTTCCGCCTCCTGCGTTCCATGTCTTCAAGCAGGGAAGATGCATGTTTCCCAAGCAGGTACGGTTCTTTTAACGCTTCCGCCTCCCTCGCTCTTTTTAATTCCTTTTCCGCTTCCCTTATTTCCTTCTTCCGTCCGCCCAGTTCTTCCTTCTGTGACTTTAAGGCTGCCAGCTTCTCCAGTTTGGCATTGGTTTCCTCCGCCTGCGCGATGTGTTCCGACCGTTTCATTACTTCTTTTTCCAGGCAGGCATGAGCCTTTTCCGCTTCCGCAAACTCCTTTTGATATTCCCCGATCCGGCGCTCCAGCCACCGGAGGATTTCCTCAAAATCCAACGGTTTTTCCCCTTCTTCCGTTTTCATTTCCATACCCATTCCGGGTTCTAGCATATGGACATCTTCTTCCATCCGGTGACGGTATTCCATCGCCTGTTTATACAATTCCCCGGAACGGCGGCGCAGGATGGCAGCAAAACGCTCGTATACGGAAGTGGAAAAGATTTCACGGAAGATTTTCGTCTTTTCCGAAGGTGATGCCGTCAGGAACCGGGAAAACTCCCCCTGGGCAATCATGGAAATCTGCTTAAACTGCCGGTAATCCAGCACAAGGATTTCCTGCAGTTTCCGGTTTACCTCGCCGACTCCCTCGATGACCCCTCCGTCTTCCGGCAGATACAGCCTTGCCTGTTCCTTTTCTTTCGTATAAGCGTTCTTTCCTCCCCCTTTCTTCTTCGGGCGCAGATATTCGGGATTCCGCTCTATACGGTATGTTTCTCCGTTATGCTGCATAGTAAGCTCCACGAATGTAGGCGTATCCGAACCGGCGAAATCACTGCGAACGCTGTTCTTTTCCCGCACCCCGCCGCTCATGCCGCCGTAAAGCGCATAGGTAATGGCATCAAACAGCGTGGTTTTTCCCGCCCCCGTGGGGCCGGTAACCAAAAATAAGCCCCGCTCCTTCAATCCGGTGAAATCCACTTCGATTCTGTCTTTGTACGGTCCCCAGCCGGAAAGGACCAGTTTGTCAGGCTTCATGGTCTTCCACCTCCGCTTCCTTTGCCACTTCCTTTATCAGCTCCATGCGGCGTCCATCCGGCTCCTCCCCGCGTACCATCGCATAAAATTCCCGGAACAGTTCCGGGATGTCTTTCCTGCGGTCTTCCTGCCGGACTGTGTATTCCCCGCCCGTCTTCTCCCCGTTTTTGGAAAGCAGGATCTGTAAAATGTTCGGGTAAACCGTGCGCAGCGTACCGATGGGATCTATCAGCTCGTCCCTGTCGGTCAGCTCCGCCTGGATATAGTCCGTGCAGTCCGCAGCCGCCACGATTTCCGGTTTCATCAGTTCCTCCATATTTCCCCTGATTTTCCGCAGCCCGTGAAGGGGGGAAAGCGGTACCTGCTCCACGGATACCTGTCCTTTTTTCCCAAGTTCCACCACATTCACATACTTGGTCTGTCCCGCTTCGGAAAAAGAATAGCCCAGGGAAGCCCCCGCGTAGTAAACCGGTCCGCTCCCAATCCTCTGCGGCTTGTGGATATGCCCAAGCGCAACATAATCAAAACCTTCCAAAAGGGATGCCTCCACGTTATCGAGTCCCCCCACATGGATGGTGGTTTCCCCGTCGGAAAGTTCCGGCTCCTTTCCGTTGTCGGTGACAAAGTAGTGGGTTACCAGCACACGCCGGCGGGGATTCCCGTCTCCTTTTCCATCCTCTTTATCCCGCAGGGGTTTTAGCATCTTTTCCACCGCTTCCGCACTGGTCTTTCCCCCAGCCTGCGCCGGTTTTACGAATGGCATGAGGACAAAGGTGACTTCCCCGTATCCGTCCTCCATGCGAACCTGCTTTAACTCCCCCCGGTATACCCCTGCAATGGAAACACCCTGTTTTTCCAGGATTCCTCCGGCAAAACCGATGCGCTCCGGCGAATCGTGGTTGCCGCTTACCATCAATACCCGTATGCCGGCATCCACGGCTTCCTGTAAAAAACCGTCAAACATCACTACGGCTTCGGCAGGGGGGATGGCGCGGTCGTAAATGTCCCCCGCCAGGACCAGGGCATCCACGCTGCGGCTGCAGGCAATCCGCAGGATTTGCCTAAGGATATGGCGCTGGTCTTCCAACATGGATACGTCGTGAATGACTTTGCCGATGTGGAGATCGGCGGTGTGTAAGAATTTCATAGGGGTCTCCTTTGTATTGTATTGGTGGTATCGGACGGCGACGCACTGGCAGCATACCTCACCCCGGCCGTGGAAGGAATCGTACTCCGGCTCTCCCACTCTACCTTCCCCAAATAAGAAAAACAAGCTGCAAACAGGCGCCTGCCAAATCCATACACTACATCCTTTCCCCATCCTTCCGGTACCATACCACCCCGTCCGTCAGGACATAATCCTCCCCGCTTCTTAGGGCGGAAATCAGATCCTGTATGGATTTCATCCTGCGACGGAACGCCATACCGCCGCCAAACAGGTCCGTACTGTGGATATCCGAACCCGCCGTCAGGAACAGTCCGTGTTCTCTTGCATAAGCAACCGCTTTCGCGTCAAAAGCCGGATCATTGTGCGCCGTACTTTTGGGATTGGAATGGGTCGCATTGATTCCCTCCACGCCGTCCACATATCCGGGATAGAGCCTGATTTCCGGGATATAGCTCTCCTCCCGGAACGGATGCGCATGAATGACCATGCCGCCCCCTTCCTGCACCAGCCGGAACTGTTCCTGCACCGTAGCGGTCTTTAATGCCGGATGCCCCAGCATAAATTCCTTGTCCAGCCCGAAAATCAAAAACTCCGTCCCACGGTATCCGGCCTCATAACCGAAAAACACATCCAAACCAATGCGCCTGCCCATTTTGGCTGCATCTTCATACCCTTTGGCAAATTCCTCCACCCACAATTTCCAGGGCATCCTCCGGTTCACCGCCGTGTTGCCGCCCCAGTTATGGTCCGTGACGATGATTCCCGTATACCCTGCCTCCTTACATGCCTTTGCCATCTGTGCACCCGTATAACGGGCGCAGGCGCTGGACTGTGAGGTGTGCAGATGTGTTTCATATAAATAGGGGTAATCCTTTAATAATTCCATAAATCAAATCTCCGTCTGATATCTTTGTACCCATGATTTTTCCTTTGGATGCCCGTGCGCCGTTTCAGAACGTGTTTGAAAATTCATTCCCGCAAATTCGGACAATATCTTGCAGAAAGCAATTTTCAAACACACTTTGGCGGCATATTCCAAAACAAGTTCCCGAACAAATCGGGAACTTGTTATTCTCTCAGGGTTTCTCATAAAAGAACGAATTCTTTCTGGTATAACCTATGTCCTTATAGTTAATAATCTGTTCCGTACTGCCGATAAACAATACGCCCTTGCTCGCCAGCGACTTCTGGAATTTTACAAATACCTCGTCCTTGGCTTCTTCCGTAAAATAAATAAGTACATTCCGGCATACAATCATATGCCAACCGTCCCCGTAGTTATCCTTTAAAAGATTATGCTGCGAAAACTCTACACGCTTCTTGATTTCGTCCGATATCTGGTAGGACAATCCCACTTTCGTGAAATACTTCCTCTTTAAATCATCCGGCACGCCGGCAATGCTTTTCTCGTTATAAAGCCCGACTTTCGCTTTCGCAATGACCTGCTTATCCAAATCGGTGGCATGAATCTTAATCTGGTCTAACGGAATATGGCGGGACAACGCCATGACAAGCGAATATGGCTCATCTCCCGTAGAGCAGGCAGCACTCCAAATTTTCAGGTGTTTGCCGAACCTGCTAATCAGTCCCGGTATGATTTCCTTGTCCATCACCTGCCACTGGTCGGTATTACGGTAAAATTCCGACACATTAATGGTAAGATAGTTCACAAATTCCTCAAACTTCGTATTATTTTCCTTAATAAGCGCCACATACTTATCATACCCGGAAATACCGTTCTTGGAAATCAGCGTATCAATACGCCGCTTCATCTGCTTTTCCTTATAAGCATTCAGGTCAATTTTCGTGAGGTCAAAAATTGTTTTTTTAAACCATTCATAATCATATGCCATAATATTTACCTGCCATCGTTTTTCCTGTAAATAGCCAAAAACAACAAACAAATCCTGTTTGCTGCATTGGCTTTGGGTATCACCCGATCATATCCCCTGTTTTATTCCTGCTCGCTTGCAATCACCGCATCAATATCAACGGAAACCACATCCGCATCTTCCGCTTCCGCCTTCGGTTCCGGCGCCAGCATAGCTTTAACGCTCAGGCTGATTTTCCGGTCTTCTTCATTAAAATCAACCACTTTTGCCGTTACTTCGTCGTTGATTTTCAGCACGTCCGCCGGTTTCTCGATATGTTCCTTGGAAATCTGGGATACATGGAGCAATGCATCCACACCCGGTTCCAATTCCACAAATGCACCGAAATCCGTCATCCTTGCCACTTTTCCGGTTACCACATTGCCTACCGCATATTTCTGCGCGGCATCTTTCCAGGGATTTGCATCTTCAAATTTCAGGCTCAGCGCAATTTTGCTGCCGGAAATCTCCTTAATCAACACTTTCAGTTTCTCGCCAACCTTAAATACTTTCTTCGGATTCTCCACCCTGCCCCAAGACATTTCGGAGATATGGAGCAGACCGTCCGCACCGCCCAAATCGATGAATGCACCGAAGTCCGTTACGTTCTTTACCACGCCCTCCACGGTATCTCCTTCATGGATGGATTCAAATAACTTCTTCTGGAGTTCCGCTTTCTCCGCAAGGATAAGCTGCTTGCGGTCGCCGATATATCTTCTTCTCTTAGGATTATATTCGCTGATTACGAACTGTATATCCTGTCCCGCATATTTGGACAAATCTTTTTCGTATACATCCGATACCAGGCTGGCAGGAATGAAAATCCTGACTTCCTCCACCACGACGCTCAGACCGCCGTCCAATACCTGCGCCACTTTTGCAGTAAGCACTTCCCTGTTGTTGAAGGCTTCCTCAATCCTCTTATTGCCCCTGTCCGCGGCAAGTCTCTTATAGGTTAAGAGAACCTGTCCTTCCCCGTCGTTGACTTTAAGGACTTTCACCTCCATGGTGTCACCCGGTTTTGCGATAGTTGTCAGGTCTACGTTCGGCTCGTTGGTATATTCGTTTCTCGTCAAAATACCGTCGGATTTATAGCCAATGTTGAGAATAATTTCTTCAGGTTTCACATCAATGACTGTACCTTCAACTACCTCTCCCGCATGTATTGTCTTAAATGATTCTTCTAACATCTGTTCAAAAGTTAATTCTGACATAATTTTGAACCTCCTCAATAATATTGTTTGGGGTCGAAGCCCCGGCAGTAATACCGACCGGAGAAGCCGCTTTAGGTAGATCTAAATGCAAGTCATCCAGTGTCTGTACAAAATAGGTGTTCCCGCATTCCTCTTTACAGATTTCATAGAGCTTCCGTGTGTTGGAACTATGGGCATCTCCTATCACAATCATACTTTCAACCTGAGACGCAATCTGCCTCGCCTCAGTCTGCCTTTCTTCTGTTGCGTTACATATAGTATTCACAACACTACCATTGTAACCTTTTTTTAAAAAAATTTCAACTAATTCTTTAAATTTGTTGTAGTTAAATGTCGTTTGGGAAACAATACACCATTCTTCCCCCTGAAAAACGGGGTTTTTTCCGTCCTTCCCGAAGTCCTCCATTTCCTCTTTTGACTCGATCACCACGGTATCCGATGCCGACCAGCCCCGGATTCCTTCCACTTCGGGATGTCCGGCATTGCCGATAATGAGAATCCGCTTCCCCTGCCCGCTCTCTTTTTCCACTATGTTATGGATTCTTTTTACAAAAGGGCAGGTGGCGTCCACACATTCCAGCCCCTGCTCCTTAATGGCGTTATAAACCTCTTTCGACACACCGTGGGAGCGTATGACAACGGTTCCTTCCCCCACCTGTCTAAGTTCCTCCAGCCCGTTTATCACTTCCACACCGCGCCCTTCCAAATCCTTCACCACTTCCGCGTTATGGATAATCGGTCCGTAAGTATATATTTTTTTCCCCTTGCCGGTCTGCCCGTAGACTTTTTCCACGGCACGCTTTACGCCGAAACAAAAACCGGCGCTCTTGGCAACCCTTACTTCCATCTGTTTCCGGCCCCCTTCTTATATTCTGCCATGTTCCTTTTCCCTGCACAGGGAAAGAATCCTTTCCACCACCTCATCTATGCTCATGTCGGAGGAATCCACCAATACCGCATCGTCTGCCTGCCGCAGCGGGGAAATTTCACGGTTCATGTCCCGTCTGTCACGCTCGATGATATCCTTTTCGATTTGTTCCAAATCACAGGCTTCCCCTTTTGCCGCCAATTCCTCATACCTTCTTTTTGCACGCACGCCGCTGCCTGCCGTCAGGTATACTTTCACGTCCGCATCGGGAAGCACACAGGTTCCGATGTCCCTGCCGTCCATCACTACATCCGTCTGTTTGGCAAGACGCTGCTGAAGCTCTACCAGCTTCTTGCGCACTTCCGGATACACACTGATGGAAGAAGCCATGTTTCCCACTTCTTCCGTCCGCAGGAACCCGCCTACATCCTCCCCGTTTAAAAATACAACCTGTTCCCCGTCCACATGGGAAATCGTAATATCCGCTTCCCCGCATTTTTCACTGATCTGCCTTTCATCCCCGGCGCTTATCCCGTTCCTTAAAAAATAAAGTCCCATGGCACGGTACATCGCTCCCGTATCCACATAAATACAATGTTTCTCCTTCGCAATTTTCTTTGCGATGGTGCTCTTGCCCGCCCCTGCGGGTCCGTCAATCGCGATATTGCAGCCCATGACATCCTCCCTTTCCCGCCGCACGGTGTTTGGCGGCATAATCCATATTTTTTTACTGCAGCGCTTTCCCCGCTCCGTTTCCGCCGGCAGCAAAACCACCCGCCAAGCCGTTACCGGAACCGTTTTCCTGATATAAAACCGAACCGACAGCCAAGCCGGCGGCCGAACCGGCGGCCGTACCGGCTTCATATCCGGTAGACCACGCAATCTGCAGGTTAAATCCTCCCGTCAGGGCATCCACGTCCAGCACTTCCCCCGCAAAATAAAGTCCCCTGACCTTTTTGGATTCCATCGTGGACGGATTCACCTCCTTTACGTGGACACCCCCCTTTGTAATGACCGCTTCCGCATAATCCCGCGTCCCGTCCACCGTCATTTCCACGCATTTCACCAGACGGACAAAACGCTGCCGCTCCTCTTTCGTCACCTCATGCACCTTCTTTTCCCCGTCTATGCCGGACAGCTCCACCATAACCGGAACCAGCTTCGCCGGAAAAAGCCCTCCCAGGGAATTTTTAAACTGTTTGTTTTTGTTTTCCCCAAAATCCCGTAACAGCCGCTTGTCCAACTGTTCCTGCGTCAATGCCGGTTTTAAATCCAAATACAGTCTGGCATCCCCTTTTTTCTTCTGCCCCGCATAAAAACTGCTGGCGCTTAAAACCAACGGCCCGCTTACCCCGAAATGGGTAAACAGCATTTCCCCGAATCCTTCATAAACAGGCTTTTTCCCATTCTGCGCAAGCCGCAGGGACACATTTTTTAACGAAAGCCCCTGCAAATCCCCACACCACGGTTCCCGCACGCGAAAAGGCACTAAGGACGGGAACGTCGGCTTCACCGTATGCCCCGTCTCCTCCGCCATCCGGTAACCGTCTCCGGTGGAACCCGTCAGGGGATAGGACAGTCCTCCGGTGGCAACGATAACCGCATCCGCACGCTCCACCGTACCGTCTGCCAGCCTTACGCCTTTTACGGCTGCCAGTCTGACCGGCGTTTTCCCGTCTGCCACAGTTCCCGCCCCGTCCGGTTGTTTTAAACCCTCCGATACTGCCGCCCCATCCGGTTGTTTTGCGCCCTCCGATGCTTCCGTCCCGTCCGGCTCCGTCACCAGCCCTTTTACCTCCGTCCGCAGCCGCACCTGTACGCCAAGCCGTCCAAGCTGCCCTGCCAATGCCTTAATCACGTCCGACGCATGGTCGGAAACGGGAAACACCCGCTCTCCCCGCTCCACCTTAAGCGGACAGCCCGCTTTCTCGAACCATTCCATCGTCTTCCGGTTATCAAATCCGGAAAAAGCACTGTACAGGAATTTCGGGTTTCCCACCACATTTCCAAGCAAGTCTTCCATGCTGCAGGCATTGGTCAGGTTGCATCTTCCTTTTCCGGTGATGTACAGCTTCCGCCCCAGCTTATCGTTTTTTTCAAATAAAACGACCTGACAGCCCTTCCCTGCCGCTGCGGCTGCCGCCATCATCCCTGCCGCCCCGCCGCCGATTACGATTACTTTCCTCATCCTGTCCGTTTCCTTTTCTATATTTCCTGGATTTCCCATATTTACTGCTGTTCCGAATTGCCCGCCTGCTTAGCCTGCATATATATACCGCTTTTCCTATTCTTTAACCAACGGATAGTTTAACATCGGTTCCTCATCGATGAAATTAATCTCGTCATTCAGGTACACCTGGTAATTGTTCCATGTTTTTTCCAGTTCTTCCAAATTGCGCTTCACCTCTGCCGGACGTTTCAGACAGAGCGCCACCACAAGGGCATTGATCAGGCTGAGCGGCGCCACGAGGGAATCCACGATGGACACCATATCGCTCCTTGCCAGAAGGTTGCAGGAAGAATACAGGTTCATGGGCGAATGGACGCTGTCCGTAATGGCGATGACCTTTGCATTCCTGTCATTGGCAAACTCCATCGCCTTCAAAGTACGCATGGAATACCTGGGAAAACTGATCCCTATCAAGGCATCCTTCCCGTTGACCCGTATCATCTGCTCAAACATTTCGCTTACACTGGTGGTTTTTAACAGCACCACATTCCCCCGCACCATATTCAAGTAAAACTGCAGGAAATCTGCCAGCGGTCCGCAGCTGCGTATGCCCACCACATACACCGTCTCCGCTTCCAAAATAATATCCACCGCCATCTCAAAAGAAGTGCCGTCCAAATGGTCTATGGTATCCTGTATCTTCTCTATATCCGCCTTCAGGACCGAAGTCAGAATCTCCGACTGGGTACTCCGCCCGTATTTCACGCCGATTTTCTGCACCGAATTCAGTTTATCCTTCACCCAATCTTCCAAAGCCGCCTGAAATTCCGGGTACCCGTCATATCCGATACCGGAAGCGAAACGCACCACCGTGGACTCGCTGACCCCCACCGTCTCTCCCAGCTTCGCCGCCGTCATAAATACCGCCTGCTCATAATAATCGGTAATGTATGCCGCAATCGCCTTATGGCTTTTGCTCATCTTCGCGTATTTTTCCGTAATCTTCGATATAATATCGCTGCCCGCCTTATCGTTCTTTTCCATGCCAGCTTAGTCCTTTTCCCGTCCCGTTTCTTCTCCCGTACAATATCTGTCCACCCGGCGCCATCTGTCTCCGCCGCATGGACATAATTGTATCACAGGATTTGAAAATTGAAAAGGGGAGATGAGGCTTCGACGTTCGGAAACGGACGCACGGGAGGGATTTTTTTGCGGGGCGGCGGCAGCGGGATTGCCTGTCCCGGATTTTCCGTGCGCTTTTTCCGGCTGGGAGTTTCTAAGCAGAATGACGTAGGTTTTCACAGGCTGCGGGACGCCCTCAAGCGGCATCCTTGCCGCATCGGGCTAAACCGTGCATCCCTGCACGGTTTCCCTTAAGTATCCGCATTCTGCTAAGAAACTCCCGCCGGAAACGAAGCACGGA
>CAJUMD010000069.1 GCA_910587275.1 uncultured Kineothrix sp.
GGACATAATCCACCGCCCACGTATCGATTCCCATGCAGGACGGAATTTTCCCGATTTTTTTGCATTCCGCCATCCCTTTTAAGATTTCCCGGAACAGCTTCTCCAAATCCCAGCACAGATGCCCGTCCTTTTTGACCATGCCGTTGTCAAAGCGGTAAATTTCTTCCATCCGGATTTTCCCGTTTTCCACCCGACCGAGCATATGCCGCCCGCTGGATGCACCGATATCCACCGCAAGATAATAGTTTCCCATACTGTCTCCTCCGTATGTTTCCCCCTGTTTTCATGCCGTTTTCGTTCCATGAATCCAGTATAGCAGGAGCGGCACGGACTGTTAAGATTCTTTATTATCCGAAATACTGTCCTTATTTTCCAATCGTTTTTTTTAAAAAGGAGCTAAATCCGTATCTCCCCATCCCCCCTATGCTCCATCCGGTACTTCCTCGGCGTCATTCCGTACCGCATCTTAAACTGCCGGTAAAAAAAGCTGACATTCTCATACCCCACATTCACCGCAATCTCATCCGCGGGAAGCTGTGTTTCCACCAGATAAACCACCGCCTTTTGGAACCTTTTGCGCATCAGGTGTTCCTGGAACGTATGCCCTGTCTGGTTCTTAATCATCTTACTGAGGGCGGAAACCGTCAGGTTAAAGTCCCTTGCCACCTTACCGAGATTTGCCGTCCGGTACCAGGTATCGATGTATTTCATCGTCGCCTGCACCACCACATCCTTATAGCTTTGGGAAGAATTGTGTTCCAGGCTTTCCATATGGTTCATGAGGTACAGGAAAACCAGCCCCATGGAATACTGGTTGATTCCGTCTTCTTCCGGATTTCCCTCGGCAATGGACAGTACCATGTTTTCCACCAGGTTTTCAATCGCCTTCTGGCTGCCCAGCCGGAATAAAAGATAATGGGACACCGGATGGTTGTAACGGAACGTATTCAGCAGAAAATCCGCAATGACGTTATGCTCTTTTAACATCTGCAGCGGAATGTCAAAAAATTCCGGCAGCGCAATGAAATTAATCCCGATATCCCCGTATTCCGCACGTTTCACGCCATGACAGACATGCTGGTTCAAAAGCAGCATATCCCCCTGTTCCATGGTCAGTTCCTTCCCGTCTATGTAATGGGTAATGGTTCCCTGGCAGACATACATGATTTCGATGTAATTATGCCTGTGGGCGGGAAAATCAATAAAACGGCTGTGGGTACGAACCGTAATCAGCCTGTTTTCCCGCAGCAGCAGCTTCGCATCCACCTCAAAGGCATCTTTCACCGTATAAATATCCCGTTTCACCGCATCCGTCCCGTTCCGGTATGCCTGCTCCTCCGGCGATATTTCCAGCAGTTTACGCATTAATCCGTCATCCAACCCGAAACTCCTCCATTTATTCCGCCGCAGAAAATCTCCTTACGACCCGCTTTCACGTCTTCCTCTTTTCAAACTCCTTACGGAATTCCTGCAAATCCTGCCCGCGCAGGGCGCGCCCCAAAAGCTCCGGAAGCATCTGCGGATTGCAGGCAAAGCAGGGAATTTCCAACCCGGCTACTTTTTGCGCCATTGCCGCATCGTAATAAGGCTTACCGCTCTGCGCCAGGGCAAGCAGGCATACCACCGTCACGCCGGATACCTTCATTTCTTCCAGCCTGCGCAGCAGCGCTGCACGGTTGCCGCACTCATCCAAATCCGAAATCAGGAAAAACAGGGTCTTGGAAGGATGCTCAATAAACTGCTGGCAATATGCCACCGATTTATCAATGTCCGTACCTCCCCCGAGCTGGAAGCCAAACAGCAAATCCACGGGATCATCGCTTTTCTCCGTCAAATCCACAATATTCGTGTCAAAGGCGACAATCCGGGTGGTCAGGCTCGACATGCTGGCAAGGATACAACTGATAATGGAAGAATAAATAACGGATTCCCCCATGGAACCGCTTTGGTCAATGTCCAGAATCACCGTCCATTTATTTGCCGCCGTGGTGCTCGTCCGGTCAAAAAAATAGAAATGCTCCGGCACGATGGTATGAAGCTCCCGGTTATAATGCTTTAAGTTCCGGGAAATGGTCGCCTTATAGTCCAAAGCCGCCGCGGAAGGAATGGGGGAATGTTTCCTGCGGTTTACCGCCGCCGTCACTGCCCTGCGGATATCCTGCTCAAAAAGTTTGTTGATTTCCTCCACAATCTTGCGGATAAACAGACGCACGCTCTCTTTGGAGCGTTTCGGAATCTGGTCCTTTAACAGCAAAATTGTGGATGCCAAATTCACATCGGGCTCCAAATGCTCCAAAAGCTCCGGCTCAAAAATAAGCTGCTTTAAACCGCAGCGGGTCATGGCATCCCCCTGGATGACCGTCACCAGCTCCTTGTCAAACAGACTCCTCACATCCCCCAGCCACTTACTGATCCGGGGACTGGACGGTCCGTTTCCGGCTCCGCTGCCCCCGCCAAAGCCCCCTGCCTCCGTATTATTATAAATGGCGGCCAGTGCCTGATCCATCAGGTCCTGCTCCGGAGTAAGAGCCGCATTTCCGATATTCCCAAACCGTTTCTGGCTTTCCTGGCCCAAAATCAGCCTCCATCTTTTTATGTTTTCTTCCCGGTTCATCCCATACATACCTTTCCGCATCCTTGCACGATGCCGCAGCCATCCCGCATTCTTTCCATTCCATACCCCTTTTCAGCCGCCAAAAACCATCTTAAAAGTCAAAATCAAACTCCTCCAAACTTTCCACCATCTTTTGTTCCGTCTCCTGCAGAACCTGATTCACGGACTCACTGACCTGCAGCCCGTTTAACCCCCAAATCTCTCCGAGGTTTTCCGCAATTTCGTCCCGCTCCATGGCGGTAAAATCCGCAAAGGCACGCCGCAGGAATACCAGCGCCCGCTTAAAGTCTTCCTCATCCAAAGTGTCCAGATAAGCGTCCAGGCTCTCCCACAGGGACAGCCTTGCAATCAGGGCATAGCGGTTTTTCATGGCAAGCCCCTCAAACCATCCCGCCCCCAGCTCCGCAGGCACTCCCTTGGAAAGCCTGCGCCGCACTTCCAAATTGAGCTGCCCGCCGTCCATGCATCCCCGCTCCAACAAAATGGCAGCGGCAAACCCGGAAAGTTTTGTATTCAGGTCGTCCCGCTTTGCCGTCTCCTCCAAGGCATCCAGCCATGCCCGGCTGTCCAGGAAATCATGGGCAAGGGCGGCGCGGTTCAATTGTTCCGCCGCCGTAACCATCCCTTTGCCTGCTGCATCGTCACAGACACAGGCTCCCGGCAGAATCAGACAGGCACGGTAAAAAATCTGGCAAAGGATGGGCGCCAAAGGGGCGGCATCCAAATGCCGGATATCACCGTACTGCACCACAACGGAAAGCCGGTCAGCCGTGGCTGCCAGTTCCTCCAGGGAAGCCGCATCCACCGCCATTGCCTGCAGCGCTGCGGTGGCATAGGCCACGGCGGAAGCCATGCCGCAGGCAAAGGCATCCTCAATCACACCGGCAATTTCCCCCATACCGGGGGCGGTCTCTACCCTTTCCTTCATGGCAAAGGATGCCGCCTGTTCCACCGTATCCCCCTTCAACGCCGCTTCCACCAATTCAATCTCCGCCTCCGGTGTCCAGCGTACCACCCAATGCTCCGCCCATGTGGCATTGTCCTGGTTTACCTTCTGCGGAACGGCAAAATGGATTCCCAAAACCCGGAGCCGGTGCAGAAGGAAGGAACGGTGCAAATCAAGGAAAGCCGCCTTCCGCGAGGAAACGTTGCGGTTTTCACGCAAATCAAGGGGCAGATCCTGTGCGGTGATATCCCGGTATTTTTCCAGTTTCCATTCTTTTAACTGCCTGTAAAAATCCTCCTGGATGCTGGTGCGGCTGACCCCTTCCGGTAAGGCGCCGATGGCGGTTCCGATTTCCGTATCCGCCATGGCAAGACTGACGGCAGAAAACCTGCCCCCGCCCAAACAGGTCACTGCCGCATCCCGCAGGTCACGTAATACGGGGGATTTTCCGCCGCGGAGTCCCGCCAGGGAATTAGCCAGCCGGACCGCTTCTATCACCTCCGCAGAGGAAACAGGGGTGCCGTGCTCCCTTTGGTACCCGGCAATCCGCGAAAGGTAAACCTGCGGCACATACTGCAAATCCCCCCGCTGCAAGGCTTCCCACAGCAGGGAATAATATGCCGGCGCTTTATTGCCGGCGCCGTAGCCCGCCCGGGCAGACAGCCGGTAATAGGAATAAGGCATCAGGGTATGACTGGCTTCCACCCTTGGCAGGGAAGCCAGTTCTTCCTCTGTCATGGGCAGGGCATCTTCGGACAAAAGCCCGGACACATGGTAAGCGCCCGTGACCGCCACGATTTCCTCCGGTGCAAATCCTTCCTCCAACGCCTCCCTTATCCGAAGCCGCATAAAAGCCTCCCTCACCAAAGTCTCCGCCCTTTCCGGATCCTGTTCCTGACCGGCCTCCCGCAGGCCGAAGCCAAACAGGGCGGCTCCTTCGCAATACCCGTCCGCATCCTGCGCGTGTTCCATCACCCGTTCCCAAAAAGTTTCATGCCCGTCCTCTCCCGCCTGACGGTCCAGGCGCTCATAAACGCCCATGCGCTCCTCCTCACCCTCCGTCCTTTCCTGCCTGCCGGAAGGCAGCGCAAGAAAAACACCGGAAGGCAAATCCATAAAACGGCATTCCACACCCTGCTCCTTACACCAGCAGATTGCCTGGTATTCCGGGGAATACTCCGCAAAGGGGTACAGAACCGTCCGCACAGGGGCTTCCTTTGTGTAGGCGAGGATTGCAATGGGGGGCTTTGTCTCCGGCCGGGTGATGTCCGCCATCAACTCATTAAAATCACCGGGACCCTCCACCAAAACCAAACGGGGTTTTTTCTCTGTCAAAAATTGCCGCAAATGCCACGCGCCCGCAGGCGACAGGTGGCGAATGCCGAATACATAAGGGTGTGTCATAATAATCCTCTGCATGCTTTATACAATCCGCTCCAGTGGGAACCCCGCTTCTTCATCACATGTTCCAGGTATTCCTTCCAGGCTACATAATCTTTTTCCTCATCCTTAATAATGGCTCCCTGCAGTCCGGCAGCCAAATCCTCATCGCTGATACTGCCATTGCCGAAACTTCCCGCCAGCGACATACTGTTACAGAGCAGGGAAATCGCCTCCGCCGTGGAAAGCACACCCGATGTGGGCTTCACTTTCTGGCTCCGGTCACAGGTTTCCCCGCTGCGGAGTTCCCGGAAAATGGTGCAGACTTTCTCCACCACCTCGGATTCCGGCAGGGAAGCGTTTAAATCCAGCCCGGCGGAAAGCTGCGCCACCCTGGTACGGACGATTTCCATCTCGGATTCCAAATCGGCAGGCGCCGGGAGCACCACAATGTTAAAACGGCGTTTCAGAGCCGCGGACATTTCATTGACGCCCTTATCCCTGGTATTTGCCGTGGCAATCAGGGAAAAACCTTTTTTGGCCGGGACCTCCATATTAAGTTCCGGCACGGAAATTCTCTTTTCCGACAAAATCGATATCAGCGCATCCTGCACTTCGGAAGCGCATCTGGATATCTCCTCCAGCCTGACAACGGTTCCTGTCTCCATGGCATGGAAAACGGGGCTTTTCAACATCGCCTCTTTGGAAGGTCCTTTCGCTATCAGCATGGCATAATTCCAGGAATAGCGAATCTGTTCCTCGGTCGTTCCCGCAGTGCCCTGGATAACTTTCGTGGAATCCCCGTTGATGGCGGCGGTCAAATGCTCCGACAGCCAGCTCTTGGCAGTCCCCGGCTCCCCGATTAATAAAAGCGCCCGGTCCGTGACCAAAGTGGCGATTGCAATCTCCACCAGCCGCTCATGCCCGATATATTTGGGGGTAATGACCGTATTCCCCACCCTGCCGCCGCAAATATAGGTACGGACGGAACGGGGAGACATTTTCCACCCCACGGGAACGGGGTCCTTTTCGGCAGCAGCCAAAGCGTCAAGTTCTTTTTGGAAAAGCAGCTCTGCCGGCAGCCTTTGTAATTGTTCTTCCATAATGTTATGCTGTTCCTTTCTTTCATCCATCTCATTCAATTCTCTAATTCATCTTTTTAATTCATCCAAAAATCCCAAAAACTGTTCTTCCCCCGAACGGGAATCCCGCATACGCAGCCGCCCCTGCCGATACAAATCATAAACACTTTGCATTTCCTCATATACGGCGGCACCGTCCCCCGGCAGCAATGCCGCAAAAGCGGAAAGCTCCGAGAAATAGAACGGGCGGTTCTGTCCGGTAAAATAACCGGTGGCAAGCCCCTCGCATTTGGAATACCCGCAGTGCTTCAGGGCAAGCAGGTATTCCCTGGGAGCCGCCGTCTTCCGCGCACGGCCGTAAAAATATTCCCCCAGCTTACGGCAGTAAGCCTCATCCCCGGGATTAACACAGTCCATCAGCACCCGGTCAATATCCGCGTTCTGGCAGCGCATAAGAATGTCCGTAAACCGTCCGGTGATATCCTGTTTTACCAGTCTGCAGTATTCCGGCGCCGGCTCCCCGGACGGATGGGTACGGCGTCCATGCTTGATATGCAGCACATATGCGTTTTCCCTCCCGTCAAACCTGAGTCCGTCAATCCCCCTTGCCAACAGAGGATAGAACTCCGTGCCGGATTGGAACAGTTTCCCCTTAAGCTGCTTCTCCAGCCAGTCACAGCAGTCCTCCCCGTCAAGGAGCCGTGCCGCCACCGCCATGGGAAAATAGGTCTTTCGCCTGCCTTTGCGCCTGCCTTCCGCCTCGTACAGCTCCACCGCAAGGGCACAGAGTTCCCCGTCCGGGTGGCAGTGCAATGCCTGGTGCAGCAGATAGGGAACCGAAGATTGGAACGTAAACGTAATCTCCCTGTTTCCGGTATTAAATCCTGCCATAACCGTCTCACCGATGGCGTTGGCCACAAACACGTTTTTTTTGTCTTCGTAGATATATTTCATGCGTTCTTCCAAATCCGCCGCCATGCGGAAAATCCCGCAGATTTCCTTTCCGCTTTTCCCGGGCAGGGCTGCCAGCGATTCCCCCAGCAGGACTCCCTGTTCCCGGGTTATAACAGGCTCGGCATGTTCT
Organism: uncultured Kineothrix sp.; assembly: GCA_910587275.1. Classification (GTDB taxonomy): domain Bacteria; phylum Bacillota; class Clostridia; order Lachnospirales; family Lachnospiraceae; genus Kineothrix. The sequence goes on from CAJUMD010000069.1 coordinate 7,107, forward strand.
TCCTCCCAAGGCAGCAGTTGTTCCTTCAATTTCCCCGCCACAAACCGGGAAGCCCATTCCGTCTCCGCATAAACCAGATAATGCATGGCATCCACGGGCTTCTTTTTGTACAGCTCCGCGAAGACAGCCTCCGCTTTTCCGTCCTCCATATTTGCCAGCGCATAGTAGGCCGTCTTTCTCGCATTCCCCTTTTCCGTCTTTGTCAGCTCCAAAAGCAAATCCACGTTTCCGGGACGGCAGCGCAGTGCAAAGATAATGGCCTGGCGCACCTCTTTTTCCGCCTCCGGCAGTATATTTACAAAAAAGGCATTGGACGCCTCCCCGTCCACCGCCATCATGACATGGATGCGGCGTACCATTTCCTTTTTCCCCTTAGGATCAAACCCGTTCTGCAGCAGGGGCAGAATGGATGCATCTTCCTCTTTCAGCCATTCCGCCACCGTATCCGCAAGCTCCCCGTAAGAAGCCCCCAAAGCCTGAACCATCGCCGCCTTAATCCGGTAATCCCGGAATAGCTCCGGGCGGTCCCTGTGGGTATCCAGCACGTAACCGTAATGTCCGCTGCCGGAATTTAACAGGGACTCCGTTAACGTTTTAACCACGGAATAGGGCGCGTTGGTAACGGCGCTGCCCCACCCGCCTCCTGCCAAAGGCTCCACTGTCCCCTCCACTGCCACTGCTCCCTGTGTGCACAGCACGGCATCCACCAGTGTAATGGCATCCAGCAGAAAATCTTCTTTCTTCTCCGCATCCGGGGATAAAAGCAGCCCAATCAACTGCCCGATTTTGGCAAAAACCGGTGAAGCCTGCTCCAAAGGCGCAAAAGCCTCCGCCGCACGCCTGAGGCGGAAATCTTCCGCAAGCAGGCCGGTGCCTGCAATCATGGCGGCGCGGAGCCTTGCACGCAATTCATATAAAGGTGAAATATCCATTTCTTTTTCCTCCTCTGATCCTGACCATATATGCCGGCTTCGGCTGCCCGCCTAGTAAAGCAGGCGCACCACATCCTCCCCGGTTATGATGCTGATGGGCTGCATGTTCAGACGTCTTGTCCTGCCGTCATAATAGAAGGCGCCCAACAGTACCTGCTGCCGCAGAAAACCTTTCTCCGGCAGCAGCGCCAGCCTGTCCGCGGAAGGCTCCATCCCCGGCGCATCCCCCAGGGCAATGGTCTCCCCGCTTTCGGTTTCCAGGGCAAACCCGTCCCGGGTCTTCCCAATCTGCGCAAAAGAAACCAACCGCAGATACACAGGATCAGCAAGGGCATTTTTTAACAGATTCTTAGCCGTCTTTACCTCCGCGGCGAGGGAAGTTCCTGCCATGGCACGGATTTTCTGCAAATCCTCCTTCTCCACAGGACGGAGCCCTGCGCCGTCCCAGCGGATACGCAGATTCCCTTCCCCCGGATAACATACCGCCATGGGAACATCTGCCACGCCGAAAACGGTATCTTCCTGCTTTACATATTTTAACGCCTTTACCGGACGGTAATTGCGTGTCACGAAGATTTCGCCCGATGCCAAATCCGCCCAGCATCCGGTATCTATGTATTCCTTTCTGGCGGCATCATAAGTTACCCAAAAAGCTAACTGCATCAAATGCGCATCCGCCATTCCTTTTCCCAGGGCTTCCAGTTCGGAAAGTTTCCAAACGCCGCCCAGTTCTTCATAAAGCACCGTATCATCCTGCCCCACATCCCCCCGTTCCAGTTTTTCCGACAGGTATTGCTGCGATTTTTTGACCAGCATCCGGAATTTCTCCAAAATGGCAATGGCGGACTCATAATGTTCTTCCCTGCCGTCCTTTTGGAAAGCGGCGATTTCCAGTACCAGCCCGTTTAACAGACGCTGGGGACCGGGAAGATAATAGTCTCCAAGCTGTTTTGCAAGCTGCTCATAGTTTTTTAACGCCGTTCCCCCCATGGTGCCGAGACCGGCATGGATTAATTCCCGAATCAGCTTGTCCGCCAGTAAAAGACCCTCCAACTGCTTTTTCAGTTTCTTGGTTTTTGCGGCTTTCGCGCTCTTTAATGCCGATGCCTTCTTTTTGGCAGCCTCCTCCCCATCTTCGGCTGTCAATGTACCTGCCGCTGTGCTCTTTGCTTCCCGCGCCTGCTTCTTTTCACGCTTTTTCAAAATGTCCTCCGGGATTTCACAGATGCCGAAATTTTTCCCGGCAAGAATCTCATAGAGAAGCGCCAGGCCGTGCTTGCAGGGAAACAGGCGGCTGGGACAGGAACACCGGCACACCGGATTACCGGGTTCCATAAAATCCACGGTGGTAATGTAATTGTTTTTCCCGCTGCCCGTACATTCCCCAAGGTAAAACGTATCGTCCGCAGAGCGTTCCAGCCGTACAAAATCTCCCTTTTGGGATATTTTCCTGCCGTTTCCCGCAGCGGCGGCATTGGGCGCCATGGACAAAATCTGCTGTTCCGTAACCTGCTGCATAATAACCTCCCCGTATCTTCCGAAATATAATTTCAGTATACTCAAAAACCGCTTCCAATACAAGAAATTAACGTTTTAAATTTCTTCCCCGTAATCCGCGTTAAGCACATGTTCCGAAAATACTTCCCGTCACTGCGTATTCAAATATTGTAAAATCCCCATATGTATTGCCCATGCCGTTTTTTCCTGGTATTCTTTGGAATTCAGCTTTCCCGCTTCCGCCTGGTTGGAAAGGAAACCGCACTCTACAATAACAATGGGCCGGCTGGTCTTTTTCAACAGGTAGTAGCTGTCGTTTCCTTTTGCCTCCCGCTTATTTTCCGCATCCACATTGATGACAAAACGTTTCTGTATCAGTTCCGCCAGCTTTTTACCCGTGGCGCTTCCGGTAAAATAAAATACCTGGGCTCCGTGCACGTATTCCTCATGGTAGCTGTTCTGGTGAATGCTTACCACCAGTTCCGGCTGCGCTTCCTCAATGATGGCAATACGGCGTTTCATGTCCTGCACTTTTTTATTGGAAGCGTTTTCGTCATACAGCCCCCCGCCGTCCGTCCGCGTCATTACCACTTCAATATCCTGCGCTTCCAAAAGGCTTTTTAACCGCATGGCAATCTGCAGGTTAATATCTTTTTCCAAAGAACCGTCAACCCCCACCTTACCGGGATCCGCACCCCCATGTCCCGCATCGATGACAACGCAGAACTTCTCCTTTTCCCCTTCCTCTGCAACCAGCCGCTCCGAATTTACATAAACCGCTCCCTCTCCCGCCACAAAATACATGGACACAAGCAGCACCGCCGCCATTACGATTCCCAAACCTTTTTTCTGTCTTTCATCCACCATCTGTCCGCCACCACTCCCGCACCGTTACTAAATCTTATGAAATGCAGCCCGAAAAAATACGCAGGGAATGCGGAAAAATGTGATACGGCAGATGTGAAAAAACGATAGCAAAAGCCACGCGACGCCTTGGCGGCACACTTCCTCTGCATGGGGCTGCGCATAAAAACAGACCGGGAATCCAAAACAGGTTCCCGGTCTTATTTCTTTGCCCTGAAAGATAAAATTTTTGTTTTTACTTCTCCAAATATCCCCTTATAATTCCCCAAATGGAAGCCTTCTCAAATCCGAGCCTCCATGCCGCCACGCCGCCGATTTCATATTTCTGCATGATATTCAGCTTCGCTTCTATGGACTGCTCGTCCTCCAGCCACACCTGATAGAACGCACTGCCCTCACTGGCTTCCGCATAGTTTTGGCACGCCGCTTCGTCCCAACGTACTTCCATGTTATGGTTTGCCACGAACTGCTCCGCCATCTCCATCCCCACCGCTTCACTGGTCAGGTCCGCCCCCTCACTTTTCCAGATACGGGTGTAAAAAGGAAGGGCATTTATGACCTTATGGGCAGGAACCTGTTCCACCGTCCTGCGGATGCCCTCCTCCACAAAACCGATGGATGCCACGCTCCCCGCTTCCCGGCTTCCGCTGTAATGCTCGTCATATCCCATGATAATCACATAGTCGGCAAACACGCCCTGCTCCTTCCGGTTGTAGTGGTCCGTATCCCCGGTGGGTACATAGTTATCCACCGAAAGCACCAATCCGCTTTTCCGGCATTCCACGGACAGTTCCCGGATAAACTGGACAAAATGTGTCCCCGCATCCTGGCTGATGCTTTCAAAGTCCACATTGATTCCGTCCAAACCGTATCCCAGCGCCGTGTCCACCAGATTCCGAATCAAATATGCCCTCCTGCTGGTATGGGACAACAGTTCGTATGTGTCTACCGCATCCCTGTTGGAGAAATTATCAATTAATCCCCACACTTCCAAACCCATGTCATGGGCACGCGTCACATAATCCGATGTGGCGAAACTGGAGAAATTCCCTTCGCTGTCCGTCAGGGCAAACCATGTAGGGGAAACCACGTTAATCCCTTCCGTGTTCTGCAGCGCCGACACCAGTGTGTCATTCCCTCCGGTCCCCGCTACCACATGCCAGCCCAAATTAATTTTATAAGGTCTGGTCAGGCTGGTAAATTCCGGGTTACGAAATCCCGTATCGTCCGTTCCCTGAATCTGCGGCTGCAAATCCTCCACCGCCATTCCGGCGCTTTCCGTCTCCAGCCGTTTGTTTTCCACATATCCAATCAGGGCATCCGCCGTCTTGACCTTGCTCCACGTTTCCATTTCTTCCAATATAATTACCGTATCCCCTTCCGCCAAATCGGCAAGAATCGGGCTTTTCACGCCACCCTGGTAACGGACCGCCGTTTTCTTCGTAATCCTGCCTTCCTGCCTGTCCTGCGGTTTCTCCGTATAGACCTGCATCCGGTTCGGCTCCGCAAATGCCTCGTAAGTATAATCCGCAAACAGCTTCACATAATCGGCTGCCAGATAAAGCACTTCGCTGCTCCCGTCCGGTCCCGCCCCGTATAAGGCGATGGGTACACCCATGTCCACGGCACCGTCCGCCGTGGTATAAGAGGAAGCGCCGATTTCCACCCTTACCGTATCATCCGGCAGGGTATACAGCAGCAACTGCTCGTTCCGGTCCTCGTAAAACCTGTCGTTAAAATACTTTTGTACCGTCGCCATATCAAAATAATAAACGCCGCCAATCAGCTTCGCTTTTTCTTCCACCCGTTCGTCCTGAAGCACAATGGCAACCTCGTCTTCTTTTTCAATCCCAAAATATTCCTTCAAATCCGCACGTTCCTTGGAATAGGAATATTTCTCCGCCAGTTTCACTCCTGCGCTGACCGCCACAATTAAAATAATAAGGACGATCGCAGTAAATACCGGAATTAATTTTTTCATTTATCCAGCTCCCTTCTAACCGTCCTTATTATAGCAAACTATTCCTGTACCGTCATTAACAAATTTGACTTTTTACGGCTTTTTTTGACAGCGTACCACGATACAGCCATTCGGGGGTCTTCCTGTCCATACTCGGTTTTCCTTGCGGTACGCTGTTTTTATTTATTACGCTTTCCTTTTTTGCAGAGAAGCCTTAACCGGCGGTACGTCTGCCGTCCCCAAAAGCCGGACGGAATCCAAAAGGAGGACTGTTCTTTCCTAAATTTTTTAGGTATTCCGTGATATATTCCCCTATTTCCGTCCATACTTTATAGGCACGGTTTTCGCCCCTTTGGCAAAGCCTTTTCCGGTTGGAATACTTAAAATGTCATTGTCAGGTGTACCACCTCCTGCCACAGCCATGAAACAGGCAGCCCTGTCCACGTTCTTTTTTCTTAAATATAGTTTAACCTTTTTGACGGAATGTCCGGACATGCATCAACATAAAATACTAAAAATAAAATTACCCTCTTTTTTAAATAAATATTCGTGAATGTGAATGATAATAACGTGAAATCTTTTTGGAAAATTTTATTTTCTGAACAGACACATAAGCCTGTAAGACTCCTCCCATACTACTGTAACGGGAGAAAAGATTGAAATACCTTCTGCTGCCGTCCCTGCATAAAATAAAGGAAACGGCAAATGATATTCCAATTATATTATTTACTGATACAGCCGTAAGCCTTCCGGCACATGCGCATTGTACCGCAGCTTACCGTATTGAATTTAACCATGCCTCCTTCCGATACCGATTATCCGGAGACATTCCATATGTCTGATTATAACAGACGCTTTTCCATAATTCAAGAAAAAATTGGAATTTTGTCACAATTTTATTAAAAAAAATTAAACAGTGACCGATTTCTATTGACTTAAACAAGCGGAAAGTATAATATACTTTTAACTGTAAGGTATCATGATTTCAGGATTCCAAAGTCAGTGAGTGCTGCATTCATAAATGTGCAGCTTGGGATATTGACCGGGGCAGCACCGGATTCAGGTTAGTCACAATATAAATGAGGTGGCAGTATCTTAATAGTGAGGATGTGATAACATGAAAATTGAAAAAGTAAACGACCATCAGATTCGCTGTACGCTTACCAGGGAAGATTTAGCCGACCGTGAATTAAAAATCAGCGAACTTGCATATGGAACCGAAAAAGCAAAGAATCTGTTCCGCGATATGATGCAGCAGGCATCTTTTGAATTCGGATTCGAGGCAGAGGACATTCCGTTGATGATAGAAGCCATCCCGCTCAATTCCGAATGCATCGTGCTAATTATTACAAAAGTGGAGGACCCCGACGAGCTGGATACCCGTTTTTCCAAATTCGCCCCTTCCGTCCACGATTCGGAAGAAGATTTGGATGAGGTACTGGATAATTTATCCGAAGGCGCGGACGATGTGCTGGATTTATTCCGCAAAATACACGAAGGGAAATTTGCGGAGGCTTTGGAGCAGGCTGCTACCGGCGATACGGCAGAACCGGACAGTCCGTCCGAACAGGAACAGCCAAAAGCCGATGTCCCGCAGGATCTGACCCGGATTTTCTCTTTTGATTCCCTCCATACGGTATCAAGGATTTCCCACGTACTGGCAACATGCTACAACGAAACCAATTCCCTGTACCGGAACGATGCCGCACACCGTTATGTTTTGGTTGTGTCCAAAGGGAAACACAGTCCGGTGGAATTTAATAAAGTATGCAACATCCTGTCCGAATACGGCAGGACGGAAAAATATGTCACCGCCAGCGAAGCCTATCTGGAAGAACATTTCAGTCCCGTTATCCGGGAAAATGCTTTGCAGGCACTGAGCAGGATATAAAAGAAAGAAATATAAAAATAAAGAAAAGGAAGCGCGGCAAAAACCGGTCTTCCTTTTTCTATTATTTATTATTATTTTTATATTACTTAATTACGGATTCTTATCGTTCATTTGATACTGTACTTATCCGCCCCGTTACACCGCAGCTATTTTCTGCATAAGCGTATCCGTGTCAATCCCATGTACCATTGCCGCTTCTTCCAGTGTCTCTCCCTGTGCGGAAGGACATCCCAAACAATGCATACCAATTTCCATTAATACGGGTGCAATATCCGGATTTATTCTTAATGCCTCGCCGATTGTTGTATTCTTCGTAATTTCTGCCATCTTTTTATCCTCCTTTTTATGAATTCAAACATTTATATAGTATAATACTTTTTCCCGTTTCTTTCAACCTATTCCTTCCTTTTTCTGTAACCGTTCATAACATTTCAGGCTAAACTGTTACCCCAAGCTGCACTTTATTTTCCATATCCCGCAAACAGAATTATATCTGCACAAGTGCGGCTGCCCGGCCCGTTGCCCACGGCAATAAATTTCACAAAAAATTAACAATTTTAAAACAAAAAACATACCGAATGTACAGAAAAAAGTACACTTCCTTGCTTGACGTTATCACTATATTTCACTTATAATATGAAATATACAAGATTAGTGCTTTATTAACCAATCATATTATAATTCAATAGGAGGCTTTTCAAAATGAGACTAGAATGGAAAGATTTTGTAGGCGGCAAATGGGAAAATGAAGTTAACGTACGCGACTTCATCCAGAAAAACTATCACCCTTATGACGGTGATGAGTCTTTTTTAGCCGAAGCTACACAGAACACGAAAGACTTATGGAGCATGGTACTTGACTTGCAGAAGAAAGAGCGCGAAGCAGGTGGTGTTCTTGACATGGACACGAAAGTTGTTTCCACAATTACTTCCCATGGTCCGGGCTACCTTGACAAAGACAAAGAGACCATCGTAGGTTTCCAGACAGACAAACCGTTCAAACGCTCCTTACAGCCTTACGGCGGTATCCGTATGGCAGAGAAGGCTTGTTCCGATAACGGCTACGAAGTAGATCCCGAAATCAGCGAGTTCTTCTCCACACACAGGAAAACGCATAACGCAGGATGCTTCGATGCTTACAACCAGGAAATGAGGGCATGCCGTTCCGCACACATCATCACGGGTCTTCCGGATGCTTACGGACGCGGCCGTATCATCGGCGATTACAGGCGTGTTGCCCTGTACGGTATCGATTACCTGATTGAAGACAAGTTGGCACAGAAGGATTCCACGGGACGTGTTATGACTGATGATGTTATCCGTCTCCGCGAAGAACTTTCCGAGCAGATTGTTGCACTTAAGATGATGAAGGAAATGGCTGCTTCTTACGGCTGCGACATCTCCAAACCCGCAACCAACGTACAGGAAGCCATCCAGGCTACTTATTTCGGATATCTTTGCTCCGTAAAAGAGCAGAACGGCGCGGCTATGTCCCTCGGACGTACCTCTACCTTCATTGACTGCTATGCAGAAAGGGATTTGGCAAACGGAACCTTTACGGAAGAACAGATCCAGGAATTCGTTGACCACTTCATCATGAAATTAAGGTGCGTGAAATTCGCGCGTACACCTGAATACAACCAGATTTTTGCCGGCGACCCGGTATGGGTTACGGAATCCCTTGGCGGCGTAGGCGTGGACGGACGTCCGATGGTAACGAAGACTTCTTTCCGTTATCTGCACACACTGACAAACCTTGGTCCTTCCCCGGAGCCGAACTTAACGGTTCTTTGGTCCACGAGGCTTCCTGAAAACTGGAAAAGGTACTGCGCAAAGATGTCCATCCAGACTTCTTCCATCCAGTACGAGAACGATGACCTCATGAGGGTAACACACGGCGATGATTACGGTATCGCATGCTGCGTATCTTCCATGGTAATCGGTAAGGAAATGCAGTTCTTCGGTGCTCGTGCAAACCTCGCAAAATGTCTGCTTTACGCTTTGAACGGCGGTGTGGACGAAGTAACAAAGAAACAGGTTGGACCGAAATACCGTCCGGTTGCAGGCGATGTGCTTGATTATGATGATGTTTACGCAAAATTCATGGATATGATGGAATGGCAGGCTGACGTATACGTTAATACCCTGAACGTTATCCACTACATGCATGACAAATACTGCTATGAGAGAGCTGAAATGGCACTCCATGACAGGGATGTAAAGAGATATTTCGCAACGGGCGTTGCAGGGCTTTCCATCGTGGCTGACTCCCTGTCTGCCATCAAATATGCGAAAGTAGAAGTGGTAAGGGATGAAGACGGCGTAATCGTTGACTTCAAGACCACAGGTGAATTCCCGAAATATGGTAACGATGATGACCGCGTGGATACGATTGCACAGGATATCGTACACAAATTCATGACCGCTATCCGGAGACACCACACTTACAGGAACGGTGTTCCGACCACTTCCATCCTTACCATTACTTCCAACGTAACTTACGGTAAGGCAACCGGTAACACACCTGACGGACGTAAGAAAGGACAGCCTTTTGCACCCGGCGCAAACCCGATGCACGGACGCGATACCCACGGTGCGGTAGCTTCCCTGTCTTCCGTATCCAAACTTCCTTTCAAGGATGCACAGGACGGTATTTCCAATACCTTCACCATCATTCCGGGCGCTCTTGGAAAAGAAGATCAGGTATTTGCAGGCGACCTTGAAGTTGATTTAAACAACTAATCTTGTAAACGAAAAAATAAAAAACGGGGGTTTTATATGGACGATAATAAAATGATTGACGATCTCGTTAAGATGTTGGACTCCGGCATGATGCAGGGTGTAGGTCATGTGAATGTAGACACGGATAATTCCATGGAGGAATCCAAAAACGTACAGACCATGGGATGCACGGACTGTTCCAGAACCCCGTTGGCATGCAGTGTCCCCACATTGCAACAGGGCTTGGATGACTACCATTAACAGGTGGTCATCCCCCACAAAAATAGAAGGAGGAAAAGTAAAATGGCAGAAAATGCAGCACAGGTTGATAATCTTGTAAACTTATTGGATGGATATGCAACAAAAGGCGGCCATCACCTTAACGTTAACGTTCTGAACAGGGACACCCTCTTGGATGCACAGAAACATCCTGAGAACTATCCCCAGTTGACCATCCGCGTATCCGGTTACGCTGTAAACTTCATTAAATTGACACCGGAACAGCAGGCAGACGTTATTTCCCGTACTTTCCATGAGGCGATTTAATTTTTGACAGTCTTGTAAAAACAGTATATTGATGAACTTTATAAACGGGTAGGAAAGATAACTTTCCTACCGGTAGTGTAAAAAAGTTTGTGTCTTTGGTAAAAAGCAACTCCTTTTTGGTAA
>CAJUMD010000070.1 GCA_910587275.1 uncultured Kineothrix sp.
TCAAGTATAGCACAAAAGACAATATTTGGCTAGTTATTTATTTTACAACGTACTACCACCATGGTCATGCCGCTTTCTGCCAGTCCTTTCATAACATCCAGCACTTCCCCCACCATTTCCGGGTCCAGTGCGGAAGTCGGCTCGTCAAAAAGCATCACTTTGGGGTTCATGGCAAGGGAACGCACGATTGCCACCCTTTGTTTCTGTCCTCCCGACAACTGGCTGGGGTATGCGTCGGCTTTTTCCTTCAATCCCACACGCTCTAATAATTTTAACGCATTTTCGGCAGCTTCCTCTTTTCCCATCACCTTCAGCTTCACCGGTGCCAAAGTAATGTTATCCATGATAGTCAGGTTGTTAAACAGGTTAAAATTTTGAAATACCATCCCCATATGTTCCCTGATTTTGTCAATATCCGTTTTCGAATCGGTAATCTTGGTTCCCTCAAACCAAATATCGCCGCTGGTCGGTGTCTCCAACAGGTTCAGGCAACGCAGAAACGTACTTTTCCCCGACCCGGACGGACCCACGATTACGATTTTCTCCCCCTGATGCACATGGTAATTCACCCCGCGCAGAACATGGTTCTTTTCAAAGGTTTTATGTAATTTCTCAACGATTATCACTCTTACGCAGCCTCCCTTCCAAGATTCCAAGCAGAACCGTCAATATCTTAATGACCACAAAATAAATGACCGCCGCGCCAATGAGCGGCATGAACGCTTCATAAGTCCTCGACGCAATTTGGTTCGCCGCACGGGTTAAATCCGTCAGGCTCACATAACCAACGATTGCCGTCTCTTTTAACAGGACAATAAACTCGTTCCCGATGGGCGGAAGCACATTTTTGACTGCCTGCGGAATGACCACATATATCATGGTCTGCGCTTTGGACAATCCCAGCGAGCGTCCCGCTTCCATCTGCCCTTTATCCACGGCAAGGATTCCCGCACGGACGATTTCCGCCACATACGCGCCGCTGTTAATCCCGAAGGACAATACGGCAACAAATACGCCGTTCTTTGCGCTGGAAAATATGATAAACCACATAATCATCAACTGCAGGACCGAGGGCGTCCCCCGAATCACATCTATGTAAATATTGGCAAGCACCGCCAATATGGTTTTCTTTCCGTTTCTCCTTACCGACAGCTTCATAAACGCCAACACCGTACCGATAACCATCCCCAGTATTGCCGCAAATACCGCTATCTGCAGGGTAACACCAAGCCCTTCCAAATACAGTTTCCACCTGTCCCCGGTAACAAATGCGGCTTCAAACATTTTCGCCACCTTTTCAAACCACGCCTGCATTTCATTCCCATCCTTTCCCGTTCCCCATATTTTCCCTCTATACGAATGGGGCAAATTTCCCCCTACCCGCGCGCCGGGCACCCGTCAGTTCTGCTGACATCCTTCCTTTGGGTACCCGTGTGCATAAAAAGGATGGCGTATAACCGCCATCCCGGATTATCCCAAACAGTTACTCATTGCCTCCCTCGATGTACTCAGCCACCAAAGCGTCAAAGGTACCGTCGTCAATCAGTTCCTGCAGTGCATTGTTAATCTGTTCCGCCAGTGCCGCATCCCCTTTCGGAATTGCAATCGCGTAATTCTCCACTTCAAAGTCAAACTGCGCACCGTCGATTGCCGTTACCTTACCGTCGAATTTCGATTGGAATACCAATGCAGGGTTTTTATCGATAATCACACAGTCCAGCCTTCCGTTCACCAAATCATTTACCGCATCCACCGCCTTATTATACTGGGATACGGAAGCATCCTCGATTTCATCCGCAATGAAATCCCCCGTTGTACCAAGCTGTACGCCGATGGTCTTCCCCTTCAAATCCTCTGCGGAAGCAATGGAAGAACCTTCCGGCACAATGACAAACTGCACCGCTTCATAATAAGAATTGGAGAAATCAACCGTATTTAACCGCTCCTCCGTTACCGTCATACCTGCGATGGAAACATCGATTTTCGTACCGATGGAAGAAACAAGGGAAGCAAACTCCATATTATCCACCTGCACCTCAACGCCCATCTTCTCACCGATTGCTTTAATCAGGGCAATATCAAACCCGTCGGGTTCCCCGTTGTCATTGACATACTCAAAAGGCGGAAATTCCGCATTGGTACCCACATTCAGCACACCGTCCGCCAATGCTTCCGATACTGCCGCAGCCTCTGTCGCACCTGCATCTTCCGCGGGAGCCGCTTCCTTGGAATCCCCGTTATCCTCTGTTGCATTTTCTGCCGGAGCCGCTCCTTCGGATGCCCCTGCATTTTCCTCCGACACGCCTTCCGTGGGAAGCGCATCTTCCGCCTTACTGCCGCATCCGGCAAGAACCGACATGCACAGTACGGCAGCCAACACCGCCGCTAAAAATTTTTTCATGATACTTTCCTCCTCGCACTTAAAATGAATAAGTTTTTATACTAGAGAATGCTTGAAAATTCATTCCCGATATCTGCACAACACAGACTGCGGAACCGTTTTTCAAACACATCTTAAGTCAGCATAGCATGTTCAATGCATAAAATCAATCTTTTATGCATTTTTCCTGCAATACAGTAACAATTCAGTCTGAAATGTTATGTTCGGGGGGAGTGCGGACGCAAAAACAGGAGCGCCCCCCGCCCGGTTTGTCCCTGCCACCCTGTGCTTCCCCTGCCGGCAGCAGCCCGTTATTCCGTTACTGTTTACTATTCTTCTTACTATTCTTCTATTCTTCTATTCTTCAATATGGATTTTCAAACAAGCTCTAATACAGTATAATAAAGTATCAGGGAGGTATCTTTATGAAGAAAAAAATACTAATCATTGAAGATGATTCTAATATACAAACGCAGCTTAAAACCCTTTTGTCCGGGAATGGATATGAAGTATTTGCAGTTACGGATTTTTCCCAAACAATCCAGCAGCTAAAAGAATTTACCCCGCATCTGGTTATTCTGGATATAAAACTTCCGGGAAATAACGGCTTTGAAATATGTTCGGGGATTCGCACCTTTTCAGATATTCCGATTGTATTTGTGACAAGCAGCAATACAGATATGGACGAACTGAACAGCATTATGCTGGGAGGAGATGCGTTTATCACAAAGCCTTATAATACCGCTATTCTTCTTGCTAAAATTGGAGCACTGTTAAAGAAAACGTATGTTTTCCCTCAAACAGAAATTTTTATTTGGAAAGAGGTTACCCTGCATTTGGAGAGCAGTCTTATAGAGTACAAAGGGCAGAAAACAGAGTTGACAAAGAATGAATTGAAAATCCTTTACTACCTTTTTAAGAATGCCGGAAAAATTTGTTCCAGAAATGATATTGTAGATTTCCTTTGGGACAATCAGCTTTATGTTGATGATAATGCCCTAAGTGTCAATATTACCCGTATTCGCGGCAAACTGGCAGCAATCGGACTTACAGATTTCATTAAAACAAAGCACAGGCAAGGATATACATTATGAGTGGAAAACAGTATCTAAAAAATCAACTTCCCGTTATTTTAGTCAATCTGCCGGGGATGCTTGCCCTTGCCTTATTTTTGATTGCAAGTGACAATCCTATTCAAACAGTCTTGTTTATCCTTACTGTCTGGTCGATTGTCCTTGTTTTATGCCTGCTGTCTTTTTATTTCTCACGCAGAAAATATCTAAATAAATTGTTGGATATGACGGAGCAATTAGAAGAACGATATTTACTGCCGGAAATCATGCAAGTGCCGGAAAAAGCTGATGAACAGGTTTTTTACCAGATTATGAAAATGGCTGAAAAATCCATGTTGGAACGGATTGGGGAAGTGCAAAGGGAACGAAAAGAATATAAAGAATACATTGAACAATGGATACATGAAGTAAAAACACCAATTACATCAATGAAGCTGCTGTGTGAAAATAACCGTTCGCCTTTTTCCAGAGAGATACTGGCAGAGTTGGAGATTATCAATCAATATACAGAACAGGCACTTTACTATGCCCGAAGTGAACACGCAGAAAAAGACTATTCTGTTCGTGAAATCAATTTATGTGATGTTGTGCATAGTGCAATCGCAGATAATAAGTATCTCTTGCGTCAAAGCAACATGACAATTACGGTAGGTGATATAGAGAACAGGGTTTACACTGATGAAAAATGGGTGCGGTTCATCTTAAACCAGATTATCGGTAATGCAATAAAATATCATGCAGAGCAGCCTGTTTTACACTTTTCAACGGCAAAAACAAATGACAGGATTGTGCTGTCTATCAGTGATAACGGAATAGGTATTCCTAAAAGTGATTTACCCCGTATTTTTGAAAAAGGATTTACCGGTCAGAACGGACGAACCGGAAAAAATTCTACCGGAATTGGCTTATATCTTTGCAAACGTCTATGTGATAAACTGGGTATAGGACTTACTGCTTATTCCGAAAACATAGGAACGACGATTTCACTCTCTTTTCAAATGAATGATTTTATTATCGGAGTGCAGGGCTGATATGTTCTGCACTTCTTACATTTTTGTAAGAACCGTGTAAGAAAACTTGATACAAAAAATGATATACTCCATTTACAATAAAGATATGGAACAGTTAAGGAGGTTTATCAGATGAATACAATTTTGAAGCTGGAGCATATCCAGAAATACTATGGCAATGAAGGAAATATTACCAAAGCCATTAAAGATATTAGCTTTTCTGTGGAAGCCGGAGAATTTCTCGGAATTATGGGTGCGTCCGGTTCCGGGAAGACAACGCTGCTCAACTGTATTTCTACAATCGATACCGTAAGTGCAGGGCATATTTTTTTAGAAGGAACAGACGTAACCGAAATCAAACCAAAATCCCTTGCCCGCTTTCGCAGAGAAAATTTAGGTTTTGTATTTCAAGACTTTAATTTGCTGGACACATTGACGATTTCAGAAAACATTGCTTTGGCATTAGCAATCAATAAAGTCCCTGCCGGGAGCATAGAACCCCGTATTTTGGATATAGCCCAGAAGTTGAATATCAGTGATATTCTAAACAAATATCCTTATCAGGTTTCGGGCGGTCAAAAACAGCGTTGTGCCTGTGCAAGAGCAATTATCAACAACCCGAAACTCTTATTGGCAGATGAGCCGACAGGAGCATTAGACAGCCATTCCTCACAAATGTTGCTGTCTACGATTCAAAGTATCAATGAACAGCTTAAGGCTACCATCCTTATGGTAACCCATGACACTTTTACCGCCAGTTATGCCAGCCGTATTCTTTTTTTGAAAGACGGCGAAATCTTTATGGAACTGCGTAAGGGCAACGACAGCAGAAGTGCTTTTTTTGATAAAATTCTGAATGTACTTACCATGATTGGAGGTGGACAGAGCCATGTATGCTAAACTTGTTTTCAGAAATGCAAAGCGGTCTGTAAAAGACTATTTGGTCTACATTGTAACAATGACAATCTGTGTTACTCTGTTTTATGCGTTCCTGTCTATTTCCAGCAGCTTCTATAACCCAGATATAGGCAGCGAATATGATTTTACTATGTTAAGCGACGGAATGAAAATTGCAATTTGCATGATAACATTGCTGTTGTTATTTTTGATACGGTTTGTCAATCATTATATGCTCCGGCGAAAGCAAAAAGAATTTGCCGTTCAGTCTATTATGGGAATGGAACAAAAAACCATTGGCAGGATTTTCTTTGCAGAAACACTGATTATGGGAATGTTTTCAATTCTGATTGGTATTTTTTTCGGTGTATTCTGCTCCCAATTTATTACTGCAATGCTCCTTACTGCTTATGGAAAGCCATATGAAATCTCATGGACATTATTCCCGGATACCGTTTTGTTGACAGTGGTATTTTTTGCAGCAAGTTTTTTTGTGGTAGGAATTTTCAATACCCATACCATTCAGAAAACAAAAATTATTGATATGCTTTCCGCAGAGAAAGAGAATGAACCCGAACTAAAACAGAGCCGCTTTATTTCTGTTGTAGCAGCCTTCTTTGAATTGGTTACGGTATGGGGACTGATTACAGGAATACAAAAAGTATTGTTTTATTATGACACCCGCTTTGCACTTCCAGTGCAGCTTATGTTTTGGGGAAATATTCTTTTTCCGCTGCTTACTTTGCTTTGGTCTATATTTTGCATAATCATAAAGAAAAAAAGAGAATATTTTATCACCGGTTTGCTGATATGTTCTGTATTGAACGCTTTTGCAGCAGCCAGCGTTGCAGCATTAACAAATGAATATTATCTGCCCTTAGGTAATGGAACGCTCAATCAATATCTGCTTTTTGTTTTGATTGACTTACTTTTCTTCATTTGTGCCTTAATTTATCTTACCAGTGGTTTGATTGTGACATGGAAAGAAAAATCGCCGGAACGCCGATACCATGAGGAAGCACTTTTCTTTTTCGGACAAATTATCTCAAAACTGAACACAACCAGTAAGACTATGGCAATCATCTGTATCACTTTGGCATTAGCAATTTTCATGTTCGTTGCTGCACCCATTTTGACTGGCTGGTCGTCCGGCTTTTTGGATATCCGTTCCATGTATGATGTACAGGTATTTTCAAGATACAATGGTGTGCACGAAGAAAAAAACCTGCCACAGGACAGCTACGAAATTATTACTGATTTTCTGACAGAACACAAGATAAATACAGACTACGATTGTACTTTCGACTTATATCTGCCAAAGAAAGACGATTTTCACAGAAGACAAAAATATGATTTTCCTATTGCGGCGATTTCTTTAAGTGATTATAACACCATACGGAAAATGTTAGGTTATGAACAGATTTCTTTGGGAGAAGATGAATTTACAACACAATGGAAAACGATTGCGACAGAAGAAGAAAAAAGCTGCTTTCTTGCAGAGCATACCAGTGTTGCGGCAGACGGAGCAATATTAAATCTTTCTGAACAGTCCTGCCATGAAGAAGCAATGGGCGAAAGCGTTTATAACTCCTATACAAATGTCCTCTATGTATTCCCGGATCATATTTGTAAGAACTTGCTTCCAGTTATAAGAAACCGCTATATCACAACGGCGGAAAATATCTCTTATGAAAATGCAAAGGAACTGGAAAAACTTTTTACAGAGGAATATCCAGAGCAAACGGAAAGCGGCGTCATGTATGGAATCCGTTTCAGCACACTGCAAACGAACAGTACAATAGCAAATAATTTTGTTTTACAGGCTGCAATGCTTTATGGCGCTGTTGTATTGATGATAATATGTCTTACCGTACTTTCTTTGCAGCAGCTTTTAGACGCAGGACAATATAAATGCCGCTTCTCTGTACTCCGAAAATTAGGTGTAGAAGAAAAGCATATCGGTAAACTTATCCTGAAACAATTAAGCGTTTGGTTTGGGCTGCCAATTATCGTAGCAATCCTTGTAGATGCTGTTGTAATTAGTTACTTTCTCCAAACTATAGCAGCAGAAATTTCGGCGTATATTGGATTTGGCGCATTGATGTTACAAATTGGGGCAACAGTGGGGATTTTGGTAATCTTGTTGATTTGTTACTTCATAAGCACATGGATTATTTTCAAACGTTCTGTTAATCCGTGGTGAGTACAATTTATAGCAAATCCAGCCGGACAAGCAATACCCCGCACCGACCTTTTGACCGCCGAAGTGATTGAAAACCTGCGGAAGATTACGGAATTCTTTTACTTGTTTATCCCACATGAGTAAAAGCACAGAGAGGCAGGGACAAACTGGGCGGGAGAATTTTGCGGGACAGGCAATCCCCCTGCCGCCGCCCCGCAAAATTTTCCCGCCCGTTCGTCCGTCTATGCAAACGTCGCCAATTTTAACGGAATTTCCCAATCAATCCACACCGCTTCCTTGCGCCTTCCTGCCAAAACCACAAGTTCTTCCCCTTTATGCCTTCGGGCAAACAGCCTTCCGGTACGCAGCGTAAACTGTCCGGTGGAAGACTGCTCCAGCAGCAGATCAGGCAGGTTCACTTCAAAACCGTTTTCCGTCTTCTTCATCATATAGCTTCCGGCATACCGGGAACCTCCTTCCCCATCCTGGTGATATACCCTGACGCTCCGCAGCATCATGTAAAGAAGGAACAGGAGTACTGCCGCAAATGCCACTCCGCTTACCGTAAAAGTAACGGCTTTCACCACGGGCGCCATGACCTCCGTCTTTTTCATGGTTCCCTGCCGTACCGCCAAAACAGGCTCCGCCTTCACTTCTTTCTGCTTTACGGTAGTTTCCTCTTTTCCCGGAAGTTTATGTTCTTTCTTCCCGGCTTTGTGTTCCCCCGCCCGCTCCGCATCCGGGAGAATGGGACGGATGCCCGCCGTATGCTGCCTGCGGTTACTGCCGCCGTCTCCGTCCTCCGCGTTTTTCTCCGCTTTTCCTCCGGTCTTCTTCCTTCCCGCTTTTTTCTCCGCCGTCTTTTCCGGCTGCATCCCTTCCTCGGGAATCTTTATATCCTCTCTGCCATTTTCCGCTCCGTTACCAAAACCGCCGCTGCCGTCTTCCCCGTTACCGCCGTCATCCCCGCTGTCACTGCTCCCATCATCAGAATCATCACGGTTCCCTTGAGTCTGTCCGGCGCTGTCTAAGTCTTCTTCCATATTATCTTTTTTGCCGCTATCATCCGTTTTGCCGTTTCCATCATCTTCTTTTAAACCGTCAGACCCATCCTCCTTTTTCCCGTCATTTTCTTTTCCGTCTCCGATTCCGGTATCTTCTTTTCCATTTTCTTTTCCATCCTCTTTTCCATCTTCTTTTTTCCCATTATCTTCCTTTTCATCTTCCTTTCCGTTACCGTTTCCGGTATCTCCTTTTCCATCCTCCTCTTTTTTACCATCATCTCCGCCGTCACCCGTGCCGCCTCCGTCCGGTTCTTCTTTACGGATGTTGCTGACGGTAATGCTTTCCCTGGAAACATTGCCGCAGATGTCGCGCACGGCAATTTCCACCGTGCCGTTTTCCTTCACGGTATATTCACGCTCCGTCGTCCATGTTTTCCCTCCGTCGAAAGAATAGGCTTCCCTCGGCAGTCCGCTACCCCTGCTCCCGTCGGGCTGGACATCTTCCGCCGTGACCCGTATCCGGTTTTGCTCCGCCTCCGCTTCCGTCCCGGAAAGCACTTCACGGATGGCAGGCGCTGTCCGGTCGATGTTTTTCACCTCGATGGAAAGTACCGGTTCCTTTTTGTCCATATCTTCATTTTCCGCCAATAAACGCACGGTGTATACCCCGTTTTCCGCTGCGGTATACTTGCTGTTCCTATACGGTACATGAACGTTTTCCCCGTCACCGCTTCCCGTTTTCTCCTCCGCTTCCGTGCTTCCTTCTCCGCCTTCCTCCGTTTCCGCTCCTTCCCAGACAAAAGGCTTTTCTGCCAAGAGCAGGAAGCCGTCCTCATCTTCACACGCTGCCTGCAAAACCACCGGCTCCCGGCTCCATCCGGCGCATGTGTTGGAAAGGGAAAATATGGCGTATGCGGTATTTTCCTCCCTGCCGCAGTTTAGCCCGTATCCGTCAATGGTTTCCTCCGTTTTTCCACAATCCAGGGCATAAGCATCCGTCACCGTTTCGTCTTTACCGCAAATTCTGGAATATGAGTCAATACTTTCTTCCGTCTTTCCGCAGTTTATTTGGTAAGATACCACCGTCTTCTCCGTCTTTCCGCAGTTTTGCCGGTAGGCATCCACGCTCTTTTCGTTTTTTCCGCAGTTTATCCGGTAGGAATCCACGGTTGACGTATTTTTCCCGCAGTCCATACCATATTCCACTACGGTACTTTCGTTTTTTCCGCATCCCAAATTCCACGCATCCACGGTATCCGTCCCTTTGCCGCAGGAAATCACATATCCTTCCACTGTGTCTTCCCCTTTCCCGCAGACGGTTTTCCGGTACTGGTGTGTTATATCCATTTTATGGCACGCCCAGCAGATGCTTTTTCTGTCCGTCACCCTTCCCTGTCCGCAGGACTGGTGTTGAAAGGTACCCTCAAAAGTCATGTGCAGGGTTTCCCCGTGATGGTAACAATGTTCGTCATATTCATCCAGCCTTTGGAATCCGCCTTCATAAACCGCCGTACATGTTTCCGTTGTATAGCAGGCATCCGTATGCGCATGATAAACCGGCTGGTAACAGCTTCCTCCCGCCGTCTCATTTCCGTCATGGGAATGGTATACGGGCACGGTATAGCAGCCGCCTCCTGCCTGTGCATCACCGGTGTGTACATGGTAAACCGCCTTCCCGTAACAACCGCCTCCCGACGATGCACTCCCCGTATGTACATGGCACACCGTCTTCCCGTAACAGCCGCCGCCCGACGACACACTTCCCGTATGGGCATGATAAACCGCCTCCCCGTAACAGCCTCCTCCCGATGACACATTTCCTGCATGGACATGGTAAACCGCCTTCCCGTAGCAGCCCTTCCCATCCGTTTCATTCCCCGTATGCACATGATAATCCGCTTTCCCGTAACAGCCTCCACCGTCCGTTTCATTCCCCGTATGCACATGGTAAACCGGACTCCTGTAACAGCCCCCGCCTCCACCGGCATCCCCCTCATGCACATGCCGTATTTCCTTTGTATAGCAGCCGGAACCCTCCTCATTCCCTATATGGATATGGAACAACTCCTGCTCCACCCTCATTCCGCCCACCGCGGAATCCGTCTCTCCCTGTGTTTCCATCCTCTCTCCCGCATACCCCTGCGCAGGCAGTGCAAAAACCGCCGCCATAGCCAAAATCCCGGCACGCTTAAACCAATTCCCCTTATTGACCCATTTTTTTATGTGTTCCGTTTTTCCTGTCTTTCTCATATTTTCCATTCTCCTTACCATCTTAACTTCCACCCTGTTTTCACCTTCCGCTTAAAACCATATCTTCTTCCCTCCTCCAACGTAAATCCCGCCTTTTTCCCAAAAGTGCCTTCTGCTTTTACACTGATGGAGAGAGGGCCCTCTACAAAAATCCACATAAAAAACCCGCCCCAAGGATATGCTCTCCAAACACATTCCAAAAGACAGGTTTCACATCATCATCATTCTTTCATTTACACATTCACAACTATCACAGCCCTAATTGTATCTTAATTGATACTTTCTGTCAATCCCCAAAACAGCCAATTCAAAAATAATTGTTTCAATTCAGCCCGAAATGTTATGTTCGGGGGTGAGTGGGGACGCAAAAAACAGGGGCGGCATCTTTTCCTCACCCCAAAAACATCCCCTTCAGGTAATAATACAATTCCGGATGACTCCCTCTCACATTCACACTCAAATCCCCATTCCCCATCACCACGCCAAGCCCATACACTGCCTGAAGCAGACAGACCATAACAAGGAGTGCCATCATCCCGCTGCGCCGCTCCGTACCGTTGCTGATTTCCCACACCGCAAACAAAACCAGCACGGATACCAGCAACACCCCAAAAACCATATCCACCGTATACCTCTGCAGTATCCCGGCGCCCGTCACATCCACCACGCCAAGAATCACAGGAACCGCAAGGCTTACCAACCCAAACGCATAAATCCCCTTATGCTTTAGTGCCTTTTTCTCCCGCCGCAACAGCAAAAGGAACCAGGCAAGCGCATTGCAGACCAGCATTCCCCCGTATGTATATTCGGCATTCAGTTTGCCCATATATGTCCCGGAGCTAATCTGTATTCCCTGCAAAAACGGAAATTCACTGCCAACCGACGGCGGCTGCAGGAAATAATGCCAAAGCCCCAGCAGCGCCTGGTGGAGATGAAACCCCCTTTTCGTCATATCGTTGCTGGTCAGGCTGTAAGTCGCACCGAAATCAAACGGCGAACCGAACCTTGCCGCATTATAATACATTATCCCCGCCGCCACGAGTACATAGGGCAGACAGATGCACAGGGTATCCAGGGGATTCTTTTTCCCGAACAGTTCCCGTTTCCTTACGACCTCCTCCCAAAACAGCGGTACTGCGAGGAAGGAAAATAACAGCATCTGCGGGCGGCAGCCTGCCACCAGTGCCATGCAGAGGGAACCTGCCAAATATGCCAGCCTTTTCTTCCTCGTATGCATCAGGTACTTTCCCTTCAACCACAGCCACAGTCCGGCAGCCGTAAACATATTCGCCGCCATAATCGGTGTATCATACATATCCGGTCTCGCTATCACAAACAGGTAATTCCCGCTGCATACCGTCAATATGCACACCATCAGATAAAGGAAAAACGGGGTATTTACAAACCACCGCCTGACAATTTCCCGGTAAAGCGCGAAAACCGCCAATATAAAACCACAGTAGAAAACATAAACCGCAAGATAATTGGGCAGATGATGTCCCGTCAGCAGATAGCATGGCAGATAAAGCAGCAGTTCCGGCACCACACCGAAATACACATAATACTTCCCTTCAGAATATGCATAATCCGCCTGATACGGAATCCCGTTCGCCTGCAGGTAAATCGTATCGTAAGGGTTTTCCACCTGCAGCAGTTCTTCCGAAGGCTGCGCCGTCAGGTAAAAATGCCCCTTCGCCATGGCTTCCGCCAATTCCTGGTACTGCCGATGGTGGGGCCAGGGCGCGGTGATGCAGACCGGGTTCACATGGGCAAGCTGCCACGCCATCCCGGCTAACAGCAAAAGAACCGCCACGGTAACTGCCTTCTGTCTTCTTGAGCCAATACACCGCGTCGTTTCCAGGCTTCCCCTCCCCACACACCGCGCATAATGCACCAGGCAAAGAGCCGCCCAAACCGCCGCCAGCCTGCCAAAACGGAAGAAAAAGGGAATCCGCACGTTAGCGGTCAAATCCGCCTCCACCATGCATCCCGCCGGAAGCGTAAACTGTACCGACAGCTCCGACACTTTTCCCGCCGGATACACCTTCGTATAATGGGTATGCACAAGCCCCGGGACCAATACCTGTTCCGGCAGGGTATAACTGTAATAATTCCCCCCGTCCGCCAGGCTTACCGTATAAGGAACCGTATCCGGCTGCAAATCCGGCTCCGGGAATCGCAAATCCAAGTTCAGGTTATGTATGTCCGCATCCAGGCCCGCAGCATACAGTGACAGCACGCCTTCGTCCACCATGTAAACCGGCCGGCCGTCTTCCCCGCTTCCGGTATTTGTCCCGCCCTCCACACGGATTTCCCCAAGTTCTGCCGTATCCGCGTTCCGGCGGCTTTCCCATGCCGGAAAGTTAAACAGGAACAGTTCCGCCGCCACCGCTGCGACTAACAGCCAAAGCCATACTTCCCACGGCTTCCTTTCCCCGGATGTTATTTTTCCATGCAGATTTTTTAACTTCCTTATCATTTTAATCTCCTTCCTATACGCGCCGCCTTACCATACGGTGCGCCTCCTGCACGCCTTTTTGGAGCCAAAAAGGAATCCCGTGTTTACCTGTTTGTCCGGCGATGCTGCCCCCATAAGAACCTCCTAAACTAAATTTCTTATTTTTCCTTAAATTTTTTCTTATGAAGCAATTATACAAAAAAAATCAGGATTATGCTATAATGAATTAATTTGTGACAAAATTTGTAATTTGCCCCGTGCTCCGCCTTAGCGGCATACTTCTTCTGCACAGGGCTGTGCATAAAGAAATCCGCTCAGAACCGTTATGGCATCCGAACGGAACCAGAAAGGAGCGCAACCCATGTACCGAAATACAGCCCCCAAAAAAATCTTCCTGGCAAAACAAGAGAAGAAGCTGCATCCGGCCCTCTTTTCCATGCTTTTTGCTTTCTGCCTCTTTACCACGCTGATGCAGGGAATCCCCGTCCTCGCCGCCACACCGGGGAAGGTTTTAACGGGCGGCTGTCTTTTTCTCTTTTTTTCCACATTTGCCGCCCTGCTGTTTCTCCATTCCAGCCGGCGACTTACCGAGGAACGCGTGGTATTCTTCCTTATTTTTTGGGGAATGCTGTTCCACTGCCTCTATGTCCTGCTTTCCGGTCTGTATGACAGGCAGCACGATGAAGGGGTATACACGGGCATTGCCACCGGCCAGGTAAACCCCGGACATATCGGTTATACCGAATACATCTATAAATTCCACCGGCTGCCGGATTTCAATCCCTACCGGCTTTTTTCCTATTACCATCCGCCCCTCCATTACGTGCTGTCGGGACTATGGCTGATGCTGCTGACCGGACTTGGCATGCCGGAAGACCTGGCGTTTGAAAACCTGCAGGTACTTCCCCTGTTTTATTCCGGTCTTTTCATGCTGCTTTCTTACCATATCCTGAAACGGACGGGCGCCAAAGGAAAAGGACTTTATGCAGGTCTTCTGCTGACTGCCTCCCACCCGGCGCTGACCATCCTGTCAGGCAGCGTCAACAACGACATGCTCTCCACGGTCCTGTTGGCATGTGCCATCCTCGCCACACTCCGGTGGATGCAGGACAAATCGCTGCCAAACCTGCTTTCCATTGCTTTTTCCATCGGGTTTGGCATGTTATGCAAAATCAATACCGTCGTCATCGCCCTCCCCGTGGGTCTTATGTTCCTGTCCGATTTTGCAGAAACGGTGCGCGCGGGAAATTCCCGGAACATTATCCGCTCCCTGCGCCGTTACCTTCTTTTTGGCATCGCTGCCGGAAGCACCGGTCTATGCTGGATTGTCCGTAATCTCATCCGTTTCCATGAAAAACCCGGCATTTCCTCCGCCACGCCGGATTCCGTCATGTATACGGGCCATTACGGGATTTGGGAAAGAATCGGGCTGCCCGCCCTTTCCGACTGGCATTTTTCCTTCCCGTTCCATGCCTTAAGCGGGGATACCAACCACAACACATGGGTCATCATGTTCCAAACGTCCCTGTTTACGGAAGAATATCCCGCCGCGCTTGCGGGACTGCCCCTGTTTTTGTGCCAGGCCGCTTATGTACTGGCGGTTTTTTCCGCCGTCTCCTCTGCCCTGCTTTTTTCCGCTGCCCAATACCGCAAATGGAAAAACGGGGCAAAACCGGAAGCCGTCTTCCTTTCCGCCGGTTATTTTTCTTTCCTGCTCAGTTTTGCCCTCTTTACCTTAAAATACCCTTATACGTGCAGCAGCGACTTCCGCTATATCGCCGTCTGCCTGGTTTACATTGCCATTGGGCTTTCGGACAGCGCAAGGCTGTATCCCGGCCGCTCCTTCCCCGGCACATGTTCCCGCATCATCCGAACCGGCGTATGCGCCACGGTAATACTCATGACCATAGTATACCTCATTTGGGGGCAATGGTAAGAATCCATTCAAAACCTAATTCTCCACCTGTCTCCCTTCCTCATTCATATGGTATTTTTCCGTATAAATCAATTGGGAAACCGGAACGATTTCATATCCCTGTTTTTCCAGCCCCCGGATCAGCGAATCCAGCGCATCCGCCATATATTTTGCCCCGCTGTGGCAGCGGATGATACTACCGCTGCCAAGATTTTCATTCTCCAGCACGTTTTCCAAAATGGCATCCACCCCGTAATCCTTCCAGTCCCGGCTGTCCACGTCCCACATGACCGAGGAATACCCGCATTCCCGCGCATTTGAAATCACTTTGTTGTCATATTCACCATAAGGCGGGCGGAACAGCGTCATATCATACCCCGTCAGTTCCTGTACCCGCGTATGGGCTTTTTGTATTTCTTCCAAACATTCGGAAGAAGTCAGCCCTGACATGTTTTTGTAGCTTTCGCTCTCGTTCCCCATATCATGACCTGCCGCCAGGATGGCCTTTACGTCTTCCGGGTATTTCTCCACCCACACAAATGGGCATATCTGAAATGTTTTTTCGTTTATTTTTATCACAATTTACTGAAATAAAATCAGCATTTTGCAAGAAGTCCAAATACACATCCATTTTCTTCTCATACACCTTAATCTGTTCAATATGGGAACACATCAAAGGTACTTCTATTCCCTTTTCTGTTTTGTCGTGAAATAATATTTTTACCTGATTCAAACGGTCAAGCAGATCACCGTTTTCTTCCTTCTTCTCCTGTATCTTAATTTCTTTCTCATTCAACAATGAAATCTGCTTTAGGATATCATTCATTTTGGATGAATAATCAGATTTTGCAACCGTTCCATCCAATAGCAAATCCATAAGGGTTTCTTTTCTTTTATTCAGTTTTTCTTTTTGGGATTGAATATCTTCCAAAGTTTCACCACTGTTAGAATTGATTAACCCTGCATAAATTTTTCCAATAGCATTACTTAATACTTCTTCTTTCTTCTCCCTGGCAATTAGCTGATTACCTAAGTGTTCTATCAGGGACAGTATTTCATCTTCTTTCAGATTCAGTGAAACGCACTTCATTCCTGTTTTTTCTTTTGCTTTCCCAGAACGCGAACCCTCACTGCAATACCAGTAAATACCTTGTGCCCTTTTATTCCTCCAATATTTTGAATCGCACTCACCACATATTATTTTAGATGACAGTAACGTATTGCCCTTATTAATTCCTACATTGTGTGTCCTGTCTACCGTTTTCCTACTGTTTATTTGTGCGTTTGCTTTTTCCCATAAATCATCATCGACAATCTGCGGTACGATTCCTTCCCTGTATATCCATTCACTTTCGGGATTTTTGATCATTTTCTTTGCTTCAAAATCAAAATGTTCTTTATTCATCACCGCAACACCTTTGTACAGCGGATTCCTCACGATATCACGTACCGTATTTTCTGAAAGTGTTTTACCGTTTCTATTCCTTATACCTTCATCACGTAAGATTCTTGCAACTACACGCCCACCAAAACCATCAGCAAACAATCCATAAATGCGTGTTACAAGTTTTGATTCATCTTCATCAATCAGAATTTCACCGTTGATATTTTTGAAGCCCCATGTACGGTTTGTAATAATCGGCTTACCGTTTTCCTGTCTGTGTCTTTTGGCGGCATTTCCTTTTTTACTTAAATCACGACTGTATTCCTCTGCCATCATCGCTCTTATTCCAAATATAAATTTATCTTTCGGATCAAAAAATGTGTTTTCCAAATACAAATATAATTTCTTTTGATTCTGTACCATTTCGTTTAGGAATATGTACCAATCCATAGTATTTCGCTGCAAACGTGACTGTTCCTTAACGACAATAATATCAAACTTGTCTTTCTTAATATCGTCAAGCATCCTTATATATTCATTTCGTTTCTTTGCCTGTGTGCCTGTGATTCCTTTATCTACATATTCATCAACCGGAATCCAGCCTTTTGCTCTGATAACATCCCTGTTTTCTTCAATCTGCTTTTCGATTGCATTTAACTGTTCTTCTTCTTCCGTACTCACTCTTGCATAAAATACGGCTCTCAGTCTTTTTTCTACCATATTATCTGCACCCCTCAATTATATTTATATAAAACCGCCCAATATTCTTCTTCTGTAATTAAATCATGCGTTCTCATAATATCCAATAAGTACTTAATGACACATGTTTCATCCTCTATTGAAATATCCGATAATTCTTCTTTCACACATGGCTCCCTATTTAATAAAGAATTACTACTAATATATTCCGGTAAATATAATTTATCAATCACAAAGGAAAGATATTGCGGGATTTCCCTCGTCATGCGTCCCGCCCTCTGCCAATGGCAGCTTATGGCGTACATCTTCCACCGGCCGCAGCGGCGGTTCTCCTGTAACAGTTCAGCCTTCCGGCTGAACGGAATTAAAAAGTTGTTGTAAAAATGA
>CAJUMD010000071.1:0-3633 GCA_910587275.1 uncultured Kineothrix sp.
ACCCCCGACCCACGGCTTAGAAGGCCGTTGCTCTATCCAGCTGAGCTACGAACACTTACCTTACGGGTGACATGCGTCGCAGACCGGAATCAGTATTCCCATCTCCCGCGAAGCGGGTGATGGGAATCGAACCCACGTATCTAGCTTGGAAGGCTAGTGTTCTACCATTGAACTACACCCGCAAAACGTCTTTTTCATTTCAGTCCGGAATCGGGGTGACAGGATTCGAACCTGCGACCTCCTGGTCCCAAACCAGGCGCTCTAGCCAAGCTGAGCCACACCCCGCGATGTTTTCTCACTTTGTCACAGCGCAAAACCTATTATATTATACATTTCGCCATCTGTCAACCTGTTTTTAACAATTATTTTTCCATTTTTATACTCCGCACGCATTTTTGCAGCTTCATGCCATGCATACGCCTTCCCCTTCAAAGGTAACAAATAGTAAAGTGCGCATCCCCCGCCCGGTCCGTCTCCATCACCACATATGAGGGACGTTTTCCCTCCTGTCTGGGATAAGTCAGGCTTCCCGGATTGACCGCAATCACGCTGTCCTCGATATCCACCACCGGTCTATGGGTATGTCCGTACATAACGATATCCATCCCCCTTGCCACCGCCTCTTTTTTCAGCGTTTCATTTCCCATGGACACGTAATAATTATGCCCATGCGTCAACCATACGCGGTACCTGCCTGCCATAAACTCCTTTTCCCTCGGAAGGGACGAAAAAAAATCATTGTTTCCGGCAACCATTTCCACCGGACAGCCTGCCGCCTCGCAGATGACATATTCACTTCCTTCCACATCCCCGCAATGCACCACCATGTCAACCGGTCCTACCCGCTCCACCACTTTCAGGTAATTATGGTTTTGGCGGTGCGTGTCACTTACGATCAGTATCTTCATTCCCGTCCCCACCTGCAATCTTTTTCCTCAGTTCTTTTTTCATTTCACGCAACGCCCTGCCCCTGTGGCTGATCCGGTTCTTTTCATTGCCGCTCAGTTGTGCCGTCGTCTTTCCCAGCTCCGGCACATAAAAAATCGGGTCATAACCGAAACCGTTCAATCCCATTTCCCCGTAACCAATCCTTCCTTCCACAGTCCCGTGGGAGACTTTTACTTCCCCGTCCGGAAATACCGCCGCAATCGCACAGACAAAACGCGCGGTGCGCTCCTCCTCCGGCACACCGGCCAAGCGTTCCACCAAATTTGCATTTTTCACGGAATACGGGGTATCCTCCCCCATATACCGCGCCGAATAAATCCCCGGTTCCTTATTCAAATAATCAATTTCCAAACCGGAATCGTCCGCCAATACGATTTCCCCGCAAACCTCCGCCACCGTCTTTGCCTTAATCAATGCATTTTCCGCAAACGTCGTCCCGTTTTCTTCCACGGAAACGTCAATCCCCATCTCCTTCATGGAAAGGACTTCCACATCCATGTCCCCAAGGATTTCACGGATTTCGCGCATTTTTCCTTCATTTCCCGTTGCGAATACAATTTTTTTCCTGTTTTCCATATTTATCATCCCGTTTTCTTTTTCTGCCGTCTATCCCCAACTTTCACCGATTTCAACAACCGGCACGGTATACCGCCTTCGCCGCATTCCGCCCCTTACCCGTTTTTCTTTCTTGCCGGAGGCTTCGGACCCATGAACTGGTAAAAATATGTCTTTATCATGCCGTTATAAACTTTCCGGTTTTTATCGGCTTTCCTACCGATATCCCGTTCGGCGTTTTCATAGGCGGTAATGACATACAGCGACCATGCATCCAACTGCCGGTAGCGCTCCCCTATGGTACGGTACAAGGCCGGAAGCTGTTCCTTTCCTTCCATACGTTCCCCGTAAGGCGGATTCGTAATAATGAAACCGTACTTTTTGGCATGGCTTAATTCCTCCACCCCCCTCTTTTGGAAATGAATCAGTTTTTCCACCCCAGCGAGCCTTGCGTTTTCCCTGGCTGCCGCCACAATGTCCCCATCGATATCAAATCCCTGTATGTCCGTCTCCACATCCAAATCCACCATCTCTTTCGCCTCATCCACCGTATCCTGCCAAATATTTCCTTCCACAATATGGGGCCAGTTCTTTGCGGTAAAAAAACGGTTCATGCCCGGCGCAATATTCGCCGCCATCAGAGCCGCCTCGATGGGGAATGTGCCGCTTCCGCAGAAAGGATCCACCAAAATACGGTCCCCCCGCCAAGGTGTCAGCATAATCAGCGCTGCCGCAAGATTTTCCGCAATCGGTGCTTTCGCCGCCAGCTTCCGGTATCCCCTCTTATGCAGGGAATCCCCCGTGGTATCCAATCCCACCGTCACTTCGTCTTTCATCAGGAATACCCTTATGGGGAATTCCTCCCCGTCTTCTTCAAACCAATGGATTCCGTAAGCATCCTTTAGGCGCTCTACCATTGCCTTTTTCATGACGGACTGGATATCCGAAGGGCTGAACAGTTTACTTTTCACGCTTCCGGCCTTCGCCACCCAGAATTTCCCGTCCTTTGGTATGTACTCCTCCCAGGGAAGGCTTTTCGTCCCCTGGAACAATTCCTCAAAAGTTTCCGCATGGAAACTCCCTATTTTTATTAAAATCCGTTCTGCCGTCCGCAAAAACACGTTTGCACGGCAAACCGCCTCCTCGTCGCCAAGGAAAGTCACCCTTCCGTCCTCCACCTGACTGACGTCATAACCCAAATCAATGATTTCCCTTTTCAGTACTGCTTCCAGCCCGAAATGACAGGGCGCAACCAATTCATATTTTTTCATTCTTCCTCCGATTCCTTTCGCCCGCAGAAACCATCCAGTCCGCCATGACGCATCTCCCAACCCGGTCCTACTGCCGAACACATTTTCCATACACCCTAACAGTATACCTGTATTTCCTACACATTTCAACCACAAAATCCACAGGAATGTAACCGTCAGCCTGAAATGTTATGTTCAGGGGTGAGGGGAAACGCAAAAGCCAGGAAAGGTCCCCTTTGGCTTTTGCAGATGTAAAAAAGGGATGCCCACCGGCATCCCTTTTTCCCGCCCCAGCTTAGAAGTTGTTGTTCTTCTGGCTGTTGTTGGAGCTGTTGTTGCTGTTGTTGCTGTTCTTCTGGTTCTGCTTTTCGTTGTTGCTGTTGTTGAATTTGTTATCCTGATTTTTGTTTTCGTTGTTCTGGTTATAATCGTTTTTAGACATGTTTCATTCCTCCTGATAAATTTTTGTTACACAGGTAGTATGTCACCCAAACCGGAAATCTATTCAAACATTTTTCTCTTTTCGGGATTCTTTTTCCTATCTAATAGGCAAAAAAGAAAAAGCAAAAGGAAAAATAGTACCATGGTACCGGTTTTTTATTCATTTTGCACAAAAAACAGGCGGTACCATGGTACTATTTTTGGTATTGCTTTTTTTCCAAATCGTGCTATAATAAAACATGTAAAGGGAAATACCCCTTCATCGTTTCCCTTTACAGACCCTTATATTAATTATTTATACTCCCCTCATTATCCCGCCGGAGCGATTCCGGCGGGATACACATTTTCAAAGATATTTGGACGGCTAAATAGCCGTCCTTTTTATGCACAGCCCCATGCAGAGGAAGTGTGCCGCAAAAGCGGCTCATGGGGCGCGCGG
>CAJUMD010000071.1:3733-17601 GCA_910587275.1 uncultured Kineothrix sp.
TGCACAGCCCCATGCAGAGGAAGTGTGCCGCAAAAGCGGCTCATGGGGCGCGCGGAGTCGGGGAAAGATTCCCCCTACTCGATTGCACAGCCCCATGCAGAGGAAGTGTGCCGCAAAAGCGGCTCATGGGGCGCGCGGAGTCGGGGAAAGATTTCCCCTACTCGATTGCACAGCCCTATGCAGAGGAAGTGTGCCGCAAAGCGGCGCATGGGGCGCGCGGAGTAGGGGAAAAGATTTCCCCTACTCGATTAAATACCCAAAATCAACGGTTCCGCACCAGCCGTACCACCAAAAGAACCGCCAATACGGGAAGCAGCACCGGGAGAAGCGCCGTCACCACGGAAGTCACCATTCCCACAATGACAAACAATACCATAAAGACAAGTACCGCTACCAGCCACACCGGCATCCGGTACGCCTTTACCCTGCCGTTTCCTTTCGGTTCCGCCGTCCCGTCCTCGTACACTTCGTCATATTCCGGCGTACCGCCGCCCATGCCTTCCCGTTTCGCCGCTTCAATGATGGTCTTGGCAAGCAGGCGCGGGTCACCCAGCTCTGCGGTAATCTGCATCTCGTCCTTTCCCATGGCAAGCTGAGAATCAAAATAATCCTGGTAATAGCGCATATGACCGCTTACCGTGCCGCTTCCCAGCGAACCCGCCAGCGTCCTCTGCAAAACCTCCATAAATTCCGTTTTCGTCATACCCCGTCTCCTTATAATCTGTCCATACCCCGGTCCTCGCCCAGCCGCTTCAAATATTCCTCCGGGCTGCGCATCAGGTCAAGCATCGTACGGAACGAACGTAACACCATCGTTTCTTTATTGCACTCCGCCGTATTTTTCCCCAAATCCTTAATCAGATTATATTTGTTCATCTGCCATACATATAAATCCGTCAGGGAATATCCCCGGAACTTAAACGCATCCAAAAACACATGTCGCTCCAAATAATACACCATTTCCCCGTATAACTCCGGTTCGGCAAGCAAATCCGACCACAGCTCCCCAATCCATCCACTGTCCTGCCCCGCATATTCCCCCAGCGCAAGCAGATATTCATACGCTTTCACTTTTCTTGCGTCATACAGGATTCCCTGCATATTTCCCCACTTCTTTCCCCGCCGTTTTCCGTGCGTGCTTCTATTTTCTGCCATATGTCCATCATAATGGAGATTTTGCCATCCGTCAAATTACATTTTTATAAATTTATCGATTCCGTAACTGATACATGCATAAAATATTCCCTGCTTCCTACATCAAGGGACCCACCAATCGTAATACCCTTCCCATCATGCGGTTGTACCATGGAATCCGGCGGTAATATCCCAGGTCCACTTCCATGCATTTTCCCAGTGTCTCCTGGAAATCCCTTTCCACATCCGCCACCGCCTGATTACGATATAAATATGCCGCACATTCAAAATGATGATACAGGCTGCGGTAATCCATGTTAATCGTCCCCACCACCGCCTTTTCATCATCCGACGTAAACACTTTTGCATGGATAAACCCCGGCTTGTACTCATACACCTTAACACCGGCCTGGAGCAAATCCGGATAATAAGTACGGGACATTGCAAAAATCGGCTTTTTGTCCGGTATATGGGGGATAATGATTTTCACATCCACTCCCCGCCCCGCTGCAAACTGCAATACATCCAGCATGGCGTTGTCCACAATGAAATAAGGTGTCATGATATGCACGTATTTTACGGCGTGGTTAATGATGTCCATATAAACCGTTTCCGCCACGTTTTCCTTAATGGTGGGACTGTCCCCGTAAGGCAGAACGAAACCGGAACTGCCCTCCAAAGGTTTCACACAATTCCTGATATACTTCCCGTAATCCCTCCGTCCCATCTCCCCCACATTCCACATTTGGAGGAACATGACGGTAAAACTTTTCACCGCGTCCCCCTCCACCCGTATGGCAGTATCTTTCCAATGCCCAAACCTGACTTTCCCGTTAATATACTCGTCCGCCAGGTTTACGCCGCCGGTATATGCCACTTTCCCGTCAATGACCAGTATCTTTCTGTGGTCGCGGTTATTCTGGGCAGTGCTGAGTAACGGACGGATGGGGGAAAACACCTTCGTCCGGATGCCCAACTCCCTCAGCTTCTTCGGGTAGGAATACGGAAGCAGTGTCAAAGTACAAGTTCCGTCATACATAAAACGGACTTCCACTCCCTCCCGCACCTTCCGCACCAGGATATCCAAAATGCTGTCCCACATCGTCCCCCGTTCCACGATGAAATATTCCAGGAAAATAAACTCGCTCGCTTTTTCCAGCTCCACCAGCAGGTCGGCATACTTGTCCTCCCCTAAGGGAAAATAGGTAACGGACGAATTGTCATACACAGGAAAGCCCCCCACATCCTCCACATAACGGCAGAGCCCCGCCGTATGAGCGTCCGTCTCCTCCAGTTTCTTACGCACCGACATACCGGTATGCATCAGTTTTTCCGCTTCCTCCCTGCCCCGCTTTACCTCTTTTTCCAGTCCCCAGTGCCCCGCATTGCTCATAACGAACAGGT
The DNA here is from genome assembly GCA_910587275.1 of uncultured Kineothrix sp. Lineage (GTDB taxonomy): Bacteria > Bacillota > Clostridia > Lachnospirales > Lachnospiraceae > Kineothrix. The sequence continues at coordinate 6,272 of CAJUMD010000071.1, forward strand.
ATAAAAGTCCGCCAAACACCGGTGCCACGCAAATCGGTATCACCCATGTCAGCTTAAATTCCGGCGTTTCGTCACGGTTAATGATATAAACCAAAAGTACCCCGCTAAGTCCCAGCGTAAAAGCCAGCGTAACTTCCGAATAATCCCTCAGCCACCGGAAACCGGCAAACAGCCAGCCAATCTGTACCAGCAAAAGCGCAATCGTCACCATGGTCCGGCTGAATACGATTTTTAATAATATGTTCAGGTATTTTTTCACGTTAATCCCCTGCCTTTTTCCGTCCAAGCATTTCAAAACAGGGTATCCCACCTTTGGGATACCCTGATCTTCTTTTTTTATTCTAATCCATCTTCTTTTCAACCGGCCATTCGTTTTTTTTGAGTCAACAACCCCTCTGCCGGTTTCCGCCTTTTTCACTTACATGGTGCCAAACATCTTAAGAACCATGGAATCATCCTGCATTTTCTTGCGCATCATACCCATGCGGTAATCTTCCATCAGCTTATCTTTCTTCTGCTCGGAAACCGCCTTCGGAATATCCAAATCCTCGATACGGCTTCTGGAACTTACCATTTCAAGGGAAGCGCTCGTATTATAATTGTAAGCATGTTCCAAACGGTTCGTTGATGCCCCGTTATTGCTCCGCGCCGTGGTGACTTTATCCATCGCCGCTTCAATGTCCTTGATGTCAAAATCACCCATTACGCTGTATCCCTCTATACCCAAAGCCTTGAGGGTCGTATTCTGCATCTGGATTTTCATGCCCTTGCCGTCAGGATTGGTAGCAATGTGCATATCCGCCATACTGCCGTCCATCAGCTTCATCTCGTTATACTGGGTGCCTACCGCAGTGCTCTCAATATCCTGAAGCATTTGGTCTATTTCATCCTGTATCATCCGTTTCTCGGAATCACCGTATAAACCGTTGGACGCTTTAATACTCAGTTCATGGATTCTGTGCAGGGAATCCTGAATGGAGCCCAACGCACCATCCTTTATATTGGCAACGCCTATGCCGTCCTGAATATTGGCAGCACCAACATTGTAACCGTTTTCCTCTTTTTTCAGTTTATTGGAAATGGCTAACCCCGCCGCATCATCCGCAGCCGTCTGTATTCTCTTACCGCTGGCAATCTTGCCGTATATAGAATTAGGATTTGTATTATTTAATGCTGATATACCCATAATAACTCCTTTCCCGCACAAAAAAGCATTTGTGCAATACCCTTACCTGTTCTGCTCCTCTATATCTTCAGTATAATACGGTTATATCCCAAAAGCAAGGGGATTTTGGCAAAATTTTCTGTTTTCCGTAACCGTTCAGCCTGAACTGCCGCTGTTTTTCAGCTCTTTAATAATTTTCCGCCTTAACCTGGAAATAAGACTGGGGATGGTCACACACCGGGCATACTTCCGGCGCTTTCTTTCCAATGCAGACATGCCCGCAGTTCGCACACTGCCAAACCACATCGCCATCCTTGGAAAACACCAGTTCCTTCTCAATATTCGCCAACAGCTTCCGGTACCTCTCCTCATGTTCCTTTTCGATTGCCGCAACGCCTTCAAATAACCGGGCTATCTCGTCAAATCCTTCCTCCCTTGCTTCCTTCGCAAAGGTTTCGTACATATCGGTCCACTCGTGGTTCTCACCGTCCGCCGCCGCCTTCAGGTTTTCCACCGTGCTCCCGATACCGCCGTTTAACAGTTTATACCACAGCTTGGCATGTTCTTTCTCATTATTTGCCGTCTCCTCAAAAATAGCTGCAATTTGCACATAACCGTCCTTTTTTGCTTTGGACGCAAAATAGGTGTACTTATTCCGCGCCTGGGATTCCCCCGCAAATGCCGCCTGTAAATTTGCTTCTGTTTTTGTTCCTTTTAAATCTGCCATCATTTTTCACCTTTTCCTTATTTATTTATGCATGATTGACCGCATCACCCTTCCCACGGCCTGATCCGGTACGTCACCCCGATACGGCCGCAGATTTCCCTGCACCGCGTCTGGTCCTCCTCGCTGATGGTTGTTTCCACCGTGGTAAGTACCACCTTCGGGACATATTCCTTCACTTCTTCCGCAAATTTTAACAATGCGTCAAAAGACCCTTCCCCGAATTTGCTCCTCGTCAGTCTGAAATATTCGTCTTTATCGGGCGTGTTTAAACTGATGGATACCACGTCCACACACCCGCGGAACAGAGGCGCCGTCGGCTTTCCATGGATTAAATCCGACAGCCCGTTGGTATTGACCCTTATAGGCATCCGGTACCGCTCCTTTACGAAAGCCGCTATTTCCAAAAGTTCCTCCAAACGCTCCGTCGGCTCACCGAACCCGCAGAACACTACTTCCCGGTACTTCCGTGAAAGCTCACCGTCTTCCTCAAATTTCCTAAACTCCTGCTTCACTTCCTCCACCGTCGGTTCCCGTTTCAGCCAAAGACTGCCCGAATGGTTCATCTCATCCATCGTCTGGCGCAGACAAAACGTACATGCGCATGGACAGCGGTTTGTCAGGTTCACATACAGGTTATCATGCACTTCATATAAAATCGTCATCTCTTTTTCCATCGCCGTTTCCTTCTCCCTCTTTCCTTTTATGCCGCACATCAGTCCCGTTTCAGGGAATGCAGGATTTCCTCAAAACAAACGCCGTCCGTCTGCGGGATACCAAGCTCCATGGACTTTAAAATGCATTTTTTCACGAAATTGGAAGCCTTTTTTACCGAACGGTCAAAAGCAACGCCGTTCACCGCATCCGCCGCAATTATGGACGCGAACACGTCGCCGGTTCCCGAACGCTCCGTCCCCGCCTTATGGGTGCGCAGAAGCCTTGGCTCTTTCCCCTTCTCCATGACGTAATTGGCAATGAATTCCCCCTGCGGGATTCCGGTAATGACTACTTTCCCCGGTCCCTGTGCAAACAGTGCTTCCGCCATTTCACATAGTTCCTTCTTTTTCCATCCCTTTTCCTTGTAAGGGGTACCGGTCAGGCGGCAGCATTCCGTGAGATTCGGCGTAATGATATCCGCATATGCCACCAACCGCCGCATCTCCCCGCACATTTCCTCCGTATAAGTGGCATAGAGCTTCCCGTAATCCCCCATTACGGGATCAATGATTACCTTCGTCCTGCCGCTGCAAAACTGCTCAACAAAACGGAGGACTGTCTCAATCTGCTCTTTGGAACCAAGGAAACCGGAGGTAATCCCTTCAAATTTCAGTCCCAGCTTGTGCCACATCGAGATGTAGTCATCCATATGTTCCGTATAATCATCGAAAAAAAATTCCGGAAAACCCGTATGGTTGGAAAAAATGGAGGTCGGTACCGGACAGCACTGAATCCCCATATAGGAAATAATCGGCATGAACACTGCCAGCGAACAGCGTCCAAAACCGGATAAATCATTAATTACTGCTATTTTTTTCTGGTTATTATGGGACATGTCTTTTTCCCTCAGCCTTTTTCCCCGCTGTTATATTTTCCGTTCAGCACTTCCACGGAGCGCTTAATCTGCTGGGCGGATTCACTGATCTGTTTGTAAATACCGGCAGACTGGGATGCCAAATCGCCCATCTGTTTTGCCACAACGGCAAATCCCGCGCCCGCCACGCCTGCTCTTGCGGACTCTATGGATGCATTCAAGGACAGGATATTCTGTTTCGTTGCAATACCGTCCAGTTCCCTTGTCTTTTGGTAAATCACGTCTACCGTCTTCGTGGCGTTCTCCAGTTCCGCATCAAACGTATCCAGCCTTCTGCTGTTATGGTATTTCATGTATTCCAAATTCACTGAATGATTTATGACTTCCTCCAAAAGCCCTGCCGCCGCGCGGATTGCCTTATCCGTACGGATAGGCACCTTATGCAGCGCCCTGATATAATCCTCCGAATCAATGCCAAGTTCCTGTGCAATCCCCCTGAATTTCTCCTCGTCCGGTTCCCTTGTCAAAACCTGTCCGCCGATTACGGCACCCACTTTTTCCCCTTCCACGATAATATCCGAGGAAAAATCCACAAGTCCCGCATGGCAAAGATATGTACCGGTGCTTTCATAATCGCACTGTTTGCAGCGCCTTATGCCTTCTTCCGTCCCCCTCGTATACTTCATACAGAAATCCGTGAAATTGCTTCCCTTCGTTACATATTCCCCTTCCGTATCCACGATAATGACTGCCAATCCCGTGGCATCCGAAAACCGGTCCTGAATCCTCTGTAATTTGTCCAAATCCATAAAATCCTTAATCTTCATTTCACGCACCATCCATCCTCTTTTTTGTCCCGCAGCCCCTATTTTCATTGCACATGCCGCAGGATAGTCTAAGCCTTATATCCTATTTTCATACATATTGATAGGTTAGTCAAGGTGTATCCGGCTATTTGGTAAATTTTTTTTCTTTTAATCCGTCTTTCCCGGACCATAGCCTAAAACCACTTACTAATGCCGATAATTTCCTTTGCAAAATCCGTATATTTTTCCTTTTGTTCCGTATCCATGTATTTATATACCTCATATACGTATTTATGCGTCCCGTCCGTATGGTTAATCCCAAGCGCAAGCCCCTGCGCCATTTCTTCCTCCGCATCCGTCTGTCTGGAAAAAAGGACGGAATCAATATGCGGATTTGCCTCCACTATTTTGTACGCGTAAACAATCGCCGCCGCCTGCAGCTCCTCACCCTGCACCGATGTATACCCAAGCTCACTTAACGTCACGGAACGTACCCCGCCGTCCGGCATAAGAAATTCCTCCGCCTGCAAATAATCCGTTACCACGTTAATATTCGCCATCGTCACCATAGGGGTATCCGCGGAATCCTTCACGTACGCAGACTCTTTCCATATGTAGGGAGAATCCAGCGGTACGTTATAAGGGTGGATGGCAAGTCCCCAGTCAATGTTCCCCTCCCTGCGGACCTGTCTGTTAAACTCGTCCAAAATATCCTTCGCATTATAATTCCCGTTCCTGTCTGCACCGTTGTTCCACTGCTGGTCCAGGGAAATGTAAATCCGGCTGGCGCCGTTTATGCTTTTTATGGAATTATAGCATACCCGGAAAGCCTTCACATATTCCCTGACATATGTTTCCAGCCCCACATGCTTCATGTAATTCCATTCTTTCCTCGCATTGATTTCATTGCCAATGACCCAGTTCGCTACCACACCCCTGCCGTTCTCCCTGCCGGTATACCGCTCCGCCAAAAAAGTGCTTACCGCCGCCAGATATTCCATTCCATCTTCGTCCGCCGCATTAAAAGCATAATAAGGCGCCGTCCCGATACCGGAACGCGACAACGGATGAATCGCCTGTTCCGGGAAATCCGTCACATCGTTCAGCAGAATTGCCGTAATCTCAATTCCTTTTTCCGTCAGAGTACGGAATACCATATCATATTCCGCCATTACCTGTCCGTTGAACAGATACCCCTTTCCGTTATAGGCATAGGCAACCGGAGGATATTCCCCGTCTTCATCCCCTTCCTCCACATCCAAAATCCTCGACATCTGGATATTATACGCCGCATGTTTCACGCCCAAGTCCTCCAATTCCGTTGACTGCACCTTATCGGGCGCCACCAAAAGCCCTTTCTTGGAGGAAACCGTATCCCCGTTGGATTTGTAAAATGCGATTCCTTCCGGATTCGTCACGTAATTCGGACTTCCCACCGGCACATACTTATCATCCACTTTCACCGCTACCTGATACTTATACAGAAAACCGCTGATGCTCCCAAAATGCCTTGAAAACAGAAATTCCATTTCCTCCGCCTTCCGCTTCCGTATAATCGGCGACAAGTCATCGGGAATCCCGTCATAGCAGGCGCGTATGGCAAAAAGGTAATAATACTTATCATCACTGACCGGAATTCCCTGTGAAGAAAATTTTAACGATATATTACTCGTCTTCTGATCCACCAGGCAGGATTCCACGGTGATGAAATCCGCCGCGTTTTCCTCCGTCAGTTCCACGGCTTCCGGACGCTTCCTTACCGTTTCAAACACGCTGATGCCGGACTCCACGGAATCGTCAAACATCCCGCCCTCCTGCACCTGCGCCGCTTTCTCCAGACTTTCCCTGTTCCGTTCCATCCGCGCTGCCTCAACGGCTGCTTCCCGGTAATCCGAAATCATCTTATACCCGATACCGCCCCCTATTAACAACAGTCCTGCTGCAGCAACGGCAATCCATTTCCCGTTTTTTTTCATTCCTTCCATCCTGTTTTCCTTCTTCTTATCTTTCCGTTCCTTTTAATCCGGTCCGTGAAACAAAAAAACACAGGAACACCCGTTTTACATAGTTTCCTGCGTTTTCCAAAACGACTGTGCCTGCCTTATGTATCACCGCCTGCACATAGATAACGTGCGCTAGAGGATTCGAACCCCCGACCTTTTGGTCCGTAGCCAAACGCTCTATCCAGCTGAGCTAAGCGCACATCCGCTGCTGATACCCGTTTTATGTACAGGCCATCCACAACAATTTAATTATACATGATTCTTATGAAATTGTCAATCATAATTTTTATTTTCTGTATTTATTTGGCAACATCATAGTATTCCTTTTTACTTTACTCAGCACGGGAGGGAAATGGGCAGGGATGCCCATTTCAGTCCGATGCGGCATGGGTGCCGCTTAAGGACGACCCGTAGCCTTTGATACAACTTCCCATTCTGCTTAGAAACCTTCAGCCGAAAAAAGTGCACGGAAAATCCGGTACAGACAATCCCGCTGCCGCCGCCCCGCCAAAAAATTTCTCCCGTGCGTCCGTGTTCCAACATAACATTTCAAACTGAACTGTTACTTTATTTTCCCTTTTTATTTCCCCGGAACGGAAGGAATCCCTGCGAACCCTTTCTCCAAATCTTCCTCCGTCGGCACGTAATCCACCATCGCCCCGTCATGGAACTTTCCGTAAGCCACCATATCAAAATAGCCGGTTCCCGTAAGACCGAACACAATGGTCTTTTCCTCGCCCGTTTCTTTACACTTTACCGCTTCGTCCATGGCAACTTTGATGGCATGAGCGCTTTCCGGTGCCGGAAGGATTCCTTCCACCCGCGCGAACTGCTCCGCCGCCCGGAATACCGCCGTCTGCTCCACGCTGACAGCCTCGAGCAAACCGTCGTCATAAAGCTGGGACACAACGGAACTCATCCCATGGTACCTTAAACCGCCCGCATGGTTCGGAGCGGGCATGAAACCGCTGCCCAGCGTATACATTTTTGCCAGCGGACATACTTTTCCGGTATCACAGAAATCGTACACATATTTTCCCCTGGTCAGGCTCGGACAGGATGCCGGTTCCACCGCAATAATCCGGTAATCCGCCTCCCCTCTCAGCTTCTCGCCCACAAACGGGGATATCAGTCCGCCCAAATTAGAACCGCCGCCCGCGCAGCCGATGATCATGTCCGGTTTTATGCCGTATTTCTTAAGCGCGGCTTTCGTCTCCTCCCCGATGATGGACTGGTGGAGCAGCACCTGTGACAACACGCTTCCCAGCACATAACGGTACCCCTCTTTCCCGACAGCAGCTTCCACCGCTTCGGAAATGGCACATCCAAGGCTTCCCCCGGTACCGGGAAATTCTTCCAAAATCTTCCTTCCCACGCTTGTGGTGTCTGAAGGGGACGGTGTTACCTGCGCACCGTAGGTACGCATCACTTCACGCCGGAACGGTTTCTGCTCATAAGATACCTTAACCATATACACATGGCAGTCCAGTCCGAAATAAGAACATGCCATGGAAAGCGCCGTTCCCCACTGTCCTGCCCCCGTTTCCGTTGTTACGCCCTTAAGTCCCTGCTGTTTCGCGTAATAAGCCTGTGCAATGGCAGAATTTAACTTATGGCTGCCGCTGGTATTGTTGCCTTCAAATTTATAATAGATTTTTGCCGGTGTCCCCAGCTTTTTTTCCAGGCAATACGCCCTTACCAAAGGCGCCGGGCGGTACATCTTATAGAAATCCCGGATTTCCTGCGGAATATCAATATATGCGTCCGTATCGTTCAGTTCCTGCCTTACCAGTTCGTCACAGAACACTCCGCGAAGCTCCTCAAAAGTCATGGGTTTTAACGTTTCCGGATTTAACAGCGGCGCCGGCTTGTTTTTCATATCGGCACGGACATTGTACCACTGTTTCGGCATCTCGCTTTCCTCGAGGTAAATTTTGTATGGTATGTTTTTTTCTGGCATCTTTTTCTCCCTTCTAATCTGCAAACACGCTCCAAAGACGAAAAACATCTCTTATACGGTCACCTTGCTCATTGCCAACGTTAATAAAGTCTGTAAGTCTCTAAAATTGTAAAAAATATCCTGCCAAAAGTCAATAGTTTTTCATCCGGCAGCCATTGCTTTCCGCCATAAACCGCGCAATCCTCCAAACACAAATGTTTTTTGCTCCGGCTAAAAATCACAGGTATAAAATGTGTCAAACTTTCCACACTATAAACGTAGTACCTGAAATACGCAATGATAAAAACCAAAACAACAAGGAAAAGAAAGGAAAACAATTATGCAGAAAGAACCCAACTTTTATCTCCACAAGGATACCGGTCTAATCCTTGAAAGTATTACAAATCCTGAAACCGCGGACATCTTAAATATTTGTCCCGCGCTCACGCACCTTACCGCCAACACGTCCGAAGGCGCATCGGAAAAGCACCTTCCCGTGATTAAGCGGGAAGGTGCGGACGTCACCGTCCATGTAGGAAGCGTCTTCCACCCGATGTCCACGGAACACAGCATCACCTGGATTTATCTCCAGACACAGGCAGGCTGTCAGCGTGTTTCCTTAAAACCGGATGGGGAACCCACCGCACACTTTGTCCTGCAGGACGGAGACGAACCGGTAGCCGCTTATGCATACTGTAATTTGCACGGCTTTTGGAAAACGGATTATCATTCCTAGAGCGTGTATGAGAATTGCTTTCCGGACACGCTCTAATATCCTAAAACCGCACCCGGTACACCTTCACCCCATGTACCGGAACCATTGCATGGACCGTACCGTCCGTTCCGGGCTGTGCGGTCTTATCCCACAGTTCATAAAGGGTATACGGAACGCCTTCTTCCATTCCTTCTCCCAAATCCCCTAAATCTACGGATATCTCCCGTATTTCCTCCCCCAGATTAAAAAGCGCTACATGCAGTGTCCCTGTCTTCCGGTTCCAGTTCTTCCAAATCGCTTCCTCATCGCTACGGACAATCTGCATCCCGCGGCAGTCCTTGTCAAGCAAATCCAAAATCTCCCTGTTGGTCAGGAGGGAGCGGGTCCACGCATCCAGCCTGGTCAGTTCCGCCCCAATCATCAACGGGGAACGGAACATGCACCACAGGGTCATCATGGTCTTCTGTTCTTCCTTCGTCAAACGACAGTCCCATTCCCCGTTTCCGAACCCGCCGCCCAACTTTCCAAGCGGAAGCATATCACAGTCTGGAAAACAGCCTGCATCCACATGCGCCTGCCAAAGCTCGCAGCGCCAGAACATGTTTTTCAGCAAATGCCATTCATCCCAAAAATCGTCCGTAATCCGCCACATATTGGCATACCTGCAGTACTGCCATGCCCTGTCGGGATGCGCCGGTCCCGGGGAGAGGCTGAGCACTATGGGTCTGCCGCTTTTTAATATAGCGCGGTGTATCATTTCCGTTTCATGCCAGCCGGAAAAAGGAATCTCACGGTAAAGGCGGCTGTCACAGATATCATCACACTTAATGAAATCCACTCCCCATTCCGCATACATACCAATCAGAGCATCATAATACGCCTGTCCTTCTTTCGTATCGCGCACTCCGTACATATCGGGATTCCATACACAAACGGAAGAAGGGTCCGCTATTTCATCCGCGGTAACTTCCGTCCCCCATACGGGGCAATGAAGCCCTGCCGCCTTCCTCGGAATCCCCCTCATAATATGAATGCCGAATTTCAACCCTTTCCCATGAATGTACTCCGCCAATGCCCGGAAACCGCTGCCGTCCGACGAAGAAGGAAACCTTGCCGGACTTGGCTGCAGCCTCCCGTACCCGTCCATCTGTACATCCCCAAACGGAATATACTGGTAACGGTCACGCTTTGTTCCGGCATCATTGGAATACCACTGGATGTCCACCACCACATACTCCCAGCCATACTCCTTTAAATGCTTCGCCATATAGTCGGCATTTGCCTTTACTCGTTCCTCCGTCACCCCCGTATCATAATAATCATAGCTGTTCCACCCCATGGGCGGTGTCACTGCAAAACCGTTTTTATGCATTTTCATATTTTCCTTTCCCATACCCGTTTTCCTTTGGTGCCCGTGTGAATGAAAAAAGGATGCCTGCGCATCCTTTTCCCAAATTCCATACCCGGAAATTTTCTTTCTTCAAAATCCTTACTGTGCAGCTTCCAGCAGGTTATCGCCTTCCTGGAAATCCGTCGCCGCTTTCGTCATAAGCTCCATAATCTTATTTGCATCCACATTAGCCGCTTTTTCAGGATCCAGCATTTCACTTACCGAATCAATGTACTCAACCATTGCTTCTGAGCCGGATTTGTACTTTTCCTGTGCCTCTGCATACTTTTCAGGTGCCTGAACCGCTGCAAATTCCACAAAAGGAGCTTTTAAGTCTTCCAGTAATTTCTTTGCGCCTTCCACATCCGTAGGATCAAGGGAGTTTGCTTCCGTTCCAACCTTTTCCAAAGCCGCCTGCAATTCCTCAACCTTTGCTGCGTATTCTTCTTCCGTAAGCGCGGAAGAAGATGCTTCCGTTCCTGCTGCATTACCGCCGCAAGCCACAACGGACATACCCATAACCGCTACTGCTACAAGTGCTGCAATGCGTTTTACAAATTTGTTTCCCATAACTATCTCTCCTCCAATTTCTTTTCTCTCTATTTTCTTTTTTGTTACACAAGCGGTATTATAGCATACTCCTTTTATTTTGCAAGTACTTCTTTTTCCTTTTCCTGCTCATCCCACTTTCCATTCCGAAAAAACGTCCAAAAAAATCCCCGTTTTTAACCTGTCGTTGGGGATTTTCACTCAAAAAGAGAGCCGAAACACACGCCTTCAGAAGTTTCAATCTCCCAAATAGGCAGAGAAATCCCGAAAACGGCTGCACTTTTCATTCAAATATCACAATTCTATCTAAAATATCATTTCGTCGCCGCGCGTCCCATGCGCCGCCTTAGCGGCAAACTTCCTCTGCATGGGACTGCGCACAAAAAAACAGAGAACAAATTCTGTTCCCTGTAAAGAAAAAGTGCTGGTGGCCGGACTTGAACCGGCACGGGATTGCTCCCGAAGGATTTTAAGTCCTTTGCGTCTGCCTATTCCGCCACACCAGCAA
>CAJUMD010000072.1 GCA_910587275.1 uncultured Kineothrix sp.
TGCTTAGAAACTCCCAGCCGGAAAAAGTGCACGGAAAACCGGGACAGGCAATCCCCCTGCCGCCGCCCCCCAAAAAACTCCCTCCCGTGCGTCCGCCCATCAACATAACATTTCAGGCTGAATTGTTACGGCAGAAGCCAAAATATAACAAAACATATATTGTAAACCGGATTTTTTTATGTTATTCTTTTTCTACTATATCATGTCAAGTTTTTTTTACGGTTTATAAAAATTTTTATTCAACACCTCAAAATGAACATATAAGGAAAAGGAGATAACAAATGGAGCAGCAAGAGTTCCTTCACCGGCTTTCCAGCTACCAGGCAATGTCGGAAATGCTAAAAACATACAGTTATGAAGAAATATTAAATGCCGCGGCGGACTTAATCCGCATTGCCCCAAACGATTTGGAGCATTACCCCATGGGAGGGTATTCCAAAGGCCGGACAAGCGGTGCCTACCGGTTCACCTTACAGGATCTGCAAAGAAACATCCTCTCCTACGACTGGCTGTTTTCCCGTTTGGCGGATGACACATCCCGCATCGTTTTTTCCAATTTGGTCGGATACCGGATTGTCCCGGCACGTTCTTTCCTGGAAGCCGCCTATGACGGCGAACACCCCCAATATTTTGACAAAAGTATCGTTTCCTGCGACGGGAACGAAGTCTTTGTGGACTGCGGCGGTTTTACCGGCGATACCACGGAAGAATTTATCCGCCAGTTTCCGGACTATAAACATATTTATGTCTACGAACCGTCCCCGGACAATATGCGGATCTGCCGTGACAACCTGTCCAAATACAAAAACATATCCATACAGCCCTGCGGTGTCGGGGAACGGAAGGATTTCCTCTCCCTGGAAGGAAGCGGGTCTTCCAGTTCTTTCATGCTCGGACAGCATGGGGAACAGGGCATCGAAATTGTCGCACTGGATGAAAACATTAAGGAAAAAGTGACCTTTATTAAAATGGATGTGGAAGGCGCGGAAATACCCGCGCTCTTAGGGGCAAAAAAACATATCCGGGATGATTTTCCAAAACTTGCCGTCTGCACTTACCATATTGTCAGCGACATGTGGGAAATCCCAAGGTTAATCGATACCATCCGCCCCGGCTACCAGTTCCATATCCGCCATTACCACATCCCCGAAAACTGGGAAACCGTAATCTATGCCATCCCGCCAAAGCAGGCAAAACAAACGGTTTCGGCATACAAAAAACGAAAACGGGTGGTTGCTTTATCCGCAGAAGAAGGCTGGATGAACATACAGTTAATTAAGGAGTGCGGTTCCATCCCCTATCTCCTGTATAAAAACCACGGCTGTCTTGCCGGCATGGCTGGTGGCAGACGGGAAAAAGAATATCCCAATGCGGAATATATCAAAGGCGTGGACATGAAATTTTTACCGGACGGCAGTATGCGGGCGAAGACGGATTTCCTCCGGAAAGAAGCCACGGACATTGATGCCCTGCTTTTTCGCGGTCCCTATTTCTCCTATCATCCGTTAGCGGAAATTTATAAACAGCAAAATCCGGCCGGGAAAATCTATTTGGCGCTGGATGCCAATTCCAACTGGATGGACCGCATCCAATGGGAAGCCTCCACGTTCTCCCGGTTTATGGAACAATGCGATGTCATAGGAACTTCCGGCCGTACCATGCAGAAATACCTGAACGAAAAATGGCCGTGGAACATCGAATACATTCCCAACGGTTTTTATGATTTCACCGGGCAAATGCCGCCCTATTCTTTCGGGCAGAAAGAAAACATCATCCTGACCGTCGGCAGGCTTGGGACGCCGCAAAAGGCAACCCACATTTTAATGGAAGCATTTGCTCGGATTGCGGGGGACATCCCGGACTGGAGCCTGCATTTGGCAGGCAGCCGCACACCGGAATTTGAAGATTACCTGAACGGATTTTGGGAACGTTTTCCGGCGTTAAAAGAACGCATCCTCTTTTTGGGCAACCTTGCCGACAAACATGCGCTTTATCAGGAATATGCAAAAGCAAAGATATTTGCGCTGCCTTCTGTTTGGGAAGGATTTCCAAATGTCATTCCCGAAGCGCTCTATGCCGGGGATGCCATAGCCATCACGAAAATAGACGAATACGCCGATGCTACGGACTGCGGACGCTGCGGCATGGCGGCAGACATCGGCGACACCGAAGGATTTGCCGGTATCCTGCTCCGGTTATGCCAAAGGGAAGATTTGGAACAATTGTGCAGCCGCGCTCATGCATACGCAAAAGAAACCTATGACATGGAAAAAATTACCGCACGGCTTTATTACATGCTTTTTGGAAAGGAACAATAATATGGGAAGTTTTATTCTTGCAGACAACCGATTTGTTTACGAACAGCAGGGCAGGACACAGCTTCTGCTGGACATGAATGATTTTCTTTCAAATAAAAGCCGGATTTCCTTCCACCGTTATCCCGGTCAGGAGCATCCCATTTTGTCCGACCTTTTGCTCCGGCTTTTGGAAAAGGCAAAATCCGGTGAGGAAGAAATGACGCTTCCCGTCATTATGACCGACACCCTGCTCGCCGCACGGCTCATCCGGTCCTCCCAGCCGTTCCGTGTCCTGGAATACGGCTGTCAGGACGGTCAGTTCAGCAGCCACATCGCGGAACTGCTCGGCACCTTCCATGGGGAATCCACTTTGGTCTGCGCCTATAATACCCTGGATTTTACATCCATGGATTGGATGGAACGGATGGCGGATGTAACCCCGCTTCCAAAGCTCAGTTATTTTGCCGGTGATTACGGCAGCTTACAGTTGCCCAGGCATGACTTTGATATCGTATTCCTTAACGGTGCCATACCGTATACACATCCCCGCGAAATCCTACTGGATGCCTTGGGATTATTAAAAGAGGACGGCACACTCTTTTGCTATACGGACAACGCACCTCTTTTGGAAAGCACCTTCAAACTCTTTTTTGAAAAAAGGGAAGAATATGAACTCTCGCCCCTCCGGAAAATACTTCTTGCCAAAGCGGAAGACAGAATTTGGGAAACCGGACAGGCGCCCGATTTTGCCGCACAGGCAAGACAGCATTTGGACTGGGTCAAAGATATTTTAAAAGATATCTTAACGGAAAAACAGCAGGACCGGGACGAAATCGACAGACTCGTAAACCTCCTTGCCGAAGACTGCCGGCATGCCGCAGCAGCAGGAAATGTCGCGCTAAAACAGGAACTTTTGGAACAGAAAGAACGGTTAGTTTCCTACCGGGTACAATCAGGGCTTGTTTGAAAAAACAGCCCTATTTTTGTTTCCGCAACTTTCCTATTCCACAATTTCCACAATCTGATACTCCATATACTCATAATGGAGCTTCGTCCCCTCCGCGATGGTATCCGGCAGCAGCGCCCTCGCCACCAGCTTAAGCTCACTGCTTTGCACATCCGTCCTGCGCAGGTTCGCATAATCCCCGTCAATGCTTACCACAACATAATCAAACGCATTCATACTTTTCACCTTTTCCTTCCTTATCTGCAATATATCAATACCATCCACACATACGCCAGTCCGTTTCCTATTTCCTGGATTATACTAAATTTTCCATCCCTTGGCAAGAAGCGCATTTTGACGCTGCAACCCTTTGGATTTTCGCACATATCTGTGCGAAGACACCCCGAAGCCGGCGTTGTTATCAAAAAAATTCCAATTCCCATCCTGACTTTTCCACGTCACATTCCACAAAAAAAAGTTTTTTTATACAAAATTCCCTGATGAAATTGACAAACGCTTAATTAATGTTACAATAAAATATATATTATTTTATTTTTCCCTAAAACATTTTGTTTCATCCGGCAAATGCAGCAGCGGATATAAAGGAGGAAGTTATGGCAAACGCAGCAAAAAACCGCATTCCCAAAGGAAACGTGCAAAGGAAACCGGCAAAAGCAAGCGTCAGCATCGGAAAAGAACTGGATAAGGGGTTCCTAAGCCTTCTTATGCTGATGGTCATTATCGCCGTCATCGGTCTTTTTTCCCTAATTAAGACGGAAATCGATTATACCATTGCCATCAAGCATTATGGTTTCAGCCAGGGCTATATCGGACATATGGGCATTGCTTTCAGCTCCATGACCTCCAATCTCCGTGACATGATTTTGGAATCGGATACCGCTCAAATATCCAAACTCAACGACCAGCTTGAGGCAAACAAGGCTACGATGAACGAATATCTGGCTCTTGTTAAGGAAACCGCCACTACAAGCTCCGAACAGGCAATCATCAAACAGATTGAGGATACCATGACCTCTTTCACCGATACATACACCGGCGTTATCACCAAAGCCATGGAAAACGATGATGAAACCGCATACAAAGTATTGAGCGTTGCATCCACCAATTACGGCTCCACCATTGAGAAAAACATCAATAAACTATTGAATTTTAACATCAAACAATGCAATGCGACGATTACTTCCGCTGCCATTTTCGGTATTGCCATGATGATTATTACGTTGGTGTTCTCCATTTTTGCCTTTATTTGCGGACGCATCATTTCCAAACGGATTGCCAATGCCATCAGCAGTCCTTTGGGCGAGCTGGTGACGGCGGCAAATAAAATCAAGGAAGGCGACCTCGACATTGAAATCACCAACAATTCCGGCAATGAACTGGGCAAACTCGCCAATGCCTTCCGTGAGACCTGCGATGTGCTGAAGGTCATGGTTTCCGATATCAATTACCTGACCGCAGAATTTTCCAAAGGCAACCTGGATGCCAGAAGCCAGGCCAGGGATTCCTACAAAGGCGATTTTGAAGCGCTTTACCGTTCCATCCGCACCATGGCGGAAAATACCAGCCGGACGCTGGAACAGATTAACATTTCCTCCGAACAGGTTGCGCTTGGCTCGAACCAAATGGCGGAGAACGCACAGTCGCTTGCCGAAGGCGCCATGGACCAGTCCAGTGCGGTACAGGAACTCCATGCCACCATCAGCGACATTGCAAGCCAGGTGGATTCCAACGCCGTCCAGGCTGAAAAGGCATCCATGGGTGCCAACAGCGCCGTAAACGAGGCAGATGTCAGCAACCATGAAATGCAGACCATGACGGAAGCGATGAAGCGTATTTCCGAAACTTCGCAGCAGATTGGCAATATTATCGCGGGCATCGAAGACATTGCCTCGCAAACGAACCTCTTATCCCTTAACGCGGCAATAGAGGCGGCACGGGCAGGAGAAGCAGGCAAAGGTTTTGCCGTGGTGGCAGACCAGGTAAAAATGCTTGCCGAACAGAGTGCACAATCTGCCAAGAATACGCGTGCCTTAATCGAAACTTCCCTGCTGGAAGTGGAAAACGGCAGCCGGATTTCCTCAAGGACCGCAGAATCCCTGAAACGGGTAGTGGCGGAAATCAACGATATCAAGAACGATATGGTCCAAATCAGCCAATCCGCCAGAACGCAGGCGGAATCCATGCATCAGTTGGAACTTGGCGTGGAACAGATTTCCTCAGTCGTACAGTCCAATTCCGCTTCCGCCGAGGAGGCATCCGCTACCAGTGAAGAATTATCGGCACAGGCTGCTACGTTAAGCCAGTTGGTAGGGGAATTTAAATTGCGTGTGATGGGATAACCTGTTAAGATTTATTTGAAAATGCATAATTGATGAGATTTTCCCGGCCCCGCATCCGACTTATGATGCGGGGTTTTTTGTCCTTACGTCAGTTTTTCCCTCATCCGCACCAGTATCTTTTTCTCCATCCTGCTCACCTGTACTTGGCTCACACCCAGCCTTTTCGCCACTTCCACCTGTGTCTTATCCTGAAAATACCTTAACGTAATCAGCATTTTCTCCTCCTCACCCAATTCCGCCATCAATTGCTGCAGCAGCATATGGTTTAACAGTTTCTCATTCTCGTCCCGCTTCTCCGGCAGCCTGTCCACCAGGTAAATTTCGTTCCCGTCCGACTGGTATACGGATTTGTAAATGGATTCCACTTCCACGTTCGCCTCCATCGCCATGACAATATCCTCCCTGGAAAGCCCCGTTGCTTCCGCAATCTCGGCAAACGTCGCATCCCTGCCCTTCTGATGGGCGATTTTTTCCGAAGCCTGCCGGATTTTCCAGCCGTTTTCCTTCAGTGAGCGGCTCACCTTTACCATTCCGTCATCCCGTAAAAAACGCTTGATTTCCCCGCTAATCATCGGTACCGCGTAAGTGGAAAACTTCACGTCAAAGGAAAGGTCGAACTTATCGATTGCCTTCATCAGTCCGATGCTCCCAATCTGGAACAAATCCTCCGCATCATACCCCCTGCCGAGGAATCGTTTCACGATATGGTGCACCAGTCCCAGATTTTTCTCTACCAGTATTTCCCTTGCTTCCTTATCCCCAGCCTGTGAACGTGCAATCAGAACGGTAACTTCCTCCATACGCTATTCCTCGTCCCCAATCCATGGGATGCACCCGATTTTCTTCTTCATCAAAACCTTTGTTCCTTCCCCCGGCTTCGACAGCACTTCCAGGTCATCCATAAACGCTTCCATAAAAGGGAATCCCATCCCCGAACGGTTCAATTCCGGCTTCGTAGTAAAAAGCGGTTCCATCGCTTTCTCCACGTCCCCGATTCCCGTTCCCTCATCCGCCACCTCAATATGTACCACATCACCGTCAATCCGGCAGCGTATCCGTACTTTTCCGCCTTCCATCCCGTCATAGCCATGGATGATTGCATTCGTGACCGCTTCGGACACCGCAGTCTTGATATCCGATATTTCCTCCAGCGTAGGGTCCAATTCCGACACAAATGCCGCCACCGCCACCCGCGCAAAAGACTCATTCGCCGATACGGCATCAAATTCCATCTCCATTTCGTTCTTCCAACCGCCATTTTTCCCGTTATTTTTTCCGCCATTTACTCCGCTATTCATCCCGTTCCTCCTAGTCCATGATTTCCACGATTTTGTGCAAACCCGATATCATTAACAGACGCCTGATCCTGTGGTCGGCATTGATGGCAAATACTTTCCCGCCGAAACAGGAAATAATCTTATACCGCCCCATGATGATACCGATGCCCGAACTGTCCATGAACCTCGTATCCTCAAAGTCAAATACCACATTGCTCACATTCTCCCGCACAATGAACTTGTCCGCATTTTCGCTTATGTATGTCGACTTATGATGGTCAATCTCCTCCGGCATCCTGACCATCAGGTAATCGTCTATCACCTTAAAATCCTCGTCCATCCCTGTCTCCTTTCCATCTTCCCTACCCGTCAGCTCTGCTGACATCCTTCCTTTGGATACCCGTGTACTATCGAGTGGGGAAGGCATCTTTCCCACTCGCCGCGCGACCCATGCGCCGCTTTAGCGGCACACTTCCTCTGCATGGGGCTGTGCATAAAAAAGTGGCTCCGCCACTTCATGAAGAACCTACGGTTCTTCGTCAGTTTATGTCCTTCTGACGAAGGACTTTCCTATAAAGTAAAAAAGAGGACATATCCGCTATGTCCTCTTTTGTCTCCGTCCTCACCTAACCGCTGTGGACGCATCCGCATTTTCCAGTTCCGTCAGAAAACGTTTGGAATTCCTCGCCTTCTCGGTTCCCGGAAAAAGCTCTACCACTTTCCCGTAAGCCTCTGCCGCTTTTGCGTTGTTTTCCGTCAGCCGGTAACAGTGTGCCAGATAATACAGCGCATCACCGTTGCTTTCGTCATACTGGCATGCTTTAAGCAGGATGGGCAGTGCCGCCGCATACTGCTCCTGCCGGTACAGTTCATACCCTTCCTCATAATACGCCTTGGCAAGCTCCGGTCCCACAAGGGTCGTGAGCTTCTCATACAATGCCCTGAAATCATCCGACACCGATTCCCCAAGCTCCTCTAAATCAATCTCGTCCAGGGACTCCGCGACCTTCATGACTTCGCCTTCGTTGGTCACGTATGCGTTTGCCGCCGACAGCAGTTTATCCATCGCCTGCAGCGCACCGTCCGTTCCCACATAATTGTCCAAATCCGCCTGCAGAGACTGGTTTGTCTCCGTCAGCGTCTTCACCTGCTGTTCCAATTCCCCGATGGTGGCGGTCTTTGCATCCAACTGTTCGCTGACCGTCCGCAGTTCATCGTCGCTTAGCGCCTTCGCCGCCTGTATCCGCGCCGGAAGGATTAAAAACCACGCTGCGGCAAGACCGATAAGGATACCGATTGCCATATTGACCACCGTGGACACCCCTTTGGACTCCCTTTTGTTCATCGGCTGGATAATGGTCTCATTGCCGCTTTGGTACTTGATGACGTCTTCCGCCTTGTTCTTTTTCTTCGCGGACGGTTTCGCGCCGTCCTCCGGCGACAGCATCTGCTCCACTTCTTTTAAGTAGCGCATCGTAATCGTATTGTTCGTATCGATTTGGCTGCACTTATACAACTCCCGGCGCGCCCGTTCCCATTCCTCGCCGTTAATGTACAAAAGAGCAAGTAACTGGTGGGCACGGACGAACTTGGGATTTAAAGACAGCACCTTTTTCAACTGTATGACCGCCAAATCCAAACTCTGCTGCCGGCAGTATAAAAGCGCCTGATTATACTTCTTAATCGTTTGGTTAATGGAGTCCAAACGGGAAGTATTGCTCTGTACCATATTGATATAATCGTCCGCAATATTTTTCTTTGACCTTAGATTCTTGCTGATGACCCACTCGCTGAGCGCCGCCACCACTTCCCCCATTTCAAAATAAACCAACCCCAGCAGGTTCCTCGCCTCAATATGGTTCTTATTGAATTTCAGGCTTTGGCGCAGGCTCGTAATGGCTCCTGTTAAATCCCTGACCTGTGCTTTCTCCAGACCGTCGTTGTAATAACGGTTGGCGATATGCATTACTTTCTTATAAACCGCCACATCTGCCCCGCAGGCAGTACAGAAATCATGTTCCGATAAACGGCAGCCGCAGTTATAACATATCATGCCGTCACCCCTCTATTCTTCGTAAGATTTTTCTTCGTCCTTAGCAGGCGTCTCCGTACGCTCCGCGGGACGGCTGTTATAAACTTCCCTGTTCTCATAGGCTTCCCTGCTGTTGTATACTTCCCTGCCCACATCGCTGATCATCTTTACCAGTATATCCGCCATATCCGTTAAATCCTGATTGTAAATCGCTTCTTCCGCATCTTCCACTTCCAGACTGGGATGGAACTTCTTCAATTCTTCCTCGAAATTAATCATCCGTTCTCCTCCTTAACAGCGCCTTCACCTCTCCAATCAGGTAAAGGGAGCCTACCATATATATGAAATCGTCTTCTTTTTTCCTTTTCCGTAATTCCGGCAGCGCTTCTTCCATCCCCGCAAAAAGCATCACTTCCCCGATGTTCCCGCCTAACATGAGAAGTTCCCGCAGCCGTTTTGTTTCCGCCGCCCTTTTATCATGGATTCCCACCACGGCAGCCATGCCAAACAGCCCCCCGTCCCGCAGGATGGCCGTCATTTCCCGGATATCCTTGTCCGCAACGGCAGAGAATACCAATATCCTCCTGCCCTTGCAGCCGTCCGCCTTCACGCTCTGTGTAAATGCCCTGATTCCGTCCTCATTATGGGCGCCGTCCACAAAAATGCCGGGAAGCACTTCTTCCATCCGTCCTTCCCAAACGGTCTTTGCCAAAGCGCTGCGCACCTGCCCTGCCGTCATGGACGTAATACGCCTGTCCGCGGACACCCTTTGCAGTTCTTCCATGCCGCGCACGGCAACCGCAGCATTTTCCATCTGATAGAATGCCGTAGTAGCAAGTGAAAGCCTAATATAATCATAATACCGATATTGCATGGAAAAATCAATGCTTTTATTTGTTAATTTCCTATAAACATAATCTTTTTTTCCTACCGCAACTGCCCTATTTTCCAGTATTTGCGCCCGTTTGCGTATCACATCGGACGCTTCCTTTCTTTTATCGCAGAAAACGACGGGCACCCCCGCCTTTATAATCCCCGCTTTTTCCTCCGCAATCTCCGTTATGGTATTCCCCAGGTATGCCATGTGGTCCATGCCGATTTCCGTAATGAGCGTAAGAACGGGATGTTCCACCGCATTGGTGGCGTCCAGCCGTCCCCCAAGCCCTGTCTCCAAAACAAGGTATTCCACCTTTTCCGCATGAAAAACTACCATTCCCATCAGGAACAAAAGCTCGAAAAACGTCGGGTGGTAATCCTGCCTGCCAACCGCCTGCCTTGCCTCTCCCAAATGTTCCATCACGCGGCGCAGTCCCCAAAGGAACCTCTCCTCCGTAATCATCTCCCCATCCACACAAAAACGTTCCCTCATCTCCACCAAATGAGGGGACGTAAACATCCCCGTCCGGCATCCCGCTTCCCTTAGAAGGGAAGACAAGTAGGCACAAACGGAACCTTTTCCGTTTGTGCCTGCCACATGAAGGATATGACAGCTTTCCTCCGGCGAACCGAGTACCTTTAAGAAACGCTTCGTATCCTCCAAATTGTTTTTACTGGTATGCTTGGGCAGCTCCAAAAGAAACGCTTCCGCTTCTTCATAGGACATTGCCCCAAAGTCTTTTGGTATACCCCATTCCATTGTTTTACAGCCTCACTTCGCCAACTGTTCCAGCCGCTGCTTTACCTGCTCCATCATCTGCGTATATTTTTCCAGCTTTTCCTTTTCTTCCGCAATTTTGGATTCCGGCGCCTTGGAAATGAATTTTTCGTTGCTTAACATGCCGTTGACGCGGGCAAGCTCGCCCTGTAAGCGTTTTTCCTCTTTCTTCAAACGTTCCGTCTCCTGGGCAATATCCACCAGTTCCGCAAAAGGAATATAAAGCGTGGCTCCCGCAATCACCACCGATACCGCATCGTCTTCTATCCCCTGCTTATCCTCCCGGATTTCTGCTTCGGAAGCATACGCCAGTGAAGCAAAGAACAGTTTTCCTTCCGCAAACGTCCCCCGGATATCCCCGTCGCCGCTGACCACATACACTTTCGCTTTACGGCTCGGCGGCACGTTCATCTGTGTCCTGACATTACGGATACCCCTCACCGCTTCCTTTATGGTTTCGATATCCTTCTCCTCCTTCGGGAAATTCCATGCTTCCCGATACACCGGCCAGGAAGAAACCATAATGGTATCTTCTTCCGACTGCACCGTACAGAAGATTTCCTCCGTCAAAAACGGCATATAGGGATGCAGCAGTTTTAAGGCGCCCACCAGTACGTTCTTTAACGTCCAAAGCGCCGCTTTCCGGCTGGCCGCATCGTCGGAATTATACAGCCGCGGCTTTACCATTTCAATATACCAGTCGCAGAATTCGTCCCAAATAAAATCGTATACTTTCTGCACCGCAATTCCCAGCTCATAATGTTCCATGTTATCGGTGGCTTCCTTTGTCAGGTTATTCAATTTGGACAAAATCCAACGATCCACCGGCTCCAAACCTTCCGGCATATCCGAAACCGCCAAAGCCGCCCCTTGTTCGTCCGCTTTATCCATGTTCATCATAATAAAGCGGGAAGCATTCCAAACTTTATTGGCAAAGTTCCGGCTCGCCTCCACCCTCTCATAATAAAAACGCATGTCGTTGCCGGGGGCGTTGCCGGTGATTAAGGTCAGACGCAGGGCATCGGCGCCGTATTTCTCAATGATTTCCAGCGGATCGATGCCGTTGCCCAGGGATTTGCTCATCTTCCGTCCCTGCGCATCCCTCACCAGCCCGTGGAACAGTACGGTATGGAACGGCTTCTCCTTCATTTGCTCATAACCGGAGAAAATCATGCGGATAACCCAAAAGAATATAATGTCATACCCCGTCACCAGCACATCCGTGGGATAAAAATAGTCCAAATCCTCCGTTTTCTCCGGCCATCCCAGCGTGGAAAAAGGCCAAAGCGCCGAGGAAAACCATGTATCCAGCGTATCCGGGTCCTGCACGAAATGCGTATCCCCGCACTTAGGGCATACTTCCGGTATTCCCTTTGCTACCACGGTCGCCCCGCATTTCTCACAGTAATACGCCGGTATCCGGTGTCCCCACCAAAGCTGGCGGCTGATACACCAGTCGCGGATATTGTCGGTCCAGTTAAAATAAGTCTTTTCCATGCGTTCCGGCACCAGTTTGATTTCCCCGTTTTTCACCGCTTCCACAGCAGGTTTGATTAACTCCTCCATCTTCACGAACCACTGTTTTTTAATTAACGGTTCGATGGTGGTCTTACACCGGTCGTGGGTGCCCACGTTATGGGAATAGTCCTCGATTTTTACCAAAAGGCCCATTTCATCCAGTTCTTTTACGATGGCAGCCCTGGCTTCGTAACGGTCCATACCCTCGAATTTTCCTCCGTTGGCATTGATGGTGGCATCGTCGTTCATGATATTGATTTCCGGGAGATGATGCCTCTTACCCACCTCAAAATCATTCGGGTCATGGGCAGGGGTAATCTTCACCACGCCGGTACCGAATTCCATATCCACATAGGAATCTTCCACAATGGGAATCTCCCTGTTAATGATGGGAAGCAATACTTTCCTGCCTTTTAAATGTTTATACCGGTCATCCTCCGGATTAACCGCCACTGCCGTATCTCCCAGCATGGTTTCGGGACGGGTGGTGGCAAATTCCAAAAATTCCGTGGTGCTGGGCTGTCCGTTTTCGTCCAGCAGCGGATATTTAATATGCCAGAAATGCCCTGCCTGCTCCTCGTACTCCACTTCCGCATCGGAAATGGACGTATTGCAGACCGGACACCAGTTAATAATCCTGCTGCCCTTGTAAATCCAGCCTTTTTCATGCATTTTACAGAATACTTCCGTCACCGCCCGACTGCAGCCCTCGTCCATGGTGAACCGTTCCCTGTCCCAGTCACAGGAGGAACCCAGCTTTTTCAACTGACTGATGATCCTGCCGCCGTATTCCTTCTTCCACTCCCAGGCGCGCTCCAAAAATCCTTCCCTGCCCAGGTCTTCCTTATCGATTCCTTCTTCCTTCAGTTTTTCGATAATCTTTACTTCCGTAGCGATGGAGGCATGGTCCGTTCCCGGCTGCCAAAGGGCATTGTAGCCCTGCATCCTCTTAAAACGGATGAGGATATCCTGCATGGTATTGTCCAGGGCATGTCCCATATGAAGCTGCCCCGTAATGTTCGGGGGCGGGATTACGATGGTAAACGGTTTCCTGCTCCTGTCCACTTCCGCGTGGAAATATCCGCCGTCCAGCCATTTTTGGTACAGCCTGTCTTCAATTCCTTTCGGGTCATACGTCTTTGCCAGTTCTTTGCTCATAATCGTCTCCTTTTGCTTCTTTTTGAGGTTTAAAAATTTAGGGTTAAAAAATACCCTTTACCGACATTCCGTCAGCAAAGGGCGCATATACGCGGTACCACCTTCGTTTATCACTTATACCAAATCCAATCCGGTAACGGGGATCAATCGTGGAAACTTACTTTCATGGCCGTACGGTCTTATCTTCCCTGCAAACCGCCTGCCCGCCGTTTCTGCTTCCCGGTTCCAAAGCTACCTTCCGCACCTTCCCCTTTGGGCCGCCTTTCAGCCGGTGGGCCTCCCTCTCTTTTAAGGTTCCCGTGTGTACTCCTCTTTGTCATCACCTTTTATACTTTTCTATCTTATCTATCCTATAATATAGCCAATGGCATTGGAAATGTCAAGAAATTCTTTGCCGGGAATTTCATACTTGTTTCTTACCCGCCTGTTACCACCACGCCTTTGGCATTCACGTCATCCATAACCACCTCTCCCACTTCCGGTGCCTGAATCCTCCCGGACAGGGGATTTTTAATGCTGTCAACCTTTGTGGTAATGACCGCTTCCACTTCCGATTTTTCAAAGGCAAGGTCCGTACCAATCATTTCACAGTTTACCAGTTTCAGGTTTTTGCAGTAGCATAACGGCTGGGTTCCGGTGATTTTGCAGTTTATCAGGGTCAGTCCGTCCGAATACCATGCCAGGTATTCCCCTTTGACCACGCTGTCTTTGACCGTTACGTTTTCCCCATGCCAAAACGCATCCTTTGTATCAAACACACAGTTCTCAAACGTTGCGTTTTTTATGTACTGGAAAGAATATTTGCCTTTGAAATGAACGCCTTTGAATACCAGGTTTTCCGAACGCATCATAAAATACTCGCTTTCCGCCATGGTATCTTCCATGCGGATACCCCGCACGGACCAGCCGAATTCCGGTGAAAGGATATCACAGTTTCGGATTACCACGTCGCTGCACTCCCTGAGCGCCTTGATTCCATACAGCTTTGTGTCCGAAATTTCCACATGGTCGGAATACCACAGGGCAGCCCGGCACAATTCCGTCATTTCCGAATCTTTAATGGTAAGTCCGTGATCGTGCCAAAAAGGATAACGCAAATTAAAAAAGCAATGTTCCGCACCGATACCGTTTCCTTCTTTAAAGGCACTCTCCCCGTCTGCCGGTCCGTCAAAAGAACAATCCCTCACCAGAATGTCCCGGCTTCCGTATAGTGCACGCTCCATATCAAACGTTTGGTTTTCGATGATTTTCATTGTCCGGTTTCCCTTTCTTTTTTGTTTTTTGTTTTCCCATTGGAATCATCCGCAATAAGAACCGGTACACCATTTGGTAAACCGTCGGCTCCCGGAAACGGATGCCTGCAAGTTCCATTGCCGCCTTTTGCTTTTCCGTATGAAAAGCAAAAGGGTATACGCCGAATAAATATGCAAAGAATATTTCACAAAATTCCATGCATTCCGAATCCGTCATTTCCGGTTGAAAGGAACGCATGATTCCGGTCAGGGCATCCGTTGCCCTTGCATACTGCTTTTTAAACTCTGCCAGCCGTTCCACCCGGCTGTTCTGCTCGATTTCAAAAAGATTCATGTTGAGAATCCGCAAAAGAATTTCTTTTCCGTCCAGCGTATGCGCCATTTGCTCCGCCAAATCCAAACGGCTTAACGTTTCTGCCAAAGCCCCCAGTTTCTCCAGTTCCGCGCACCAGCCGTCATATTCCCTGACCAGCAGACCCAGCAGGATTTCTTCCTTTGTTTCAAAATAGTTATAAATGGACGGTCTTGTGAAACTGGTTTCCGTACTGATTTCCTTTATGTTTACCCCATAAAAACCCTGCTCCCGGTATACCTTCTCACAGGCATCCAAAATTTCGTTTTGCCGCTTTTTTGTCCGTTCCGGCGAACCCCTTGGCATATCATTTCTTCCTTCCGCATATTATTCTGACACCGTGTAAGAGTATTATATTACGTTTTTGACACTGTGTCAATACATTCTTATCATATATTGACGGCAGTCCCTTTTTTCTCAACATCCAATTTAACAATGCTTTGGAACTTCTGCCATTACCGTCTCTGAACGGATGGATTTGAGTGATTCAATGATGAATTTATTTTTGCGCACAAAAAAACAGGAACCCTTTCGAATCCCTGCTTTCCTGATAGATGTTTTTAATAATTTCACCCTGAATTTCTCTGCTTCCTCATCGGTAAGCGGCCTGTGCCATATAAGACAATCTCAGCCGTTTCTTATGGTTCCGTACCGCATCATGCCAAAGAGTAGACGAAAGGATCTGATAACGTAGCGGTCCCTTACCACCACCCCGCAAGCATCATATAGCCCGGCACCCAGCATGTCGCCACCCCTACTGCAACCGTGGCATACGGTACCAGTTTTGCAGGTAAACGCACTTTCCCCAAGGCGCCGGCAATCCAGTACAGCAGCCATAAAAACCCCCAGCAGAGCCAAATGATGCCAAACCGCACATCCCCTCCGTCAAAAGCCAGCGCGGCACAGGGTACCGTATTGATTGCCACAAAAAAACAGTACCATGCCTGCGGTCTTTCATCCAGCCCCAATAAATTTGTCAGCCCCACAAACAGATAAGTAAAACCGAACAACATTCCCGTAGCAACCTGAAAATATGCGTCCGATTCCTGCTGTGCAAATACGGCATATGCGAGATTTACGGCATTGATTACGACATATAATCCCCCGGTAAAAAAGTTCATGACCGCAATCGCTTTTTTCTCAAATCCCTTTAACATCCCGATTCCGTTTAACAGTAATACACATCCCACGTACAATAAACCAATCCCCGTTGTCATAGACCAAATCCTCCGTTTTTCTTTTTCCTGCTGCCGCCTCTTTCCCCCGCCTTTCTTTTCCGGTACTCGGTAGGGCTGAAGCCGTACTGTTTTTTGAAAATGCGTCCCATGTATTTATAATCGCTGTATCCCAGCATATCCGCCAATTCCGTAAGATAACGGTCCGTTTCACAAAGCAGATTCTTTAAAATATCCATTTTGTACATCATGACATAATCCATCAAAGACTGTTTCATCTCCAGCTTGAACAAATGGCTTAAATATGTATTGCATACACAACATATTCCGGACAGTTCCGTCAACGTCACCCGCTCATACGGATGGCATAGGATATGCCTTGCCGCGGTCCCGGAAACCGCCGAGATTCCCCGGGGATAATACTGCTCCACCTTATCCTGCATCCTGCCTAGGTACGTGCGGCAGTCGGACATGCAGGATAGTGCAGGCTCCCCCTGGACGATTTGGTTCTCCATGCCCTGCCCGTTTTCCATCACATACGTAAGCCACGGATATTCCTTTTTTACCCTCTTTATTTCCGCAAGCAGAAAATGAAAATCCCCTTCCCCCACAGGCCGGTTCCCCTTTCCGCATGTTCCGAGAAAACCATATGCCCGTTCCAGAACCGCCCGCAACTGTTCTTCTTCCACCGGCTTTACCATAAAATCAAAAGCGCCCATGAGAATGCCCCTTCTTGCCGCTTCAAAGTCCGCGGTTTGGCTGGTCAGTACCACACACCTGCATAATTCCTCCGCTTTGCATATCTCCGCCAGTTCCAAACCGTCCGTCCCTTTCATTCCCTTCATCCCTACTGCCGCAAACAGGATATCCACGGGATTGGAACGCAGAAATGCAAGGGCTTCCTCCGCGCTGTCCGTTTCCGCCGCAATGCGCACACCGTTACCGTTTCTTTTTTTTCCTATGGCGCGGACGCCCCTTTTTATCTGCTGCCTGAAACTTTCACAATCATCCACAATCATTACCGTCCA
>CAJUMD010000073.1 GCA_910587275.1 uncultured Kineothrix sp.
TTTATCAGCATTTCCGGGATTTTATCCGTTACTCGAACTCGGCGTGTTCTTCGTTGTTCTTAACTTTATTTATTTAAGTTTTATACAAATACGCGCCCATTTTTACATCAATTACATCATTTATAATGGCTTGCTGATTTTCTGTTGCCAAAATGTTGCCATGCTTTCATTATAGCAAACTTACACAAATTAGCAATCCATTTTTAAAATGTTACACAATAAAAACTGATTACTGCTTATCTACCCTTATTACATGGTGCTAGCACCATGTCTTTCTTATTGTTAAAGGAAATTATGAAGTTTAAGAGCATTCATTCGCACCTAATATCATATTTTTAAGCTGTTTGCTATCAAGTTAATCCAAAATCCACTAATCTAAATATTTGAAATAAACGTTTCCCTATTACTTGTTTTTCTATCCTTTGGAAATTATCGGACTCAAATTTTTGCGACTTATCTGAGCATATGGCAACTACCGTTTTTTCCTTTGTTACCGGTAATAGCTGATCCAATAAATTGATATTATCTTTATTTCCATTCTGCCATTGAACAAGATTTCCATATGGAACATCCGTAAATATAATATCTGCTTTAAAATTAGGGTTTACTAATGGAACATTTGATAAAATATCTGTTTTAAACACTTTGCATTCTATTTCATGCGTTGAATTTGCCAATATGCCCATTAAATTGGTTGCACTATTTAATGCTTCGATATGTGAGTTTTTGTTATGTAATGATAATAAATCATTTATTTGCCGTATTCTTTGTTTAAGTCCGTTTTTATTAAGCAGCGATAAATTTTCGTTGGCAAGCTGTATCGCATCATCACTTATGTCAGAAGCTATTATTGTCTTTATTCTTTCATAATTTAAAAAGCCAAGTACTGTCAGCAGATAACCGCCGCCGCAGCAAGGATCATAAATACATACACTATCCGGGTCATCTAAATGATGTAAACATCTGCTAAATATTTCTTGTGCAAGCCTTACCGGAAAATTAGGATATCCTGCTCTGTGAACGATAACTTTTCCGCTTGCCAAATCTTCAAAATTCCTGTTTTCACAATATTTGTATACCATTAAAATATTCTCCACAAACCAATCATAGGATTTTTTCCATATCTACCGTTGCCGTTAAATACTTCATACCTTTCCTCCCAAAACTTTCAACTTACAAATTGGATTATATCACGTCCTCTTTCCATTTACCACTGATTGACTCGTAACCCGAGGAAAAAGTGCACGGAAAACCGGGACAGGCAATCCCGCTGCCGCCGCCCCGCAAAAACTCCCGCCCGTGCGTCCGCTTCCCAACATAACATTTCAGACTGAACCATTACTACTCATGGCTTGGGAAGTGGGAAAAAAATTGACATCCCGTCCATCCGTAGTATATTATGTAAGTACCAACAAATTCATGAAACAAAAAGGATGGAACCAAACCTATGAAAAGAAAATACTTAAAACTACTCGCCCTTCTGCTGACTGGCTGCATTGCCTTCGGCGGCTGCGGTGCGGAAGACGCCCAGGACGGTGCGGCAGAAAATAAAGAAGAACAACAGGAAAACCAGGACGGCGAAGATGAGGAAATTCCTCCTGCACCGCAGAATGCGGGGTCTTCCACCTCCAACACCACCTTTCCTTCCGCCAGCACGGAACCGCTCATCCCGTCGCCTTTTTCCATTATGGAAAACGAGCCGGAACCCAGCATCGTGGATACGGAAACACATACCGTGGTCGGCATTATCACAGATGCCACACATTACTCCGTTTCCATCCAGGTTCCTGACGGAAGCCGTTATGACATGACCATCCCCGAAAGCGGCGTAACCGGCAACTTAAACTCCATCACCATCGGACAACTGGCAACCTTTACCTACATTGGTTCCCTGGATGAAAGCCATGCTTCCCTCACCGGAATTTCCAGCAGCTCCATGATTACGGGAATTTACCTGGAAGAATATGCATTTGCGATAAAAATTATTAACGCTGCAAGGGCAATGGACTTAAAGGCACTTTCCGACCTGACCAATTTCCCCGTTTTCCTTTCCGCCAACGGATACAGCGGCAGCATTAACACATCCGGTGAATTTGAAGCCATCGACAATGAAAAAATATTTACCGAAGCCCTGGTGACGCGTTTGGCAAATTACAACCTGTTTGACCTGAAATACACGGATGCCGGTTTCGTCATGGGAAACGGCGCGCCAAGCCTTACCTTTGACGTGGACGATGACGGTATCCTCGGCATTATCGGTATTAACTGTGACCCCCCGAAAGAAACCACGGACCAAAAGTAACTGTACGGGTACCCGTGTGCATAAACAACGGCGGCAAGCCCATTCATTTTGGGCTGCCGCCGTTTCTGTTTTGTTTCATTCCCGCAGGCAGGACAAATGGAACGATTTACTTCTAACAATTCCTTATGCCACCCTGCGTACCGAAAGTATGGATTTATATGTTGCCGTCGTAATCTTTATGCCCGATTTCGGCGTACTGGCATGGACAATATTCCCGTTTCCTATGTAAATCCCCACATGCCCCGCGTAGCATACAATATCTCCCGGCTGCGCCTCGGAATAAGACACTTCCCTTCCGGCACTGCGCAAATCCCACGATGTACGGGGCACCGAATACCCCTTATCCTTAAATACCCTCCAAACAAACCCCGAACAGTCGGCGCCGTTGGTCAGACTGGTTCCCCCCGCCACATAGGGATTACCGATAAACTGGCAGGCATAGTTGGCAATCGCCTGTCCGCTGGCACTGCCGCCGGACGGGATGCTTACGGACGGCGAGGAAGACTGGCTTCCCGATGAACCGGAAGATTCGGCAGACGAGGAAGCTGAAGATGCGTTTGCCGCGGCTTCCGCCGCCCTGCGGGCTTCTTCTTCCCTTTTCCTGCGTTCTTCCTCCTCTCTGCGTTTGCGTTCTTCCTCCTCCAGCTTCTTAATCTGCGCCGTCTGCTGTTTGATTTTCGTCTTGTATGCCGCCGCCTGCTGTTTTGCCCTGGCAATCTGCACGTTAAAGTTTTCATACTGCTGCCGTTTTTCTTCCAGCAGTTGTTCCATGTATGCCTGTTCCTCCTCCAGCTCATGCTTCGATGCTTCCAGCTCCGACTTTTCTTCCTCCAACCGGTCCCATACCTGCTGGACATATTCCTTCGTTTCCTGATACTGCTGCAGCATCTTCCTGTCGTATTCATAAAGCTGTTCGATGTAGTCCGCCTTATTTAACATGTCGCCGAAACTGTCGCTTGTCATCAGGAGCTGCATATAGGAAATATCCCCTTCCTCATACATGAACTGAATCCGCCGCTTCATCGTTTCATACTGTTCTTCCTCCTGGCGCTTCGCCTCCGCATACTCCCCTTCGGTTACCTGGATCTGCGCTTCTTTGTCAACAATTTCCTCCTTAATAAGCTCCACGCTGGCAATCAGTTCCACCACACTGGCATCCAATTCCTCGATTTCCTCGCCGACTTCGCCCTGCTCGCTTTCCAGCCCCGAAATCTGTCCCTGCACATTATTCAGTTGCCTTCTGTCTTCTTCCTGCTGCCGCTTTATGTCCGCTATGGAGGAAGCATATACTTTGTCCGAAGAAAAACATACTATCAGACATGCCATACCTACCCCGACCCATCCCAAGATTTTCTTTCCCATACACAACCCCATTTCATCCGTGCGCAGATTTCCTGTTTCCATACTGCAACGGTTCCATCCATAAAGCGCCCCACGGAAAATGGCTTTATGAAAGGAACCGCTCCCTTCAGCTTCTTACAGCTCGCAATTCTTAACCGTCCGCGGGAAAGGAACCACATCCCTGATATTCCCCATTCCCGTCAGATACATCACGCACCTTTCAAAACCAAGCCCAAATCCCGCATGGCGCACGGAGCCATACTTGCGCAAGTCCAAATAGAAGCCGTAATCCTCTTTCCTAAGCCCCAGTTCCTCCATGCGCTTCTTCAAAACTTCAAGGCTGTCCTCCCTTTGGCTGCCCCCGATGATTTCACCGATGCCGGGAACCAGGCAGTCCATGGCAGCTACGGTTTTGCCGTCCTCGTTCAGCTTCATGTAAAATGCCTTGATTTCCTTCGGATAATCCGTCACAAAGACCGGGCGCTTAAATTCCTGCTCCGTCAGGAACCTTTCGTGTTCCGTCTGCAAATCACAGCCCCAAAAAACTTTGTATTCAAATTCCTCATTATGCTTTTCCAGTATTTCAATGGCTTCCGTATAAGTCACATGGCCAAAGTCGGAATTCAACACATGCTCCAGCCTTTCAATCAGCCCCTTGTCCACAAACTGGTTAAAGAAATTCATTTCCTCTTTCGCATTTTCCAGCACATACCGGATGATATGCTTTAACATCGCTTCCGCCAGCATCATGTCGTCCTTTAAATCCGCAAACGCCATTTCCGGCTCTATCATCCAGAATTCCGCCGCATGGCGGGTGGTGTTGGAATTTTCCGCACGGAATGTGGGGCCGAACGTGTACACGTTTTTAAAGGCAAACGCATAGGTTTCCACATTTAACTGTCCGCTCACCGTCAGGTTGGTGGGTTTCCCGAAAAAGTCCTGGGCATAATCCACCTGCCCCTCCCCCGTCCGCGGGAGGTTGTCCAAATCCAGCGTCGTTACCTGGAACATTTCACCTGCACCCTCACAATCACTGCCCGTAATGATGGGCGTATGCACATAAACAAAACCCCGCTCCATGAAAAAGGTGTGGATGGCATACGCAATCAGCGAACGCACGCGGAATACCGCCTGGAACGTATTGGTACGGGGACGCAGATGGGAAATCGTCCGCAGGTATTCAAAACTGTGCCTTTTCTTCTGTAACGGATAATCCGCCGTGGAAGCCCCTTCCACCAAAACTTCCTCCGCCTGCATCTCAAAAGGCTGCTTTGCCTCCGGCGTAGCCACTACCGTTCCGGTTACGATTACCGCCGAACCCACGTTTAATTTACTGATCTGTCCGAAATTTCCCAGCTTATCGCTGTACACAATCTGCAGCGGTTCAAAAAAGGTTCCGTCATTGACCACGATGAAACCAAAAGTTTTGGAATCGCGGATGCTGCGGATCCATCCCCCCACCGTTACTTGTTTTCCGATATACTGCTCCCTGTTACGGTACAACTCCTTAATGTCTGTCAAATTCATTTTCACAACTCCTTTTCCTTATCCCAAATCCTTTTCCCCGGATTCCTGTATTCATGCCTGCCCGGATTCCTGTTTTCGATTCCTTTTTCCGGTATGCCCTATGGCTGTTCTTCCGTACTACCGCTTACCACCGCATTTTCCCTGAGAAGCCCCAATACTTTCCGGCTCAGCATATACTCTCTGTATCCCTCGCCGTCCAGCGCTTCTTCCAGCTCCGCTACCGTCCCAAAAGCAGAACCTTCCAAAAGTTCTTCCAGTTCCTCCCGGTATTCCTCCTCGGACACCCGTAACCCTTCCGCATCGGCGATTGCCTGAAGCATAATCTGCTGTCTGACATACTCCACTGCCTGGCTGCGGAATTCCTCCTGATATGCCGCCTCGTCCATCCCGTACATTTCCATAAACTGGGACAGCGTCATTCCATACCCGGCGGCCTGCATGGAAAGATTGGCGGTAAGAATCTCCATATGCCGTTCCACCATTTCTTCCGGCGGTTCTTTGGTGAACTCGCACCGCTCAAACGCAATCCCCAAAGCGGCATCCTCCACCTGCGTCTCAAAAGTTTCCAGCGCATCCTCATACAAAGCGTCATAGGCATACTGCCGGTACTCCTCCACCGTACTTAATCCGATATCCAGCCCTTTCACATAATCATCCGTCAGTTCCTGCGGTTCCTGCGCCATAATGGAATTTATGGTCACCGTAAATACCACGTCTTTGCCTGCCAGTTCCTCATGGTAATCCTCGGGAAACGTCAGGGGCACTTCCACCGTCTCGCCGGTTTTGGCTCCAACCAGTCCTTCCTCAAACCCCGGAACAAACCGCCCCGACCCAATCTGCAGTTCCTGCCCCGATGCGGTACCGCCTTCAAACGGCACGCCGTCCAGTGTCCCCGCATAGTCGATATTTACCGTATCCCCTTCTATCACACCCCTGTCCGGGTCAATACACAGCAAGTAATCAATATAGGAATCCCGGTACTCATCCGTAATCTCCGGCGGAGTCTGTGCCACCTCAATCCCTTTATATTCCCCCAGCTTTACGTAATCCGATGCCTGGATACCGCTTAAATAAGCGCCCGCTCCGTATTCCCTCCTGCCGCTTTCCCCTACGGTGCCTTCTGTCTGCGCACCTGCGTCCGTTCCGGCATTTCCCGCCGTACCGGTTCCTGCACCTTCCTGTCCTCCGCTGTCCGCCGCGGCATCACTTCCCGGTTCCACGGTTTCCGCCGCACCGTTTTCGTCTTTTACGTCCCCGCCGGCATCCCCGCAGGCGCCAAGCAAAACCAGGACGGCAGCCAGGGAGGCAGCCGTCATTACTTTCCGCAATCTCCGCTTATTTCCCATATCGTCTCCTTATTTATTTTCATACCTGATACACCAAACAATATTTCAGTTATACCACAAAATCCGTCTTCGTTAAAGGGTTTTTCCCCATTATTTTTATTTTTCAAACGCGCCCCGGCCCCACAATTCCCCGCTTACAAAAGCGGCGACAGAAGCCTGCAGACCTGTTCCTTAAACCGTATGGGCAGTGACCTGCCCATATATATATTTTTCGTTATCTGCCTGCACTGCTCCAAATCACGGTCGAAAATCTCCCGCATTGCGCGCGCCATCCCCCCATTGTAAACCACCGCATTCACCTCAAAATTCAGGGCAAAACTGCGGATGTCCATATTCGCCGTTCCATAACAAAGCACCGTGTCATCCACCACCATCCCTTTGGCATGGAGGAAACCGTTATGATACGTATAGCATTTTGCTCCTGCCATCACCAAATCGCCGATATAGGAATATGTCGCCCAATACACAAAAGGATGGTCCGGCTTGCAGGGAATCATCACATTCACGTCGATTCCCGAAGAAACCGCAATGGACAGCGCCGACAAAATCGCCTCGTCCGGAATAAAATAAGGGGTTTGGATATAGATGCTTTTCTTCGCCTTCCCAATCAGCCGCAAATAATTATCACGGATGCTGCGGTGCCTGGAATCCGGCCCGCTGGAAACAATCTGTACCTCACAGTGCTGCGTTGACCCGGTATTCCTGTGCGTCGCATATTTGTCCGTCATAAACAGGTTTTCCTTGGCGGCATAATTCCAGTCCAGCGCAAACCTTAGCTCCAGCGATGCCACCGCCGATCCCGTAATGCGCAAATGAGTATCTCTCCAGTAACCGAACTTATCATCCAGCCCGATATACTCCTTTCCGATATTAAAACCGCCCACATAACCGATTCTTCCGTCAATAACCACGATTTTCCGGTGGTTCCTGTAATTCATCCGAAGGTGCAGCCGCCGCAGCACTGCCGGGAAAAATTCCGACGTCCGCACGCCCTGCCGGTTCAGCTCACGCCAGCAGCCCTTTTTCACGAACCTGCCGCCCATGCCGTCATAAAGGATGCGCACTTCCACGCCTTGCGCCGCTTTCTCCACCAGCACTTCCTTTATCCGCCGGAACAGCACATCGTTTTTAATAATATAATACTGCACATGGATATAGTTCTGCGCCTGCCGCATATCCTCAAGCAGGGCATCAAACTTTTCGTTGCCGTCCGTAAAAATCCGGATGTCATTATCATTGGTTAACATTGCCCCCGATGCCGCCAGGTTATACATGACCAAATCGGAGTATTCCGCAATTTCGGGGCTTTTATGCTCCATCCCCTTATTTTGCAGCCGGTACTCCTGTTTGCGTATCGCCTCATTTAAATGATCCTCGATTTCCTTAATCCGGAACATCCGCTGTTTATGCATATCCGTCCCAATAAACAGGTAAAACACGAACCCCAAAATCGGAATAAAATACAGAAGCAGCAGCCACGTCCATACCGACTGCGGCTCCTTCCTTTGGAAGAAAATAATGATAACTGCCAATATAAAATTAATGAAAAGCAAATGCCCGAATAAAAATTCCACTCCCGTGCCGAGTTCCCGCCAAACCATAACCATTTTTCCCGCCCATCCCAAAACGAAGCCGCAGTTCCAATTTCCCCATTATATATCATTCCCCGTTTTTCTTCAACACACACGGGAGTAAAAAAAATTACGCCCAAACTTAGAAAAACTTTTATAAATTTTATAAAAAGAAAACCGCCACCGGACATCAGAAAAACGGCAATGCCTGTTGAAAGGGGGACGGGGGTATGTTATGATGCTTATGGGACAGCCGTGTTACAGGGTGTGTTGACCTCTATTCTTTACGGAATGGGGGTGATGCTATGAGAAATCATTTTGATTTTAAGGATATTATGACCTTTGGTCTTTTCCTTTTGGCATTGCTTACATTTGTTTTTACGTTTTGTAGGTAGCCTTACATAGAAAAACCACCCTAAAAACTTTGGCCAGTTACAGGGTGGAATTTCTATAAACTTAACTGGTCAACCCACCTTGTGGGCGGTTGCCCTTTTTTTCATACCTCAAATATAGCACATATGGCAGCAGGACGCAAGCGGAATATGCTTCCGTGCGGGACGGTATCCCAAAATGCACGGAGTCCGCCACACGGCGCAGTCCGGCGCCCTGCTGCCATCCCGTCCCCCCGTTCCATGATTCCCCCGTTTCCCACGCTTTTAGAAAACACCCGAAAAACCCGCCGCACGGAGTAAAATGCGGCAGTGTCGGCATTTACGTCTGCCTTCGCCGTCCCTGCGGTCTTTGGCTTTCACAATCTTTTACGGGCTTCCCGGAAAGGGAATAACGGAATAAATACGCAAGCCCGCACTCCCGTAGGCCCCGTTTCCGGTTTGGGCGGCACAGGCGGGGGATTTACCGGCTTACGCGGTAAAATGCCTGTACGGGGCAGACAGGACGGTTATTTGCCGTACCGTGCCCCATGGTATATGCCTGCTGCCACCGGTGCCGCATGATATCCGTTTACCGCCCGCAATGATACCTGGGCAAATCAGGTCCCTCCCGGAGAAGCGGAAGCACCCTGCTGCCTTGCCTTCTCCATCAGCATGGCAAGCGCTTCCTGCCCGTATGCGTCCACAATGTCAAGCTGGTACGGGATACTGCTGGCCAGCTTTGCAAGGTCAATGCCGCGTATGGCGGTTTCGGTTAGTTTCCGGTACTTCCTTACGCCCCGCCCCTGATTGGGGTCGGCAGTTTGGACGGGAACGGTTTCCCGCACCGGTTCTTTGCTTCCGGTGGCAGCCGGCCGTGCCTGATTGGCATTATCGCGCTCCATTGTTTCATTAATGGCGCGCATAATAAAACCATTCATACTTTCCTGTTTGGCATCGGCATGGGCTTTTATGTCAGACTTACGACCTTTGGGCATCCTGATTTGATATAAGTCATAATTTTCTTTCATGTATTTACTTACAGCTTTTTGCTGGGCTTTTGATGCTGGCATATGATTACCCTCTTTCTTCGATGTATTTGGCTGGGGCAGCGAAATGAAGAAAATTCTTTCCCACCATACCCCAATTATAACCCTTCTGTCTATCGAATGCAATATACAAAATTAATAATATATCGAATGCAATATTGTACACTATGGCGATTGCTATATCGAATGCGATATATTATAATGATATTATCAAATGAAGGAGGAAAACCGGATGAAGCAGATAACCAAGACAAGGAAAGCAGTTGCAACAATGGCGAACCAACTCCATAAGCTGGGCTACACTCTCTCCAAGGCATTCCGGACGGCTTGGGAGCGAATCAAGGACGGCATGACGGTAAAGGTACAGGGCGTAACTTTCGGGAACAGGCAGGAGTTATTGCGGTTCATAACCGGAAGGAACCCGGAAGACCTTACGGCATACCTTAGGCGTGACAGGGCAAACACATTTGATAAATACGCGGTAGCCGTGGTCGTGGGCATACAGGGCATCGGTTACGCCCACATCGGCTATCTTCCCAAGGGCATGGCGCAGAGCGTTGCAACGGTGCTTGACGCGGGCATGGGGCTTAATGCGGGCTTAAGGATTACCGGCGGGTACGGGTACAAGGAAACCTTCGGTGCGCTGGTGCACATTACGGTTTAGGGAAAGGGGGTACACATGTTATCACGGGAGGATTTAGCGGCAATGGTTGCCGCAGAGGAAAAACGGCTGGGCATCGGCAGCAGGGAGTTCATGGAACGCCACGGGGAAATCATGGGGCTTGCCGGACAGGCAGAACGGAAAAACCAAGACGCCCCCGGCGGTATAACAGGTACCGTCAGGGGCATGTAACCCGACAACAAGCAAATTGGGGGCTAAGTACATGATAACACTTACTGCCCCGGAAGAAAAGGAGATTTTGACCAATGCAGGAGATAACCGACAAGAAGGAACCGGAAATTATAATGACAGACCCGTCCAGCCTGCTGCCTGCCGACTTATTCCGGCTGGTACATATATATCAGGCTGACAGGGGGGAATTTAGCATAATTTCACGTAACGGTGACGTGGTTTTGATAAACCGTAATATGGAGCACGCCAAAGAGGTACGGGAAATAACAGCCGAATACATAAAAACAGGAACACCATACCGCAGGCTGGATATACTTTTTAAAGAGATTGGAAGGTATGCAGGGAAGAAGGGGCAGACAGCCATAGTTGACGCGCGGCTACGCTGGATTGAAATGCGTGGGCTGGCCGACCGGAAAGAAGAAGCGGAACGGATAATTGCCGCCTGTAGGAAAGGGCGGATTCTACAGAAAGCAAAAAAGGAAAAGGAACTGCTGGAAATGATTCACAATATCGGTTCCGGCGTGTACGATAAAGAACCTTCCTGTGATTTTTCCAAGGGAAACGAATACTGCTTTGCATACGGCTACCTTAAGGCATTACAGGCAATGGGATAACAAAGGGGGGAACGGAATGGCAAAACGTAACATTTCAGCCGGATTCCGGCAGCGGAAGGACGGCAAATATGAGTCAAGGTTTACCATCAACGGGAAGCGGTACAGCGTCTATGCCGCCACGCTCAAGGAATGCAGGGAAAAGGATGCGGAACTGCGCGAACGGATAAAAAACGGGCTTTACGTGGATAACCGGAACATTACGCTTGACCGCTACTATTCCGAATGGCGGGCGGCAAGGATGGGGACGGTAAAGGGGAACACGGTGCTGGGGATGGACAGCCGCTATAAAAACCACATAAGCCCCGCACTCGGACACCGCAGGGTGGCGGACATCGAAAAAAGGGAAATCGTCCGGCTGCAGAAGGAGCTTGCCATGAAACAGAAGGCCACAACAGTAAACACGACCATCGTACAGGTGAAGGGCATCCTAAACGATGCGGTTGCGGACGGCATTATGGCAAAGAACCCGGCAGCAGGGGTAAAGCCACTCCGGGTGGATGCAAAGGAAGCAAGCGAAACGTACCACCGCGCGCTGACGGAAAATGAGCAGCGCACGTTTATGGAATACGTCAGGAACGAATGGCTGTATGAAATGATAGCGCTGCTCCTGTGCACGGGGATGCGCATGGGGGAAGCGGCGGCGCTTACGTGGGGTGACATCGATTACATAAACCACGTAATACACGTAACGAAGACGGTGAGCCGTTCGGCGGACGGGAAATTCATCACGGGACCACCGAAAAGCAAAAGCGGAATCAGGGACATACCGCTGAATGACACCGTTAAGGCAGTCCTTAAAAGCCAGCGGGAAAAACTGGAGACGGTGCACGGCAACGTTGCAAGCCTGTCCCGTTCCGTGTTTGAAAACGTCTACGGGGGCATGGTGTACAATGCCACCCTCAACAAGACAATCAGCAACGCCATAGAAAGGATGAACGGGGACGGGATGCGGGTGGAACATTTTTCCGCC
This sequence comes from uncultured Kineothrix sp., assembly GCA_910587275.1. Lineage (GTDB taxonomy): Bacteria > Bacillota > Clostridia > Lachnospirales > Lachnospiraceae > Kineothrix. Next base: position 11,942 of record CAJUMD010000073.1, read on the forward strand.
CACGCCCTCCGCGACACGTTTGCCACCCGCTACATAGAACAGGGGGGAAGCCCGCAGGTATTGAAGACCATACTTGGACATTCCAGCCTGTCCATGACCATGGACCTGTACGCCCACGTCCTCCCCAATACGAAGCAGGAGGAAATGAACAGCATACACATAGCCCTGTAAGCAGCAGACGTGGAAAAGGCGGTACCGGCCCGGAAGGGAAACGGCACCGCCTTTTCATGTGCCGGACTGCTGCCGCCTTCCCATTCCATGGAGGGGCAATAAAAAAATGAGTGTTTTTTATGCGTCCCGTATCCCGCAAAGCCGCATGGATACGGCTTTCCCGTACCCCAATCCGTACCCCAATTTATACCCCAATCCGCCCCCATAAACCGATAAAAAGGACAAAACAGGACAAAAAGTTTTTAACGGGGAAATGTGGCGGAAAGCGCGGATTCATGCGGCTTCCGCTACCTAAGACAACCCAATATGGGCATTGACGGATTCCCCGTTATTGTATATAATGAAATACAATTCATGTATACAAAATGCAAACGAGGTACAATACTATGCCGGAAAAATCCAAAACCTTAACCAGAAAAGCCTACGCCAAAATCAATTTGGGACTGGATGTCCTAAGGCGCCGGCAAGACGGATACCACGAAGTAAAAATGATTATGCAGACCATAAGCCTGTACGATACTCTTACGTTTTGGGAAGCGGAAACAGGAATTGCGGTATTTACGGACCGCGAAGATCTTCCGGGGGACGAACATAACCTGGTTTACCGCGCGGCGAAACTCCTTATGGACACCTATGGGATAAAAAGCGGGGTAAAAATCGAATTGCACAAAAAAATTCCCATGGCCGCCGGAATGGCAGGCGGAAGTACGGACGCAGCGGCAGTATTCCACGGAATGAACGAATTGTACGGGCTTGGCATGACGGAAGACGAGATGTGCCGGCTTGCCGTCACAATCGGCGCCGACGTGCCTTACTGCATACAGGGCGGCACGGCATTATCGGAAGGAATCGGGGAAGTACTGACCAAACTGCCCGATGCACCGGACTGTTTCCTGCTGATTGCAAAACCGGATATCGACGTTTCCACTAAATATGTCTATGAAAACCTCCATGCCAATGCGCTGGCATACCATCCCGACATTGACGGCATGAGGACAGCCATTGAAAGAGGAACGTTAAGCGGCATCACGGAGCGGATGGAAAACGTGCTGGAAACCGTAACGGTGGAAAAATATCCCATAATACGGGAAATCAAAGATTTCATGATGGAAAACGGCGCCATGAACGCATTGATGAGCGGCAGCGGACCTACGGTATTCGGTGTATTTGACACAAAGGAAAAAGCGGATGCTGCATATCGGCTCTTAAAAGCAGACCCGGATGCAGCATATCAGACACATCAAACAGAATTGGCAAAACAGGTATATACCGCCTTCCCGGTGAAACGGGAGCAGGCGTCTTCCGGCAGCTAAACCGGATATGCCGCAAAAAGGCAAACGTTGGCTTTAAGCACGGCACTTAGCCCAAGTCTGCGGGAAGCACTATAAGAAGGATATCGGAAATAAGTATAACAGGGTAAAGCAGGAGTGGTAATCTATGGGTAAAGACGGTTTACAGGTAACTATGGACGAATTTTTACCGCTGCGCGACGTCGTATTCAATACGCTGCGCAAAGCGATACTGACCGGGGAATTAAAACCCGGTGAGCGCCTGATGGAAATCCATTTGGCAAACCGGCTGGGGGTGAGCCGTACCCCCATACGCGAAGCAATCCGTAAACTGGAACTGGAAGGACTGGTAACGATGATTCCCAGACGGGGCGCGGAAGTGGCGCAGATTACGGAACGGAGCCTGAAAGACGTGCTGGAAGTGCGCCGCGCACTGGACGCCCTTTGTGCCGAGCTCGCCTGCGAGCGGATTACGGAGACGGAAAAAGCGGAGCTTGCCAATGCCTGTACTGAATTTGAAAAAGCTACGAAAACAAAAGATACCACGGTCATTGCCAGGGCGGACGTGGCGCTGCATGACATTATTGTGGCAGCCACGGGCAACCGGAGACTGGTGCAGCTTGTCAATAACCTGGCGGAACAAATGTACCGCTACCGTTTTGAGTACATCAAAGACGAAAGCCAGCATGAAAGACTGATTGAAGAACATAGAATAATATATGAAAGCATTATGGCAAACAACAGCGCCGCAGCGGCGGAAGCTGCAAGGATTCACATTGACAACCAGGAAAAATCCATCATAAAGCAGATACGCCTGGAAAACGGACAGCGACAGCCGGTATAAAACGGTGGAATTTGGCAAGACTTTTCCTATCGGAAAAAGGTATAATAACTGATAGGAGAAGCCAAATGAAAAAATTGTGGGAAACAGGAATCATGTTGTTTGCGGTTGCAGGTTTTTGGGGAATGATTTATCCCGACCTTTGTTTTGTACCGGATGTCTGTCAGGCAGGAACGGAATGCGGAAAGGAAGCCGCCTGTGAAGAAGCGGAATGGGACGGCGCATGGGAACCGGACATTTATACACGCATCTGCATGGCACAGCCCGGACAGGTCAGGGGGAAAAGCCGTTTACTGGAGGTCCTCCAAACCCGGCGGAAAGAACCGGAAAAGGCAGAAAACTAAATAAAAACGGAAGGTAAAGGTAACATCAATGGCGTTAACAGGGAATCACGGGGAACCGTGCAGCGCCCCCATAGGGGTCTTTGATTCCGGCGTGGGGGGACTGACGGTAGCAAGGGAAATCATGCGGCAGATTCCGAATGAAAACATCATTTATTTCGGGGACACGGCGCGGGTTCCTTACGGAAGCAAATCAAAGGAAACCATTACGAAATATTCAAGACAGATTGTCCGCTTCCTCCGGGAACAGAACGTAAAGGCAATCGTGGCGGCATGCAATACCGCAAGTGCTTACGCCCTGGAGGAAATCGAGCAGGAAATCGACATACCAATCATCGGCGTGGTAAAGCCGGGGGCAAAGGTGGCTGCGGAAGTAACAAAGAACGGCAAAATAGGTGTTATCGGCACGGAAGGCACCATCGGAAGCCACATTTACGCTACATACATTAACAAAATCAACCCGGACATTACGGTACTTGGCAAGGCATGCCCCCTGTTCGTACCGCTGGTAGAAGAAGGGTTATGGCAGGACCCCGTAACGGACGAAATTGCCAACCGGTATTTGGGCGGACTGATCGACAGCGATATCGATACCCTGATTTTAGGCTGCACCCATTACCCGATGATACGTTCCACAGTGGGGAAAATCATGGGGGAGAACGTGACGCTGGTAAATCCGGCTTACGAAACGGCAAGGGAGTTAAAAGAACTCCTGACGGCGGAAAACCTGTTAAACGGCAGCCAGCAGGCTCTCGGAAGCAACCGCTACCGTTTTTACGTCAGCGACATGGCGGATAAATTCCAGACGTTTGCCAATTCGATTTTAAAATACGGCATTCTCTCCGCGGAAAAAATTAACATTGAAGAATATGACCCATAATCCATGAACAGGGAAAAACGAAAGGCGGTTAGACACCTATGACAAAGGAAGTACTTTTATCCCTCCGGGGACTGCAGTTCGACGCGGTATCCATGGACGGAGATAAAATAGAAACCATTCTGCCTGCAGAATATTACAAGCGCAACGACAGCCATTACGTCATTTATGACGAAGCGGTGGAAGGATTCGGGGAAGGCACGAAAAACATACTGAAATTCAAGAACCATTCGCTGGACCTGACGAAAAAAGGGCTGGTAAACGTACATATGATTTTTGAGGAAAACAAAAAAAACATGACGAATTACTCCACGCCCTACGGGGATATTTTAATCGGCATCGATGCCAAAAGCGTGAATTACCAGGAGGAAGAAAACCGAATTGTCGTGGACGTGGATTACGCGCTGGAAGTCAACTACGAACATTTTGCGGACTGCAGCATCAAAGTGGACATCCGCTCCAAGGACGGGGAGGGCTTTGCCCTGAGAAGTGAATAAACACACGCAGGACGTGCCGCGCCGCTTCAGTGACACAATCGTGCAGGGAAGGCATCTTCCCTACACGCCGCGCCCCATGCGCCGCCTTAGCGGCATACTTCCTCTGCATGGGGCGGTGCATAAAAAAGCTGCCAGGTAATACCTGACAGTCTTTTTTCATGTGTGCTGCATTATTTAATGGGTTTTGCGCCCGCTTTTTCCTGCGCTTTTTCCAATGCCTGGCGGAAACGCCCTTTCTTCTTTTGGGGAGCCACAAGCGGTTTGCCGTGCAGCCCTTTCACATCCGTGATGTAAATGCCGCTGACCGTAGCCTTGACTTCCTTCTTGACGGGTATCATTTCAAAAATTTTCTCATCGCTCACCAAAGTCATAATCTGCGGACCGATTTTCGCCTTGACAATAGGAAGTTTGGAACCCCGCAGCAATTTCGGCGTCTGCGCAATGACCGCCTGCGGAAGTCCCGCATCTTTTATTTTCATCCGCTTCTTGTCGATGATGAGCATGGAAACGGTCTGCTTCATCGCATTAATCTGTTCCTGCTGTTCCGCCTGCCTTTTCTGCGCTTTTCTGCCAAGGAAATAGAGCGCTGCAATGGCAATGGCAAGGACTGCCAATACCACCAATAAAACGATTAGTCCTGTACTCACAATGCACCTCCCGCTTTTCCTTAATGTAGAACTAATTGTAGCATTGTTTTCGGAATAAGGCAAGGGAAAAGAGCGGACGCGAATTAAGAAAAATAACAGTTCAGCCTGAAATGTTATATTGATGGGCGGACGCACGGAAGGGAGTTTTTTGGGGGGCGGCGCCTGCGGGATTGCCTGTCCCGGTTTTCCGTGCACTTTTCCCGGCTGGGAGTTTCTAAGCAGAATGGCGTAGGTTATCATCGGCTACGGTCGCCCTCTATCGGCATCCATGCCGAATCGGGCTAAACCGTGCATC
>CAJUMD010000074.1 GCA_910587275.1 uncultured Kineothrix sp.
CTTAAAATTCCTTGATTTTTTAAGGAAAATCACTTGACAAAATAGGGAGGAAACACATATGTATTCACCCACATTGGAACAGGTCAGGGCATATGCGGACCGTTACCGGACGGTTCCCGTCAGCCGCATGGTTTATGCCGATATACGAACCCCCATAGAGGTCATGCGGATATTAAAATCGGTCAGCCGGCATTGCTATATGCTGGAAAGTATGGAGGATGCAATGCGGTGGGGACGCTATACGTTCCTTGGATTTGACCCGAAACTGGAGATAACCTGCACCGGCGGGGAAGTGCATATCAGCGCCGGTACGGAAATGACGGTAAAGGATGCGGATCCGGCGCAGTATATCCGCCAGGTGCTAAGGGAAAACAAAAGCCCGCGGATTCCCGGACTTCCGCCGTTTACCGGGGGACTGGCGGGGTATTTCTCCTACGATTATATCACGTACGGCGAGCCGTCGCTTAAGCTGGATGCGGAGGACGGGGAGCATTTCAGGGATGTGGATTTGATGCTTTTTGATAAAGTCATTGTGTTTGATAACCTGAAACAGAAAATGATTTTTATTGTGAACATGAAGCTGGATGCCCCGGAGGAAAACTATAAAAAGGCGGCGGGGGAACTGGACGATATGGTAGAGCTTGTCACAAAGGGGACGCCGGCGGTAATTCCGCCTCTTTCCATCAAATCGGAGTTTCGGCCGCTGTTCGGGGAAAAGGAATACTGCCGGATGGTGGAAACGGCGAAAAGCTATATACGTGAAGGGGATATTTTCCAGGCGGTACTTTCCAACCGTTTGGAGGCGGAGGTAAAAGGGAGCCTGTTCGATACGTACCGGGTGCTGCGCACCACAAACCCTTCCCCCTATATGTTTTATTTTGGCGGCGGTGACATCGAAATCGCGGGCGCTTCGCCGGAAACGCTGGTGAGGCTGGAAAACGGGAAGCTGTATACGTTTCCGCTTGCGGGCACCCGTCCCAGGGGAAAGACACAGGAGGAAGACCGTGAACTGGAAAGGGAATTGTTAGCTGACCCGAAAGAGCGTGCGGAGCATAACATGCTGGTGGATTTGGGCAGGAATGACCTTGGGAAAATCAGCCGTTTCGGGACGGTGAAGGTGGAAAAGTACATGGAAACAGAACGGTTTTCCCATGTCATGCATATCGGCTCCACGGTAAGCGGGCAAATCCGGGACGATAAGGATGCGTTGGATGCGGTAGGGGCGCTCCTTCCGGCAGGAACCCTTTCCGGCGCCCCGAAGCTCAGGGCATGTGAAATCATCCATGCATTGGAGAACTGCAAACGGGGCATTTACGGTGGGGCAATCGGCTATATTGATTTTACCGGCAATATGGATACCTGTATTGCCATCCGTATCGCTTTTCGGAAAAACGGGAAAGTATTCGTCCGTTCCGGGGCGGGAATCGTGGCGGACAGCGTGCCGGAGAAGGAATACCGGGAATGTATCCACAAGGCGCAGGCGGTCATGGATGCGCTGCGGACAGCGGAAGGGGGTATCGGGGGATGATTTTGTTAATCGACAATTATGACAGTTTTTCCTATAACCTGTACCAGCTCATCGGGACAATGGATTCCGGCATTCAGGTGATTCGTAATGATGAACTGACGGTGGGGCAGATTGGGGAGCTTAACGTCAGCCGCATCATCCTTTCACCGGGACCGGGGCGGCCGTCGGATGCGGGCGTCTGCATCGGGGTAGTGAAGGAATTTGCGGGGAAAATTCCCATTTTGGGCGTCTGCCTTGGTCATCAGGCAATCTGTGAAGCGTATGGGGCGGAAATCTCCCATGCCAAACAACTGATGCACGGGAAACAGTCGGAGGTGTCCCTGGATACCGGATGTAAGCTGTTTTACGGGCTGCCGGAAAAGATTATGGCGGCGAGGTACCATTCGCTGGCGGCAAAAGAAGGTACGCTGCCAAAGGACCTTGTAGTGACGGCGAGGACACAAGACGGGGAAATCATGGCAATACGCCATAAAACCCATGAGGTGTATGGGGTGCAGTTCCATCCGGAATCCATCCTGACACCGGACGGGGAGACCATCTTGGGAAATTTTTTGAACCATTCAGGTATTTTTTAAATGTTGCGGATTTTGCAGACAGGGGAAAGGGAGGGAAAAATAAAATGGAAGGAAACATGATAAAAGAAGCAATCCGGAAAACGGCGGCCGGGCGTGACCTGACATTCGACGAAGCGCAGCAGGTGATGGATGAAATCATGGGCGGGGAGGCTTCGCAGGTCCAAATGGCTTCCTACCTGACGGCACTGTCTTTAAAAGGGGAAACGATAGACGAAATTACGGCATCGGCGGCAGGAATGCGCAGGCATTGTATCCGTCTGCCGCATGATTTGGATGTGTTGGAAATCGTCGGGACGGGTGGTGATAAGTCCAATTCCTTTAATATTTCCACCACATCGGCATTAGTGGTGTCGGCGGCAGGGGTTCCGGTGGCGAAGCACGGCAACCGTGCGGCAAGCAGCAAATGCGGCGCGGCGGATGTATTGGAAGCGCTGGGCGTGGACATTACCATACCGCCGGAAAAAAGTACCCGGCTGTTGGAAGATATCGGCATCTGCTTTTTATTTGCACAGAACTATCACATTGCCATGAAATACGTGGCGCCGGTGCGCAGGGAGCTCGGTATCCGTACGGTTTTTAATATCCTGGGTCCCCTTTCCAATCCGGCGGGGGCGAATATGCAGCTTCTTGGCGTGTATGACGGGGAACTGGTGGAACCGATGGCGCAGGTGCTTTCCAAACTCGGCGTGAAAAATGCCATGGTGGTGTACGGAACGGACGGCTTGGATGAGATTTCCATGAGTGCGTCCACAAACGTTTGCGAAGTGCGGGACGGGGTTTTCCGCAACTATGTTATCGAACCGGAGCAGTTCGGCATGGCAAGGTGCCGGAAAGAGGATTTGGAAGGCGGCACGCCGGAGGAAAACGCGAAGATTACCCGTGCCATTTTAAGCGGGGAGAAGGGGCCGAAGACCGATGCGGTAGTGTTAAATTCGGCGGCGGCGCTTTATGTGGCAGATGCGGGGCTGACCATGGAAACGGCGGTGGAAAAGGCGCGGCAGGTTTTGGACAGCGGCAGGGCAATGGAACAGTTGGAGCGGTTTATCAGGATGTCGAGGGAGTAAGGTGCGGTATGGGACGGACGGTTTTGGATGAGATTGCGGAGCGGACGGCAGTCCGCGTAGGGCAGCTTAAGAAGAAAAGGGATTTGGCATGTGTCAGGCGGGAGGCGGAATGGCTGGGAAAACGGGCGGGGGAACGGTTTCCGTTCCGGGAAGCGCTTGCCGCGCCGGACCTTTCGTTTATCTGTGAGGTGAAGAAGGCTTCGCCCTCCAAGGGGGTCATTGCGGAGGAATTTCCGTACCTTGCCATTGCAAAAGAATACGAAGCGGCGGGTGCGTCAGCGGTATCCGTACTGACAGAGCCGTATTATTTCCTGGGGAGCGATGCATATCTGGAGGAAATTGCAGAGGCGGTGTCCGTTCCGCTGCTGCGCAAGGATTTTACGGTGGATGCATACCAGATATACGAAGCGCGGCTCATCGGTGCGTCGGCGGTATTGCTCATTGCCGCCCTGTTAAAGGGGGAGCAGATGAAGGAATACCTTGCCATAGCCCGAAGCCTTGGGCTTTCCGCTTTGGTGGAGGTGCATACGGAGGCGGAAGTGGAGACGGCGCTGCAAAGCGGGGCGGATATCATCGGTGTCAACAACCGGAACCTGCACACCTTTGAAGTGGATATCCGTACCAGCGTACGTCTGAGGAAACGGGTGCCGGACGGAATCCTGTTTGTGGCGGAAAGCGGTATACGGACACCGGAGGATGTAGCGGTGCTGCGGGAACAGAAGGCGGATGCCGTACTGGTGGGGGAAACTTTTATGAAAAGTGCCGATAAGAAGCGGCAGATGGAAATCCTGCGGGGCGGGGGAAATCATGAAAAACCGGTGGCTGCGGGGAAGGAACGGACGGCTGCACGGGCAGGAGGGGAAAGGATGGGAGGGCGGTGCTGTGACGAAAATCAAAATATGCGGGCTGATGCATGACTGCGATGTGGATTTCGTGAACGAAGCCCTGCCCGATTATGCGGGATTTGTTTTCGCACCTACAAGACGGGAAATTTCCGTAAAGGATGCCCGCCGGTTCCGGGAGAAGCTGGCAGTTGGAATAACGGCGGTTGGGGTGTTCGTGGATAAGGAACCGGAGCAGGTGGCGTGGTTGCTGGGGGAAGGCATTATTCAAATGGCACAGCTCCATGGACAGGAAGATGCGGCATATGTGGAATGGCTGAAAATCCGTACCGGCTGTCCGGTTATCAAAGCCCTGCACCCGGAACGGGGGACCGGCATGGCGCTTTATGGGGATTACGTAAAAGCGGGGGTAGATTATTTCCTGTTTGACAGCGGCGGCGCGGCGCTTGCGGGAGGAACGGGAAGAACGTTTGACTGGGAATTGGTCCCGCAGGGAAACTGTCCCTTTTTCCTTGCAGGGGGACTGCATACCGGAAACATCGCGGAAGCCCTCCGCAGGGTGTCGCCTTACGGGGTGGACATCAGCAGCGGTGTGGAAACGGACGGAAGAAAAGACAGGGATAAAATATTGGAAATCGTAAGGAGAGTTAAGAATGGGTAAAGGAAGATACGGGGAACACGGCGGACAGTATATACCTGAGACGCTGATGAACGAAATCATGAAATTGGAAGAATGCTATGAATTTTACAAAAACGATCCGGCGTTTTGCAGGGAATTGGATGATTTGTTAAAAAATTATGCCGGGCGTCCGTCGCTTTTGTATTATGCGGGGAAAATGACGCAGGATTTGGGCGGCGCAAAGATTTACATCAAGCGGGAGGACTTAAACCATACCGGTTCCCACAAGATTAATAACGTGCTGGGGCAGGCGCTGCTGGCAAAGAAGATGGGAAAAACGCGGATTATTGCGGAAACCGGCGCAGGACAGCACGGGGTGGCGGCGGCAACGGCGGCGGCGCTGCTTGGTTTGGAATGCGAGATTTTCATGGGAAAGGAAGACACGGAGCGGCAGAAGTTAAATGTGTACCGGATGGAGCTTTTGGGTGCGAAGGTGCATCCGGTGACGACGGGAACGATGACGTTAAAGGATGCGGTGAACGAAACCATGCGGGAGTGGACAAAACGGGTGGACGATACCCTGTATGTACTCGGCTCCGTGATGGGACCCCACCCGTTCCCGATGATTGTCAGGGATTTCCAAAGCGTCATCAGCAGGGAAGCGAGGGAGCAGATTTTGGAATGCGAAGGAAAACTGCCTTCTGCGGTAGTGGCATGTGTGGGCGGCGGCAGCAATGCCATGGGCATGTTTTACAATTTTATCAATGACAGGGAAGTGCGGCTGATTGGCTGTGAGGCGGCGGGAAAGGGAATCCATACCGGCAGGCACGCCGCCACCATTGCCAAGGGAAGTCCGGGTATTTTCCACGGGATGAAGTCTTATTTCTGCCAGGACGAATACGGGCAGATTGCCCCGGTTTATTCCATTTCCGCAGGACTGGACTATCCGGGCATCGGACCGGAACATGCTTATTTGCATGATACGGGCAGGGCACAGTATGTACCGGTGACGGATGAGGAGGCGGTGGAGGCTTTTGAATACCTGGCGAGGACGGAAGGAATCATCTGCGCCATCGAAAGCGCCCATGCGGTAGCCCATGTCCGTAAGCTGGCGCCCGGAATGGGAAAGGACGAAAACATTATTATCTGCCTGTCCGGACGCGGCGATAAAGATGTGGCGGCAATCGCGCGCTACCGGGGCGTAGCGCTCCATGATGAGTGACGGGTATCCGTCCGCCGTTCCGATTTTTGGCTGGAGTATGTTTGAAAATTGAGGAACCAGGGAACGGAAAACAGGAAAACAGAAAAATAGGAAAACAGGAAAATTAAGAAAAACAGGAAAACGGAAAGCAAAATAATGGAAAAAGGAGAAGGAAAGGCATGAGGAAAAAGAAAACGGAAATAAAAATAAGGGATGCTTTTGACCACGGCAAGGCATTTATCGGGTTTGTGACGGGAGGCGATCCATCCATGGAAAAGAGTGAGGAATTTATCCTGAAAATGGTGGAGGCAGGGTGTGATTTAATCGAAATCGGTATCCCGTTTTCCGACCCGGTAGCGGAAGGGGCGGTTATTCAGGAAGCCAATCTCCGCGCCCTTTCGGCAGGCGCTACCACCGACAAACTGTTCGGGCTGGCGGCACGGGTGCGGGAAAAGACGGATGTGCCGCTGGTGTTCCTCACTTATTTAAATCCGGTGTTTCATTACGGGTATGACGCGTTCTGCGCAAAATGCAGGGAAGCGGGGGTGAACGGTTTAATCATCCCGGATTTGCCTTACGAGGAAAGAGGGGAACTGCTTCCTTTTGCCAGGGCACACCGGGTGGAACTGGTTTCGCTGGTAGCGCCTACCTCGGAACAGAGGATACGCGCTATCGCTTCGGAAGCGGAAGGGTTTGTTTATGTGGTGTCTTCCATGGGGGTGACGGGGGTAAGAAGTGAGATTAAAACGGATTTGGGGGCGATGCTCGCACCGGTGAAAGCGGTCACAAAGATTCCCGCCGCAGTGGGGTTTGGCGTAAGCACACCCGCGCAGGCGGCGGAAATTGCGCAGGCAGCGGACGGGGTAATCGTCGGCAGCGCAATCGTGGACATCATAGGGAGGTATGGGGAAGATGCGGCGGAACACTTGTATGGGTATGTAAAAGGAATGAAGGATGCCATGGGGTAAGAGTTCTTTTGGGCGCAGGACATTAAGACACGGACCTGCGTGCAAACCTCATGGAAGAAGCGGAATTTCCCGCTTATTCCTTGGACAGCATCTCATCCGCTTCCGCCACGGACGCCATGTATAATCCGGGCAGGAATTTGGCGTTCAGTTCCGGTACGGAATATTCCTTCAGGTATTCCAGTTTGTTCCAATTCCCGTTTTCATAGCAGACTGCGATGTCTAACAGACGTTTCAGGAAACAGTCCTTCCCGGACAGGGCGTCGCGGACAATGGACGGAATCTGGATATCCCCCAGCATTTCCCTTGGGTCATGGCCTCCGGTCGTGAGAATGGAGAGCATACCGGCGCTGTATGCCTCGGAGACGGAGTTGCCCCTGCCGGATTCCTGAGCCAGTTTTTCGCACAGAAAGGCGCGGATTAAGGCGGTACGGATTAATTCGTCGGACCGCGTGTTTGTTACGTTGCGTAAAAGGATGAGCATAATCCAGCGGCGCACTTCCGCATCGCCCATCATGACGAGGGCGCGGTTAATGGAAGTGATATTGTTGCCGCGGTAATATTGGAGGGTTTTCATCCTCCGCAGTAATTTATAGGTCAGGTGGGCATCGGAGTTGATGATCCACGCAATGTTGTTTAAGTTGATGTCGGGGGCATTGATTTCCCTGGCGAGTTTCATATAGGAAACGGAGGAAATCTCCATACTGCTTTTTTTCATCATGATGGGTTTGGAAAAATAATAGCCCTGAAAAAGCTGGCAGCCCAAAGACATGGCTTCCTGCACGTCTTCCTTTGTTTCCACTTTTTCTGCCAAAAGTACTTTTCCGGCATTTACCAGTGGGGGTGCAAAAGCGGCACGCTGTTCTTTGGTTGTATCGATAAAATCTATTTTGATGATGTCAATCAGGGAAAGAATCTCCGCAGGGATATCGGTACCCACGTAATCGTCCAACGCCACGTCAAAACCGGCGGATTTTAACGTATAGAGGGCATCAATGACTTCGATGGTAAATACCACGCTTTCCAATATTTCCACGACGAACTGTTCCGGGTCCAAAAGGTATGCGGCCTTATTTAACAGGTATCCGTCCGCGAAATTGACAAAGGCTTTTTTACCGTTGGTCAGTTCATGCATCCCGAAATTCAGGATGGCTTCGGAAATGACCGTACCGGTTGCCTCATCGTCGCCCACGGAGGAAGCGCCCGAAATATTCTGTGCGGTATTACGGTATAAAAGCTCATAAGCCTGCACATGTCCCGTGGCATTAAAAATAGGCTGTCTGGCAATGTAAACGGACTGGCTGTCCGGAGTTTTGGTGTCTTCCGGCTGGAAATTGTTTGTGGGTTCCATGGATTTTATCCTTTCCTGATGTAACGTTATAATTATGGTAGGCAGGGCGTGCGCGGCATACCCTTTTTATTTTAGCACATAATGTTCCAATATCAAATAGTAATTTTCCCATGAAAGTTTCGGAATTTCGGAAAGGTAACAGTTAAACCAAAACCGCTGCCCGGAAAGTAACACGTCTGATAATTTAAGAAAAAACTGCACATAATACGTTAGGGCGTGTTGAAAATTGCTTTCTGCAAGATGCTGTTCCGATTTGCGGAAATGAATATTCAAACACACTTATACTTTGGGATTCCAGTTAAAAATGCAGGATGGAAACGGAAAGGAGCGGAAGGCAGGATGAATTACATGGATTATGTGAATGCGTTTTGGGTAGGAGGATTAATCTGTGCCCTTGTACAGATTTTGATGGAAAAGACGAAACTGATGCCGGGGAGGATTATGGTCCTGCTCGTATGCCTGGGGGCGGTGATCAGCGTTGCCGGAATCTATGAACCTTTCCAGCAGTATGCGGGCGCAGGGGCATCGGTGCCGCTTTTGGGGTTTGGCAATGTGTTAATGAAGGGCGTGAAGGAAGCGGTGGACCAGGCGGGTTTTATCGGCATATTCCAGGGGGGTTTTAAGGCAGGCGCGGTGGGTACCAGCGCGGCGCTGGTATTCGGTTATCTGGCAAGCCTTGTGTTTAACCCGAAGATGAAAAAATGAGAAAGCGGGAGAACTATATTTCTTCCCATACGATTTGTTTGTTGTTCAGGAATTTAAAGAACGCCTGGTCCCAAAGTTGTTCCGGCGTTTTATCCATGAGGAAGGATGCGGTGGACAGACCGGTGATGAGCGTGACATGGGAACCGTCGTATTTTACGGTGAGGGTAAAGGATTTTACCAGGTTCCCATGGTCATGAAAGTCCCCGTCTGTCAAAATCCGCTCCATGTGTTCCGGCAAAAGCAGCAGTACGAATTTAAAACTTAAGGGCGTCCGTTTCCCTTTGATGAGCTGGAAACAGAAAGGACGCATATCTTTCCACTGGGAGAAACCGTAAGGGCAGAGGACGCCGTCCTCCTGTTCTTCTTTTGTATAAAAATCTTTTTGGATATGGCCGTCTATTTGGAAAGTGTTGGCGGTAACGATGGTTCCTTCTTCCAAAAGGAAATAATCAAAGCTGTCCGTCAACAGCAGTTTGTTCATAAAGTTTTTCAGGTCGGATATCCGGCAGGCTTTCATGGTGTCTCCTTTCTAAGTCACTTACCGCTTATTATAGCGGGAAGCGGAAAAAAACACAAGACCCCTTTACAGGTGGGAACCGGTTGTGTTATCATAAGTAGTAATTAAAACTACATAGGATGGTAATGATTGCTTTTGGTTATCATGTTATGGTGGAAAGGCATGGTTTAAGGATATGGGTTATAAGATTGTAGTGGATAGTTGCTGTGAGCTGCCGGAGGAATATAAGAAAGACGCAAGGTTTGAGATTGTGCCTTTGGGGCTGGAGGTAGGGGACTACCGGATTATGGACGATGAAAAGTTTAACCAAAAGGAATTTTTGGCAAAGGTGGCGGCATGTCCCACCTGCCCGAAGTCTTCCTGTCCTTCCCCCGAACGGTATATGGAAGCATACCATTGCGGGGCGGAACGCATTTATGTGGTGACGCTTTCTTCAAAATTAAGCGGCAGTTACAACAGCGCGGAGCTGGGGAAACGGCTATACCATGAAAAATACGGCGATAAGGATATCTTTGTATGTGATTCCGAATCGGCAAGCTGCGGGGAGACACAGCTTGCGAGGAAAGCAATGGAACTGGAAGAAGCGGGCAAGCCGTTTTCGGAAATCGTGAAGGAACTGGAAGCGCTAAGGGACCGTATGAAGACCTATTTTGTTTTGGATAATCTGGAAACCCTGCGAAAGAACGGAAGGCTGACGGGCGTAAAAGCGCTGGTTGCCACCACCCTGAACGTGAAACCGCTCATGGAAGGGGTAAAGGGCGCCATTGCCCAAAAGGGGCAGGCAATCGGCATGAAGAAAGGGCTTGCCAAAATGGCGGAAGCGGTGATAAAGGAAGCGGAAGCTCCTGCGGACAGGGTGCTTATGATTACCCACTGCAACTGTCCCGACCGGGCGGAGCTGGTGAAAGAGATGATTTTGGGGAAAATAAAGGTCCGCGATACGGTGATTATGGATACGGCGGGCATTAGCAGTATGTATGCCAATGACGGCGGGGTTATCGTGACGATTTGACCGTTTTTATACAGCCCGCCGTGCTTCCGGCAATGGTGCAAACGGCGCTTTTTAGAAAATAAACTGCACAAGCAGCATATAACAGACAGTGCCGCCGGCGATGGAAAGAAGCATCTGCCGCTTCCAACGGTGGAGCAGGACGACAACGGCGAGGGCGAGCAGTTCGGGGATGGCGTGGCTGCCTGTGAAAACGCTCACGTTTTTCAGGCAGTAAACGACCAACATGCCAAAGACCGCCGCGGGAAGCACTTTCCCAAGGTATTGAATGTATGCCGGTGTGGGCTTCCCCGCCGGGAAGATAAGGAAGGGCAGGAAACGTGTGAGGACGGTGCCGAGGATTACCATGCCGATGGTGATGATTTGCCGGGTGAATGTCATACCGTTTCGCCCCCTTTCCCAAGCGTACCGCGAAGCAGTGTCAAAAGCGCGAGGATGGCGAGCATGGAGGGTATCATGAAGCGTTCGGCGCCGAAAATAAGCAGACAGGCAAAGGAAGCCCCCAGTCCGATCAGGGAATCCCAGTGCCGTTTTTCTTTCGTCCATTGTTCCATGAAAATCACGGCGAACATGGCGGTCATGACAAAGTCCAGCCCCTCCGTATTAAAATGGAGGAAGGAACCGCAGATTCCCCCAAGCGTTGCCCCTGCGAACCAGTACAGGTGGTCAAGCAGCGTCACAAAAAACATAAACCAGCCCCGGTCCACGTCTTCCGGAATTTCCGCCGTATAATTAATGGAAAAACTTTCATCGCACATCCCGAAAATCAGGTAAATCTTTTTAATCCCCGTTCCCCGGTAACGGTCCAGCATGGAAATCCCGTAAATCAAATGCCTTGCATTCAACATAAGCGTTACGGCAAGCGCCTGTATGGGGCGGAAAGCGCCAAGCAGCAGGCTGACTGCCACAAATTCCACGGAACCGGCAAAAATGGTAAGGCTCATAAGCATCGGATACCAAAAGGAAAATCCGGAAACATGCATGTAAATCCCATAGGTCATGCCGAGAAACAAAAATCCGGCAAAAATGGGAACGGTTTGGGGAAACGCACAGGTAAATGCTTTTTTCAGTGTATTTGGTTGTTTGTGCGCCGTGCATTGCAATGACATGGTAACGGCCTCCTTTTTATGAACACGGGCACCCAAAGGAAGATGCCGGCGAAGCCGGCGGGCACCCGGCGCGCGGGTAGGGAAGATGCTTTCCCTACTCGGTTTTCCGAATATCAGATTATCATTTTTCCTGTCCGGGTGCAAGCGGATTGTCACGGAAACCGTTTCCGGTTTTGCCCTCCGCGCCGTAATTGGGCAGGCTATTGTATTCCGTCTCCAAATTCGTTATACTGGATAAAAATTGGATTAGGCGTTGCATTTTGCCGGGGAGGAGGATGGAGATGGAAGTAAAATTTTATGATACCGTGGACGACCGTTTCTTAAAATTTGCGGTGATTATTTCAAAAGCGGAAGGCAAATGGATATTCCGTAAACATAAAGACAGGGACACCCTGGAAGTACCGGGCGGACACAGGGAGCCGGGGGAAGACATCCTGGATACGGCGAAGCGGGAATTAAGGGAGGAGACGGGGGCAATCCGCTTTACGATTACGCCCGTATGCGTGTATTCCGTGGTCAGGGAGGACGGAGAATCGTTCGGGATGCTCTACTGTGCGCAAATCCGGGAGTTTGAACCGGAATTGCACAGTGAAATAGAAAAAATCATCCTTACGGACCAACTGCCGGAATGTTGGACTTACCCGCTGATCCAGCCCAAATTGCTGGAGGAGGCCGCAAGAAGGGGATACCTGTAACACTGCCCTCCAAAGTAAAAATATATAACATTCCCTTTTACTTTACCCAGCCCGTGCGTCCGTCCCACCCTGACCCGTAAAAGGTAACGAACTGTTACAACATAATGGTAATTAATGCGGCTCATACTGGTAATGTTCAGGATGGCATGTTATAATGAAGTCGACGGAAAACAGGAAACCGTCTGTCCGGCGCTTATTTCAAGCACATTCCGGGCGGCAAAACGGATGCGGAAAGGCGTGGGATGCGATATGAAGCAGTTTCAGTTTGTGTACAGGAATCCGGGGGAATTTGCCGGAAATCTTATGGAGTTTAAGGAACGGGGCATTGGGGACGGCGCTCCGGGAATGATGTTCCAGGTTTATTCCGAGATTTTGGAGCCGGATACCATTCAGGCGGTATGCGGCGTGGATTTTCGGAGAAATCCATACTGATTCTGTTTTACGGCGGCGATGATTTCCATGTGGAGGCCATCAACGTTACGGGCTGGAAGCCCCTTGGCAGGAAGTTCCGTGTGACGAAATCCGACGGTTCCGTCCTGCAGGAGTTGGACGGGATACCGGCATATGATGTCTACCGGAAATACCTGAACATTAAAAACGACGAGAATTTCTTTTATAATACGCTGGAATTTCCGTTGTTTTACGAACATAATGACACAACCATCCTGCGTACCCCTGTGGCGAGCAATGCGGACGGCTCCATTACGGTGACGTCGGATATCGATATCGGCTCGGTGGTACGGATTTCCTATGGGGATCCCAGCACCATCGTGGAGAGCATCCGGCATGACAGCAGGAAGATTGCCGGATTCGGACCGGATTTGTTACATATTTTTTCCTGTGCGGCAAGAAGGACATTTTGGACATCCAAGGAGCCTACTTATGAGCTGAATCCATTCCGGGACATGGCGCCTTCCTGCGGATTCTTTTCCCATGGGGAATTTCTGCGTACAAGCGGGAACCTGAACCAGCATAACGTGACCCTTGTCATTGCGGCGATGCGGGAAGGGGAAAAACGTGAGGAAAATATTCCTGCCGTAAGGGAGGAAAAGGCGCTGTCAAAAGTGCCTTTGGTGTCCCGGCTTGCCACGTTCATCAGTATGACGTCTTTGGAACTGGAGGAAACAAACCGGCAGTTGGAAACGGCCAACGAGAAGTTGAAGCGGGCGGCGATTATTGACGGCCTGACAGGGCTTTACAACCGGAAAGAGATACAGGCACAAATCGGGAAGGCTCTTGCGGAAGTGGAAACGAAGAAGTTTTCCCTGGTGATGCTGGACATTGATAATTTTAAACAGGTGAACGATACCTATGGGCATCAGGAAGGGGATGCGGTGATTGTAGGGCTTGCCAATCTGCTGCGCAATGAGCAGATGGACCATATGCGCAAAGTGCTGTCGGGCAGGTGGGGCGGCGAGGAATTTATGATGCTCCTGCACGATGCGGATGCATCTTCCGCGTCCTATATTGCGGACCTGATACGCCAGTGTTTCGCCAATACGGACTTTCCGGCCATCAGGCAGCAGACCGTGAGCCTTGGCGTGACCCAGGCAAGGGAGGGCGATACGCTTGATTCTTTGTGCATACGGGTGGACGAGGCGCTTTATAAGGCGAAAAAGAACGGGAAAAACAGGGTCGTTGTTTTGTAGGGTATGATAATGGACGATATGGGGGAAGAAAATGCGTGGAATAAAAATTAAAAATTTATATGGACGATTTTACTATGAGATTATGTTGGCGGAAGAAGGGATGACAATTCTTACCGGTCCCAATGGTTTTGGCAAATCCACAATCTTACATATGATTGGAGCATTGGCAAATAGTGATATGGAATTTTTCTTCGATTTGCCATTTTCGGAAATTGAAGTTATAGGGAATGGGGATGATAGTAATTTTGTAATTAGGAAAGAGAAGGAATCCCTTTTTATTGACGGTAAAGAATTTGACCGGCAAAGGATTAACGAATGGAAAAATCCAAAGGGCTGGTTACATTTGGATGGAAAATTTGAGAATATGTACTCAGACCATCGGACAGATGAAATTACAAAAATTGTTTTCACATTAAAGCAGATTACCGGAAATGTTTTTTTTATTGAAGAACAACGTCTTGTGAAAAGCGGCGTTGAGCGGAGGACCAGGGCTGATGGAAGCAGGGTAATGGAACGCAGATTGATACAGACCGTAAAGGAAATTTCCGAAAAACTGCGGATGAAAATGAATAAGACAACAAAAGGGTATTCCGCAATTTCCAATGAATTGGACAGTACATTTCCACAACGGCTGTTTGCACAGGAAGTTGGTTTATCTGAACGGGAATTCAATGAAAAATTGTTATCCATGCGTGAAAAGGTAAGTAAGCTGCAAAAATATGGGATTTCCAATGTAGGAAAGTTTGACGATATCTTATTTAAGGAAGACGATGCAAGAGCATTAAAAGTTTATTTTGATGATTTTGAAATGAAATACAGACAGTATGAAAATTTAATTAACTGTTTGGAATTATATACGGAAATTATAAATGACAGATTTCTGTTTAAAAAGTGGATTCTGCAGCGTATACTGTGGGGTAAAAAAAGGCGGCAGGGATTATCTGCATAATGCCATGAAGGCGCTTTCACCTTATAGTATCCTGCGTAAAAAGAGTGAAGAACAAGAATTGAGGATAAATTTTGACAGAGGGTTGGGTGGGTTCATGCAGGAAGGGGAATGCTTTCAAGTCGATGAATTGTTCCGTAAAGTGGGGATTACGGATGAGTTGGGAGAAGCGTGTAAGACGGAAGCGGCTTTGCTGGGGACAGAGGAATTGTATGACATTACCAATGGTCATGATATATGCCGGTATCTTGGCTGTACTGCAAGGGAAGGAAAGGGAAAGAACCTTGGGGAAGAAAGGGTACGGAATATTTTAATATGTTCTTACCGTAAAGAAGATTTTAAGAAAACAAAATTGTATGGTTCCATAAAAGAATACCAGTCACGGTATGGGCTGTGTTTTGTCTGTTGAAAGGAACTGTTATGACAGGGGTGGTCAGGTATGCTTTTTAACCAGAATATTATTTTGGAAGTTTTGAGGAGTAATTTTGCAAAAAACATCAAAGAATTTGTCGATAAATGCGTTATGGGGTGGGATGATTTAGATTTGGATGAATTTTTTGAAGAAGCGGTTGATTTTGCCTCATTGGATTCCGTGGAAGAAATGACCATAGAGGAATATAATGTGGAAGATGAAAACAGTGGTCAGGTTGTGGACGGAATATGTGAGATTACGGTATCTGTAAATGGCTTTATAAAAGCAGGGGAAGATGTGGCATACAGAGACACACAAATAGCGGTTTTGGGGATTGGATTTTCCTTTTATGTGGAAAATGATAAGTTTTCAGATATGGAATTGGAATATTTGTATTAATGATTTTTTATACTTGCTATAAGGATGGGAAAATGCCAAAATGGCTGCCAGTGCATCGTTGGATAAGGTGTACTGGTTCTTTTGTGCACGGGTGTGCAGGATGGAAAAACGGAAAGGAAGGAGAGAAACACATGTTAAAAACGTTGGGGGCGCAGATTAAGGAATTTAAGGCACCGAGTATCATCACGCCGCTTGCCATGATGCTGGAAGTCATTATGGAGATGATTATTCCGTTAATGATGGCGTCCATTGTGGATGACGGCATCGATGCCGGGAACCTTAAGCACATTTATGTCATGGGGGGCTGTATGGTACTGGCGGCTGCAGTTTCGCTGTCGTCGGGTTTGGCAGGGGGCTATTTCGGGGCAAAAGCATCCACGGGGTTTGCCCGCAATTTGAGGGAAGCGATGTTTGAGAACATCCAAAGTTTTTCTTTTACCAATATCGATAAGTACAGTACGGCGGGATTGGTTACGCGGCTGACCACGGATGTGACGAATCTGCAAAATGCTTACCAGATGCTTTTGCGGATGTGCATCCGGGCGCCTTTTTCCCTAATCTGCGCCATGGTACTGTCTTTTTTCGTCAATGCAAAAGTGGCGCTTGTTTACCTGGTGGCAGTGCTGCTTCTCGGAAGCTGTCTGTTTGTGATTGCCGCGCGGACCATGAAGACGTTCCGCAGCATTTTTGAAAAATACGACGACATGAATGCCAGCGTGCAGGAAAATGTATCTGCTATCCGCGTGGTTAAGGCATATGTAAGGGAAGAACATGAAGTGGACAAATTCAGGGCGGCAAGCAGGAACGTCCACCGTCTGTTTACGAAGGCGGAAAACGTCCTTGCCTTAAACAGCCCGCTCATGCAGATTACGGTATATACCTGTATCCTCTGTATCAGCTATATGGGGGCGAAGATGATTGTGGCAGGGAATATGACCACCGGGGACCTGATGAGTCTTTTGACGTACTGTATGAATATCCTGATGAGCCTGATGATTCTGTCCATGATTTTCGTCATGGTGACGATGAGTATGGCAAGCGCGGAGCGTATCTGCGAAGTATTAAATGAAAAGAGCAGTCTGGTGAACCCGGAACATCCCAAACGGGAAGTGACGGACGGAAGTATCCGCTTTGACCATGTATTTTTCAAATACCGGGAGGAGGGCGGGGAACCGGTGCTTTCGGATATTAATCTGGAAATCCGTCCGGGGGAAACCATTGGTATTTTGGGAGGCACCGGCA
>CAJUMD010000075.1 GCA_910587275.1 uncultured Kineothrix sp.
TTTTAGCCGGTGCAATACCCGTTAGTCTGACCGGAAGGCTGAACTGTTACTGATTCACATGGAAACGGGTAACAGTTCAGCCTGAAATGTTATCCGTTTTCCTCGTTTTGCAGTTTTTTCCAAACATATTCCGTCGCCGCCGGCAGAAAGGGGATGGTCATGGGAAAGTCTTATCCGCCCTTTACAGCCTTTGTGTGGGATGATAGAATAAACACATATTTGAATGGAATGTTTGGGCAGTAAATCAGGAACAGGGAGAATGCATATGAAATGGACAAAGTTCAGGATAAAAACAAAAACGGAAGCGGAAGACATCATTATCAGCACGCTTTATGACATCGGGCTGGAAGGGGCGCAGATTGAGGATAAGGTACCCCTGACGGCGGCGGAAAAAGAGCAGATGTTCGTGGACATCCTGCCGGAGACGCAGGAGGACGACGGTGTGGCATACCTGAGCTTCTTTGTGGAAGAACAGGAGGACGGAAGTCTGCGATTGGACGGGGAAAGCCTGACTGCCGGCGAAACACTGGAGAAGGTAAAGGAAGTACTGGAAGAACTCCGGGCATTTACGGACATTGGAGAGGGCAGCGTGGCGGTGGAGGAAACCGAGGATATTGATTGGATTAATAACTGGAAACAGTATTTCCACCAGTTTTACATTGACGATATACTTGTCATTCCGTCCTGGGAAGAAGTGAAAGAGGAGGATTGTGGGAAAAAGATTCTCCATATCGATCCGGGTACCGCATTCGGTACCGGAATGCATGAAACGACGCAGTTGTGTATCCGGCAGTTAAGGAAATTCATTACGCCGGAAACAAGGCTTTTGGACGTGGGGACCGGGAGCGGTATCCTGGCAATCCTGTCGCTCATGTTCGGGGCTAAAGAAGCGGTGGGGACGGATTTGGATATATGCGCCATAGAGGCGGTGAAGGAAAATATGGCGGCAAACCATATTGACGGGGATAAATTCCATGTGATGATTGGAAACCTGATTACGGAGGAGGAAGTGCAGGAGAAGGTGGGGTACGGCTGTTATGATATCGTAGTCGCCAATATCCTGGCGGATGTGCTTGTGCCGCTGACCCCGGTAATCCGGCGCCAATTGAAAACGGGCGGGATTTACATTACATCGGGAATCATTGACGATAAGGAACAGACGGTTGTTGAGGCGGTCCTGGCAGCGGGATTTGAGGTGATGGAAGTGACTTACCAGGGGGAATGGGTTTCGGTAACGGCACGGAAAAAATAAAGGAGAAGGAAAATAACGATGCACAGTTTTTTTGTTGACCCGTCACAGATACAGGGAACGGAGATTGTCATTACGGGGAGCGACGTGAATCATATTAAAAACGTACTCCGCATGAAAGCCGGGGAGGAGCTGTCCGTGAGCAACGGCGTGGACCAAAAAGAATACCGGTGCGGCATTGAGGAGTTCCGGGAGGACCGTATTCTTTGTAAGCTGCGGTTTGTGAAAGAAGACGGGGTGGAGCTTTCTTCCAAAATATATTTGTTCCAGGGGCTGCCGAAGGCGGATAAAATGGAGCTGATTATACAAAAAGCGGTGGAACTCGGCGTTTATGAAGTGGTTCCCGTGGCGGCAAAGCGTTCGGTGGTGAAGCTGGACGCAAAGAAGGAAGGCGCAAAACTGGCGCGTTGGCAGGGAATTGCCGAGGCAGCGGCAAAACAGAGCAGAAGGCGCGTGATTCCGCAGATTCATTCGGTAATGACCATGAAAGAGGCGGCAGCATATGCTTCCGGTATGGATGTGGGACTGATTCCTTATGAACTGGCGGAAGGTATGGGAAAGACGAAAGAACTGGTCTCCTCCCTTCATGGAGGGCAGTCGGTGGCGGTCTTTATCGGACCGGAAGGCGGGTTTGAGGAAAGTGAAATCGGACTTGCCAGGGAAGCCGGTATAGAGCCGGTCACTATGGGAAGGCGGATTCTGCGCACGGAAACGGCGGGACTTACCATGTTAAGCTGGATTATGTACCAATTGGAGAATTAGAGCGTTGCGTATTCCAAAACATGCCCGGTCGGTTGCAAATCGGGAAAACGGTCATATAATGAGTATATGCAGAGAATATAGTTTATAGTACACGTAATGTTAGGAGACGAAACATGGAAGTATATTTGGACAATTCAGCTACTACAAAATGTTTTGACGATGTGGCGGCTTTCATGACACAGCTCATGTGCAGGGATTACGGAAACCCGTCCAGTCTGCATATGAAAGGCGTACAGGCGGAAAATTACCTGCGCTACGCCAAGGAAACCATAGCGAAAATCCTGAAGGTAAATGAAAAGGAAATCCTGTTTACTTCCGGGGGAACCGAAGCGGACAACATTGCACTGACCGGAACCGCCATGGCGAACCACAGGGCGGGAAAACATCTGATTACCACGCGGATTGAACACCCGGCAGTACTGCAGACGATGCAGCATTTGGAAGAACAGGGATTTAAGGTAACGTATCTTCCGGTTGACGGAAACGGGAGGATACGGCTGGAAGATTTGCAGAAAGCGATGACGAAAGATACCATACTGGTGTCCGTGATGCACACCAATAACGAAATCGGCAGTTTACAGCCCATTGCCGAGGCGGGCGGCCTGATTAAGAAGATGAATCCGCACACTCTGTTTCATGTGGACGCGGTGCAGGGATTCGGTAAATTCCGCATTTACCCAAAGAAAATGAATATTGACCTTTTGTCCGCCAGCAGCCATAAGATACACGGGCCAAAAGGGGTCGGTTTCCTTTATGCCGGTGAAAAAGTGAAAATAAAGCCCATTATTTACGGCGGCGGGCAGCAGAACAATTTACGTTCCGGCACGGAAAACGTACCGGGGATTGCGGGAATGGCAAGAGCTGCCGAGATGCTGTATGCGGATTTGGACAGGGATGTGGAAAAACTTTATTATTTGAAGCAGAAATTCATAGAGGGTGCCGGCAGGCTGGAATACGTGAAAATCAACGGACTTACCGGAAGGGAAAGCGCCCCCCATGTGGTCAGCGTTTCCGTAGGGGGTATCCGCAGCGAAGTGCTGCTTCATGCGCTGGAAGACAAAAATATCTATGTGTCGGCAGGAAGTGCCTGCGCTGCCCGCAAACCCCAGCCGTCCGCGACGTTAAAGGCAATCGGCGTGGAGAAAGGTTTACTGGAATCCACCATCCGGTTCAGTTTTTCCGTCTTTACAACCGAGGAGGAAATCGATTATACTTTACAGGCATTGTATGATATCGTACCGATGCTGAGGAAATATACCAGACATTAAAGGAGCGGTTCCTTCCGGGGAAAAGGGAAGGGGCAAAACCGTGACAGGAAATGATGGCTGTGCCTGCCGTTCCGTGTCCGTCCGGTAACGGGCAGACAGACGGCATGGCCGCCTGCGGAAAGAAAAAGTCCATGGGATGGACAGAAAGGTGTTTCAATGTTTACAGCTTTTTTGATTAAATACGCCGAAATAGGTGTAAAGGGAAAAAACCGCTATCTTTTTGAGGAAGCGCTGGTGCAGCAGATTAAGTATGCGGTAAAGCGGTGTGAAGGCGAGTTTAAAGTAACCCGCACGCAGGGAAGAATTTATGTGGATGCCCTGACCGCATTTGATTTTGACGAAGTGGTGGACAACTTAAAAACCGTGTTCGGCATATCCGGCATCTGTCCGGTGGTTTACGTGGAAGACGAAGGGTTTGAAAAGCTGGGGGAGGAAATCGTCCGTTACATTGGCAAAGTTTATCCGGGAACGGATAAGAGCTTTAAAGTGAATGCCCGCAGGGCGAGGAAAAATTATCCCCTCACTTCCATGGAAATCAACAGTGAAATAGGGGGTGTCCTTTTGGATGCCTATCCGGCGATGAAAGTGGACGTACACCGCCCGGACATCCTGTTAAACATTGAAATAAGGGAAAAAATATACATTTATTCCGAAACCATTGCCGGACCGGGCGGGATGCCGGTGGGAACCGGCGGAAAAGCAATGCTCCTGCTGTCCGGCGGCATCGATTCCCCCGTGGCGGGATACATGATTGCCAAACGGGGCGTAAAAATCGACGCGGTATATTTCCACGCTCCCCCGTACACCAGCGAGAGGGCAAAGCAGAAAGTAGTGGATTTGGCGCGCCTGGTTTCCCGTTACACAGGTCCCATATACCTGCATGTTATTAATTTTACAGACATCCAATTATATATTTACGAGAAATGCCCGCATGAGGAACTGACCATCATCATGCGCCGGTACATGATGCGCATAGCCGAGCGCATAGCGGAGGAAACGGAATGCCTTGGGCTGATTACCGGTGAAAGCATCGGACAGGTTGCTTCCCAGACCATGCACAGCCTGGCAGCCACCAACGAAGTCTGCACCATGCCGGTATACCGCCCGCTAATCGGATTTGACAAAATGGAAATCATCGGAATTTCCGAAAAAATCAACACCTATGAAACCTCCATCCTTCCCTATGAGGACTGCTGCACCATCTTCGTTGCCAAGCACCCGGTGACAAAACCGAACCTGAACATCATCCGCCGCCATGAGCAGAACCTTCAGGAAAAGATTGACGAACTTGTGCAGACGGCATTGGATACGAAAGAATTGGTGGTGGTGCGGTAGTGTGGAAAGGCGGTGTGGTATGCGGTTTGGCTGTCGGTATGCGCCGCCCGGTTTGTCCGGTGTGGGGCGGGATGCAGGACGGGGAGGGTGGGGGAGGGGTTGGATGCAGTTATGGAATGGCTATTTTTCTAACAGAATGGGTAAGGTTTTCAAAACCCTGCGGGTCGGCTTGAAGCGGCATCCATGCCGCACCAAGCCTAAAATGGTCATCCATGACCATTTTACCCTTGTTCTTAAGCCATTCTGTAAGAAAAATGTCCATTCCATCCAAGCATCCAACTCCCTTCCCCCACTCTCCCCGTCCTGCATCCCGCCCCACACCGGACAAACCGGGCGGCGCATACCGACAGCCAAACCGCATACCACACCGCCCGCCAAGGGCATCAATGTGTTGTGGAGGGATTCATTGCCATTAATTATTAAAGTTAAGACCGACAAGGTGGCACTCTACCCCCATCCCCTCCTGCCTGCGGACGTCCTTGCCCCTCCCCGCAACAAAAAAGCATCCGGCCCCCCGAATGCTTTTGCGGTATCTTCCTTATGCAACAATTACAACAATTAAATGGTATACGGTTTCAGCGCATCCAAAACCGCGTCCACATCATCTTCCGCATGGATGTTCAAATCAATGGGCTTGGACAAATCCAAACTGAAGATACCCATGATGGATTTTGCATCAATCACATACCTGCCGGACACCAAGTCAAAATCGTAATCGAACTTTGTAATATCGTTGACAAAAGATTTTACCTTATCAATGGAATTTAATGAAATCTGAACTGTTTTCATCAGTCTTTACCTCCTTATTTTTTCATACCTTCTGCCTATTATAGTAAAGGCTGGGGCGGTAAAAGTCAATGCATAAACAACACAAAAAAAGTGAGGAATAATATGAAAAGTATAGCACTACATAACCTGGGGTGTAAAGTGAACGGATATGAAATGGACGTAATGCAACAAATGTTACAAGAAAAAGGATACAAAATTGTGCCTTTTGATAAAATAGCGGACGTTTATATCGTAAATACGTGCACCGTAACCAACATTGCAGACCGGAAAAGCAGGCAGATGCTTCACCGGGCGCGGAAGCTAAATCCGGCGGCGGTGGTGGTTGCCGTGGGTTGTTATGTGCAGACGGGACAGGAAGACGTACTCCGCGATGACGGGGTGGACTTGGCGGTGGGCAATAACCGGAAAAAGGATTTGCCCGCTATTTTGGAGGAGTTTCTTGCCCGCAGGGAAGGGGAAAAGGCAGAAGGGGAAAGCGGTGGAAAGACATTGGGCGGAACGACTGTCATTGATATTGCCCGTGAGACGGCATTTGAGGAAATGCGGTTGAAAGAAACGGCAGGGCATACGCGGGCTTATATCAAGATTCAGGACGGCTGCAACCAGTTCTGTTCCTATTGCATTATTCCATATGCAAGGGGGCGGGTCAGGAGCAGGGCGGAGCAGGATATTCTGGAGGAAGTCCGTGGATTGGCGGAGCGGGGCTACCAGGAAGTGGTGCTGACCGGAATCCATATCAGTTCCTATGGTATCGACAGGGGGACGGCAGCCCTGGCGGGTTTGGTGGAAGCCATCCATGAAGTGGACGGAATCTGCAGGATACGCCTGGGGTCTTTGGAACCGGGGATTGTGACGGAGGAATTTACGGAAAGGCTGGCGTGCCTTCCAAAATTTTGTCCCCATTTCCACCTGTCCCTGCAAAGCGGCTGTGACGATACGCTAAAACGTATGAATAGGCGTTACACAACCGGGGAATACTATGGAAAAGTCGCTCTGCTAAGGGAGAAATTCGATCATCCGGCAATTACGACAGACGTTATCGTTGGTTTTCCGGCGGAGACGCAGGAAGAATTTGAGACCACGAAGGCGTTTTTGGAAAACGTAAAATTCTATGAAATGCATATTTTTAAATATTCCAAGAGAAAAGGAACCCGTGCCGCCACTATGGACGGCCAAATACCGGAGGAAACGAAAAACGAAAGAAGCAGCCTCCTTTTAGCCATGGCACAGGCGGATTCCAAACGTTTCAGGGAATATTACATAGGGAAGGAAACAGAAGTACTCTTTGAGGAACAAAAGGAAATCGGCGGGGAAGTGTTCCAAACCGGGCATACGAAACAATATGTGAAAGTGGCGAA
This sequence comes from uncultured Kineothrix sp., assembly GCA_910587275.1. Lineage (GTDB taxonomy): Bacteria > Bacillota > Clostridia > Lachnospirales > Lachnospiraceae > Kineothrix. The sequence continues at coordinate 6,762 of CAJUMD010000075.1, forward strand.
ACGGACGGAGGAAAGGCTGGATAACCGGATTGTAACGGGGCTTGCCGGAGGATTTCTGACGGATGATATCCTCCTTATGGATTAAGGGACTTGAAATTTGTTGTTAAATGAGGTAATATGATGAGTAAGTATAGATATGGATAAGCGACAGTAGATAAGGGCGTGATAAAATGCAGGATTTGGAAAGTACACAATTTTTCAGCGTGGAAACGGAACCGGAAACCGGTGTGGAAGTGGTGCTGACGACGGTATATGAGGCTTTGACGGAGAAAGGTTATAATCCGGTGAACCAGATAGTGGGCTATATTATGTCCGGCGACCCCACTTACATTACCAGCCATAAGAGTGCCAGGAGCCTGATCATGAAAGTGGAGAGGGACGAGCTGGTGGAGGAACTGCTTACCAAGTACATCGCAAATAAACATTGGAAATAAAGGAATCGGAAATTAGGAATTATGCGGATTATGGGCTTGGATTTTGGCTCAAGAACGGTGGGAGTGGCAATCAGTGATGAGCTGCTCCTTACCGCGCAGGGCATTGAAATCATAGAGAGAAAAGAAGAAAATAAGCTGCGCAGGACATTGGCGCGCATCGAGGAGCTTATTGTAGAATACGGAGTGGAGGAGATTGTGCTGGGGCTGCCAAAGAACATGAATAATTCTTTGGGGGAACGGGCATCTCTTTCTATGGAATTTAGGGAGAAACTGGAGAGAAGGACAGGACTTCCCGTCACGATGTGGGACGAGAGGCTTACTACCGTTGCGGCGGATAAGGCTATGATGGAAGCAGGAATCAGGCGCGAACACAGGAAGGAACATGTAGACAAAATTGCCGCATGTTTTATTTTGCAGGGATATTTGGATTACAGGAAAAATAAGGAGAATGCGGGTGGAGAAGATAGTCTTTGAATCGGAGAAGGACGGACCGGTGGAATTTTACGTACTGGAACAGACGAAAATCGGCGGCGCTTCCTACCTTCTCGTTACGGAGGAAGAAGAAGGGGACAGCGATGCCCTGATTTTAAAGGATGTTTCGATGCCGGAGGATGCCGAAGCGGTGTATGAAATCGTGGAGGATGAAACGGAACTGGACGCGGTTGCGGCGGTTTTTGAGAATATACTCGGTGATGTTGATTTGACAGGGATGGAATAGATGGCAGTGGACAGGGAGCAGTTTAAAAGGTTATTAAAGGAAAAGGGGTTAAAGGTAACGAACCAGCGGCTTATGGTGCTGGAAGCTCTCGCGGCATGTCCGGACAAACATCTGACTGCGGAAGAAATTTATGAAATGGTAAAGGCGGACTATCCGGAGATAGGACTGGCTACTGTTTATAGAACGATACAGTTGCTTTTGGAATTACACTTGATTGACCGCATCAATTTGGATGACGGGTTTGTACGTTATGAGATCGGTAACGTGGGGCTGGGTACGGCAAAACACCACCACCACCACCTGATCTGTAAAAGCTGTGGTAAAGTAATTTCCTTCAAGGACGACTTATTGGAGGAATTGGAAGAAAAGATCACGATGACAACCGGATTCCATGTGATGGACCATGAGGTGAAACTCTACGGCTGCTGTTCAGAATGTGGAGGAAAAATTGATTGAAAAAAAAGGAAAATGAGAATGTGTCCAAGTTGAAGATTATCCCTTTGGGCGGCTTGGAACAGATTGGAATGAACATTACTGCCTTCGAATATGAGGACAGTATTATTGTGGTGGACTGTGGACTGTCTTTTCCCGACGACGATATGTTGGGGATAGATTTGGTCATACCGGATGTGACTTATTTAAAGGACCGCATTGATAAGGTAAAGGGATTTATGATTACCCACGGGCATGAAGACCATATCGGCGCACTGCCTTATGTGCTCAGGGACATTAACGTGCCGATATACGCCACCAAACTGACCATGGGGATTATTGAAAATAAACTGAAAGAACACAATCTGACGGGAACAACGAAAAGAAAAGTCGTGAAATTCGGACAGTCCATTAATTTGGGGCAGTTCCGTATTGAATTTATCAAAACAAACCATAGCATTGTAGATGCCGCTGCACTTGCTATTTATTCGCCTGCGGGCATTGTGGTCCATACGGGCGACTTTAAGGTGGATTATACGCCGGTCTTCGGAGACGCCATCGATTTGCAGAGGTTTGCGGAAATCGGGAAAAAGGGCGTGCTTGCCCTGATGTGTGACAGCACCAACGCGGAGCGGCCGGGCTTTACGCAGTCCGAGAAGACGGTAGGTAAGACGTTTGACACGCTTTTTGCGGACCACAGCGATACGCGGATTATCATCGCCACCTTTGCGTCCAATGTGGACAGGGTGCGGCAGATTATCAATTCCGCATATAAGTTCGGCAGGAAAGTGGTGGTGGAAGGCAGGAGCATGGTGAATATCATAGAGACTGCCACCAGTCTCGGTTATTTGGAAATCCCGGACAAGACGTTGATTGATATCGAACAGTTGAAAAATTACCCCAATGAAAAGACGGTTATCATTACTACCGGAAGCCAGGGGGAGAGCATGGCGGCATTGAGCCGTATGGCGGGAAATATCCATAAGAAGATATCCATCGGACCGGGGGATACCGTTATTTTTTCCTCCAATCCCATACCGGGTAACGAGAAAGCGGTAACGAACGTTATCAACGAACTTTTGGTGAAAGGGGCGGACGTGATTTTCCAGGATGTGCACGTATCGGGACATGCCTGCCAGGAGGAAATCAAGCTGATTTACAGTCTGGTGCATCCGAAATATGCAATTCCGGTACACGGCGAATATAAGCACCTGAAAGCCCAGGCGAGGGTTGCCAAGGAATTGGGAATCCCGAAGGAGAATATTTTTATCCTCAATTCCGGCGATGTGCTGGAACTGGACCACAGGGAAGCGAAAGTGTCGGGGAAAGTTCCGGTAGGAACGGTTCTTGTGGACGGTCTCGGCGTGGGAGACGTGGGCAATATCGTGTTGCGTGACAGACAGCATTTGGCAGAGGACGGAATCCTGATTGTCGTTTTGGCATTGGACGGTTACTCCGACCAGTTGGTATCGGGACCGGATATTGTATCCCGCGGCTTCGTATACGTGAGAGAGTCGGACGAGCTGATGGAGGAAGCGAGACAGGTTGTGGATGAAGCGGTTCATGGGTGTCTGGACAGGGGCATCAGCGACTGGGGAAAAATCAAGGGGGGCATCAAGGATTCCCTGAGTGATTTTGTATGGAAAAAAACAAAACGCAGACCCATGATACTTCCAATCATTATGGAAGTTTAAATAAAAAAATACCATGGCATAAAAACAAAAGCGGCGGAGGGCATTTTAGATGGACAACCATATGAGAAGCGCTATCATGACTTTTGTGCAGGAGGTAAAGCAATCGGAGGCTTACAGCAATTACAGTCTCCAGCTAAAACGGATGAAGGAACGGCCGGAGCTTTATGGGAAGGTCAATGAATTCCGGAAAAAGAATTTTGACATACAAAACAGCGAGTCCCCGGAAAACGTGATGGAACGTTTGGAGGATTTGGAGCGGGAGTATGCATGGCTTAGGGAGGATGCTTTGGTGGAAGATTTCCTGCAGGCGGAACTGGCATTTTGCCGGATGATGCAGGAAGTGGACGTATTGGTTGTCAGGGAACTGGATTTCCAATAACAGGGAACTGCTTTTACGAAAGGATGATGGTGTTGGGATGAAGGTGAGTCATATCATCGGCTCCGTGCTGGATACCGTATTTAAAATAGCGCTGCTTGTGCTCATTGTGAGCTACACGTACAAATATGCGTTGGAGGCGTATGATTTCGGCTACCGCGTGTTTGCGGAGGAAGCCGTATCCACGCCGGAAACGGCGAAAGTCATAAGCATTTACATTCCCGACGGTGCGACCGCCATGGAAATCGGGGAAGCGCTGGAAGAAAAAGGGCTGATTAAGGATGCAAGACTGTTTTTCGTACAGGAACTTTTGTCGGGACACCATGGAGAACTGCGGGAAGGAACGTATGAGTTGAGCAGCGCCATGAAACCGGAGGAAATGATTAAGATTCTGACTGCGAAACCGTCGGAAGACGGGGAAGCGTCAGCGGAAGAAGACGACACAGCCACGCAGGATGACGGAAACGGCAAAGAAAGCGAAAGCGGCGACGGAGCCGGGGAACCGGAGGCATCCGGTGAAGAAGGGAACGGCGGAGATGCACAGCCGGAAGGCGGGACGGAGGGCGGACAGGAATGATTACGGACGAAAGAACCAGTGCGTTTATCAATTCCCTGGACTGCGGCAATACGCAATTCCTGAACGGAATCGAAGACATGTGCCGGAAAACGGACGTTCCGGTTATCCGTACCCAGGTGCAGGGGTTATTAAAATTCCTGCTTGCCTTACACAGACCGAAAGACATACTGGAAGTGGGGACGGCAATCGGTTTTTCCGCCCTTCTGATGAGCGAATACGCGCCGGAAGGATGCCATGTCACCACCATTGAAAAATACGAAAAAAGGATTCCTTTGGCGAAAGAGAACTTTAAGCGTGCCGGTAAGGAAGATGCCATTACCCTTTTGGAGGGGGATGCGGCGGATATTTTAAAAGAATTGGACGGGTTATACGATTTTATTTTCATGGATGCGGCAAAAGGGCAGTATATCCATTTTCTTCCGGATGTACTCCGGCTGCTGCGGACGGGGGGACTGCTGGTGTCGGACAATGTTTTGCAGGACGGCGACATCATGGAGTCCCGTTTTGCGGTAACAAGGCGTAACCGGACCATCCATGCGAGGATGAGGGAATACCTGTACGGAATCAAGCATCATGAAAAGCTGGAAACGGTAATCTTGCAGGTGGGGGACGGTGTGGCGCTCAGCGTGAAAAAAGAGGACTGACATATGAAGGAGGGAGCGGCATGGGGAGACCTGAACTGCTGGTTCCGGCAGGGAGCCTGGAAGTATTGAAAACGGCGGTAACGTTTGGTGCGGATGCCGTGTATATCGGCGGCGAGGCATTTGGGCTGCGGGCAAAGGCGAAGAATTTTGACCGCGGGGACATGGCGGAGGGAATCCGGTTTGCCCATGCCCACGGGGTAAAAGTGCACGTGACGGCGAACATACTGGCGCATAACGGCGATTTGGAAGGCGCGGCGGAATACTTTAAGGAGCTGAAAGAACTGCAGCCGGACGCGCTGATTATTGCGGATCCGGGCATGTTTTTGATGGCACGGGAAATCTGCCCGGAAATCGATATCCATGTTTCTACCCAGGCGAACAATACCAATTACGAAACCTTCCGGTTCTGGCACCGTCAGGGGGCGAAACGGGTCGTGTCCGCCAGGGAACTTTCCTTGGGTGAAATCCGGGAAATCCGCAGGCATGTTCCGGCAGAGCTGGAAATTGAGAGCTTTGTCCATGGCGCCATGTGCATTTCCTATTCGGGGAGGTGTCTGTTAAGCAGTTATTTTACGGGGCGGGATGCCAACCATGGAGCATGTACCCATCCGTGCCGCTGGAAATATGCCGTGGTGGAGGAGACAAGACCGGGAGAATACCTTCCTGTTTATGAAAACGAGCGGGGAACCTTTATCTTCAATTCCAAGGATTTATGCATGATAGAGCATATACCGGAGATGGTGGAAGCGGGGATTGACAGCTTCAAGATCGAGGGCAGGATGAAGGCGGCGCTTTATGTGGCAACCGTGGCGCGGACTTACCGCAGGGCAATTGACGATTACCTTACGTCGGAGGAAAAATACCAATCGAACATGGACTGGTACCGGGCGGAGATTGGCAAGTGTACGTACCGCCAGTTTACCACGGGGTTTTATTTCGGGAAGCCGGATGAAAATACACAGATTTATGAATCCAGTACTTATAGGAACGAATCCGTTTACCTTGGAACCGTTGGCGCAGTGGATGAAAGGGGACGTGCAAAAATCGAACAGCGGAATAAATTCTGCGTGGGAGACTCCATAGAAATCATGAAACCGGACGGAACCGACGTGAAAACCAAGGTACTGTCCCTGACTACGGAAGAAGGGGAATCCGTGGAATCGGCGCCCCATCCGAAGCAGGTTTTGTACGTGGAAATGACGGGACAGGCGGCAGCGGGCGATATCTTAAGGATGGATGCCTGAACGGCTGCGTCCGTTGTACAATGTGAACAGGGGACGGGCGGAAAGGAAGGTATTTTTCGCGATAAGTGATGAAAATGATGAAATTGGCAAATGGGGCTTGCAATTTGGCGTAGAATGGAGTATGTTATAGGAAACAGAGGGAAACCTCCGTATAAGGAAATTATGAACAAAGGTGTTCCAAGAGTTTTTTTGGAGCGCTTTTTTTATGCGCAGCCCCGTGTAAAGGAATATGTTGCGCACGGGTCGCGTGGCGAGTAGGGAAGGTGCCTTTCCTACCCGATTGCATACGGGCATCCCAAGGAAGGTGCCGGCGAAGCTGGCGGGTGCCCGGCGCGTATCTGCGGTATGAAAAAAATGAGAGGATGAAAGGAAGAAGGAGGATGAGTGAAGTGTTTAACGTGGAAGAAATTTTTGCGAAAAATGTATTTACCATAGGGAAAATGAAACAGAGGCTTCCGAGGAATGTATACAAGGAAGTGAAGAAGGTCATGGACCAGGGCGGCGAGCTGTCCCTGGCGGCGGCGGATGTGGTGGCGAAGGCAATGAAAGATTGGGCGGTGGAAAACGGCGCGACCCATTATACCCACTGGTTCCAGCCCCTGACCGGCATTACGGCGGAGAAACACGACTCTTTCGTGACGCATCCGGACGAGGAGGGCAAGATGCTGATGGAATTTTCCGGCAAAGAGCTGATTAAGGGCGAGCCGGATGCTTCTTCCTTCCCTTCGGGCGGTCTGCGCGCTACATTTGAGGCAAGAGGGTATACCGCATGGGACATTACCTCCCCCGCCTTCCTGAAGGAAGCGGCTACCGGTGTTATTCTTTGCATTCCTACCGCATTCTGCTCTTATACGGGCGAGGCATTGGATAAGAAAACGCCCCTCCTGCGTTCCATGGAAGCGATCAGCGAGCAGGCGGTCCGCATTGTCCGGCTGTTCGGGAATACGGAAGCTACCAAAGTGGTTGCCAGCGTCGGACCGGAACAGGAATATTTCCTTGTGGATAAAGACAAATACTTGCAAAGACCCGACCTGATTTTTGCGGGACGCACGCTGTTCGGCGCGCCTGCCCCGAAAGGACAGGAAATGGAGGATCACTATTTCGGCGTTATCCGTGAGCGCATCGGTGCGTACATGAAGGATTTGAACGAGGAACTGTGGAAACTGGGCGTTTCGGCAAAAACCCAGCATAACGAGGTGGCTCCGGCGCAGCATGAGATGGCGCCCATTTATGAAACCGCAAACATTGCGGTAGACCATAACCAAATTGTCATGGAAACGATGAAAAGAGTTGCGGTGCGTCATGACATGCGGTGTCTGCTCCATGAGAAGCCGTTCGCGGGTGTTAACGGCTCCGGAAAACACAACAACTGGTCCCTTGGCACGGACAACGGCGTGAATCTGTTGGATCCGGGCGATACCCCCAATGAGAACATCCAGTTCCTTTTGGTGCTCGCCTGCATCATGAAAGCGGTGGATACCCATGCGGATTTGCTGCGCCAGAGTGCATCCGATGTGGGAAATGACCACCGTTTGGGCGCCAACGAGGCTCCTCCTGCCATTATCTCCATGTTCCTCGGCGAGCAGTTGGAGGATGTGGTAAAGCAGTTAGTGGAGACGGGAATCGCATCTTCCTGCAAGGAGGGCGGCGTACTGGAGACCGGAGTTTCCACCCTGCCGAATTTTGAGAAGGATGCCACGGACAGGAACCGGACTTCGCCGTTTGCGTTTACCGGAAATAAATTTGAATTCCGTATGGTGGGTTCGGCGGATTCCATTGCAAGCCCGAATACGATTTTAAACGCCATTGTTGCGGAAGCATTCTGTGAGGCGGCGGATGTATTGGAGAAAGCGGACAATTTTGAGCTGGCAGTGCATGATTTGATTAAGGAGTACATGACGAAGCACCAAAGAATCATTTTCAACGGCGACGGTTATTCCGACGAATGGGTTTTGGAGGCGGAGAGAAGGGGACTTCCCAACATCAAATCCATGGTGGAAGCGGTGGAGACGCTGACCACGGACAAAGCGGTAAAATTGTTTGAGAAATTCCATATTTTCACGAAAGCGGAGCTGGAATCCCGTGAGGAAGTGCTTTATGAAACGTATGCAAAGACCATTAACATCGAAGCGCTGACCATGATAGACATGGCGTCGAAGCAGATTATTCCGGCGGTGGTAAAATATACGAAATCGCTGGCGGATACGGTAATCGCCGTAAAAGAAGCGGGAGCGGACGCATCGGTGCAGGCAGGGCTTTTGGCAGGCGTATCCGCAAAACTGGCGGAAACGAAGGCGGCGCTCGGAAAACTGCAGGAGGCGGAAGACAAGGCAAATGCCATGGGCGAAGGCAGGGCACAGGCATTTGTTTACAAGGATGAGGTAAAGGCTGCTATGGATGCCCTCAGGGCGCCCGTGGATGAGCTGGAAATGCTCGTGGATAAGGAAGTATGGCCGTATCCTACGTATGCGGATTTAATGTTTGAGGTATAGGTGTAAGGTGTGGTTTTTTGGTTTGTGACAGGCGGCGTTTACCGGAAGGTAGACGCCGCCTGTGGAATATTGGGGGGCAGGATCTTCTGCATATTTTTTGGCTGTTTTTTAGGGATTTTTTTGATATAGTAAATTTCTAAGTAAATGAGGTATTTCGTATGTAAGTGTATTTGTAATATTAATATGAAATAATTTAGATGTAAGGAATGGAATCTCAGGAGTGAAAAGAAGTGTTGTAAAAAAGCTGTTTGTTAAATTGACGGTAGAAGGAGAATTTTAATGAAAAAAGGAATCTATGCGGGGATTGCCGTCTTTGTTTTGGCTGTGGCTGCGGCATTGTGGGCGGGAAATCTGAGGAGTCAGAAAGAAAGCGGGGAGAATGCGCAGGAGCAAATGCAGGAAAGCGGGGGAAACCAGGAGGAACCGATTGTGCTGGAAGACGGTTATCACCAGCGGGATAATATGTGCAATGTCAGCTTTCCTATATGGAGTACGGAACGGGACGGAATTCGATACGGTTTCGACCAAAACGGCTTTACAAAGGAAGAAGCGACAGATTATGTACGGGAGATGGGACAATCCGTAGCTGTCATTAGGGAAAAGATGATAGATACGGGTGTTTTCATGCGGGATACGGAATGTCAGGTTTTAGTCCTGAACGATAGCCCGGCCACTGCCATATCGGCATCAAAGGAAGTGCTTGTGTTAGACAAAAATAGTTTGGAAAAGGAAGATTATAAATTCCCGCTATTTCTGTGCATCTGCCGTCTGCCTGAAAATTCCCAAAGTTTTGGCGCCTGTGAATACATATTCGGATCTGCGTACAGCAATGACAAGATAAAAGAATATCTTGCCGAAGGAGATCATGCCCAAGTCCTGAACCTGTTTTATCCAAGAACATCGGAACTCTATTCCGACAAGGAAAATGCGGAAATGTTCCGACAGATTTTGGCATCCCTTGCTACGGAGACAATACAGGAAAAGGGGATGGATGCTTATTTGGAGGAACCCGTTACGGGAGAGACAGTCAACGGCTGGCTGGAGAAAATCGGTGCGGAACAACGGTATGACGGAGACAACGTAGATTTTATGGCTCAAATGGAATGTTACAGGGACAGTACCCATGATTTTCATATAATATGCGGTAATGTAACCTATTTGTTTAGAGGCTGCGAATCCGTATGGGAATCCGTTTCGGAAATGGAAGATCTGATTGTGTGGGAAAAGAAAACCAGGGAGGCCATGGAAACCTATTTGGAAAATAACCATGCGGTCTCCCCGCTTTCAGGTTCCGCGCTTCGGTTGGAGTACGAGTTCATAGGCGACGAACCGGGCAGAAGCTACACGCGCAGCCAGGATCAGTCTGTAAGGAACTGTCGTGAAATAATTTGTATATTTTTGGAATCTATGTTAATATAT
>CAJUMD010000076.1 GCA_910587275.1 uncultured Kineothrix sp.
GCGACCACCGAGATCTACACTCTTTCCCTACACGACGCTCTTCCGATCTCGAAAGACCATAAATCCCTTTAAACCACACACCATACTTTACAAGCTCCGTTAAAAAAATACCCGTTAACAGCAATTTCATCATAACAGAATCAAATCCTTTCCGCCCGCATCCCATTCAAATTTCATCTATACTCCCGTCAAAATTCCCCTGAACAATTCCCACGCAAAAAAGTGTTTGAAAAGGCTTCCCTCCGTATCATAAACTGTTTACGGAAAACCGTCTTAAACACTCATCCATTTCTGTGCGGCAAACAAATATGCAATTTTTATACCCTTTCAATTATTTTATTATATTACAAAATTTTCCATTTTTATACAAGTACCTGTAAAGGCACATATGAATTCTCTGTAAGTCCAAACCTGCCGGAAACGAAACACGGAAAATCCGGGACAGGCAAACAGAACGCGGGGAATACAGATAAACCATTGCACTTTAAGCCTGGAAATCATATAATGGGAATTGGCAATTCAGTATCAGACAAACCGAAGTTTCTTTGGAGGAACGCTATGAGAAAGAGGAAAAAAATCAGTGTAATAATTCTTATTGTGATTGCCGCAGTGCTTCTATTGCTGCTTATCACATACATCAATCATCAAATCTGCTTGAAAAAAGAAACGGAATTGCGTTTGCCACTGGGACAGATGGTTGAAGTTGACGGACACAATATGAGTATCTATGTTGAAGGAACCGGCGATACAACGCTTATTTTTATGTCAGGCGGGGGGACTTGTTCTCCCATACTGGATTTTAAATCCCTCTATTCTCTTTTAAGTGATAATTATCAGATTGCCGTTGTAGAGAAATTCGGATACGGTTTCAGCGATGTTGTCGATAAAGATAGAGACATTGATTCTATACTCGAAGACACAAGAACCGCTCTTGCCGCCGCAGGATTAAATGCGCCCTATGTCCTTTGTCCCCACTCCATGTCAGGACTTGAAGCCCTATATTGGGCGCAGAAATATCCTGATGAGGTATCTGCAATTATTGGACTTGATATGGCGATACCAAAGTATTATGATAACATGAGCATAAATATTCCGCTTATGCGTATTGCAAGTTGGGCGGCAAACATAGGTGTTACCCGTTTTGTTCCAAGGCTTTCGGATAGCGATGCCGTAAAGTACGGCACATTATCGGAGAAAGAAAAAGAAATCTATAAAGCTGTTTTCTACACCCGGACGGCAACCACGACTATGATAAACGAGACTGAATGGGTAAAGAAAAACGCTGAAACGGTAAGCAGCCTGGGAATCCCGCAACTTCCGATGCTGTTATTCATTTCAGACGGTTCTGGCGGAACAGGCTTTGATAAAGAAACATGGCGAAAAATTCCAACCGAATATATTTCACAGGTCGATGAAGGGGAATATATAGAATTAAACTGCCCGCATTATGTCCACGATTATGAATACAAAGCAATAAGTGAAAGTATCATTGCGTTCTTATCAGAACTATAACTTCCAATGCTTGCCCTCGAACATGGTGAAAATGTCATTTGATTTTTGACCTGTCACTTGTTCTCCCAAAAAACTCGCCCATTTTTCGGTAAAAGCACATCCGCATTACCGCTTCGCCAGTTCTTCCACGATTTCCTCCCAGGAAACCCCTTTTTCCACCATAAGCACCATCATATGGTAGAGGAAATCGGAAATCTCGTATTTGATTTCGTTCGGGTTGGGATTCTTGGAGGCAATGACGATTTCCGTTGCTTCCTCTCCCAGTTTCTTAAGGATTTTGTCAATTCCTTTATCAAACAGGTAATTGGTGTACGAGCCTTCCTTCGGGTGTATTTTCCGGTCCTTAATCACACCCATGACGGATTCCAGCACCTTAAGGGGATTGGTTTCCTCATAATCCTTTTTATAAATTTCATGGAAAAAACAGGAATGGCTTCCGGTATGGCACGCCGCGCCCACCTGGGAAACCTTCGCCAGTATGGTATCCATATCGCAGTCCGCCGTCAGCGATTTCACGTACTGGAAATGCCCGCTGGTATTTCCCTTAATCCAAAGTTCATTCCGGCTGCGGCTGAAATATGTCATTTTTCCGGTACGGATGGTGGTTTCGTAAGCCTCCTCGTTCATGTAGGCAACCATGAGCACCTCATCCGTTTTGTAATCCTGCACCACCACCGTCACATGACCGTCGGAATTTTTCTTAAAATCCGACCACTGGTACACGGATTCCAATGTATTGACCTTAATCCCGTTACCCTGGCATAAGGACTTGATGGCAGGCAGTTCCTTTGCGTTTTCATCTATGGCATACCCCGTTATGCCGCCGATAACGGGATAGGACAGAATTTCCATCAGCTTATCCAAAGAAACTTCCGGCAAAAGCGCCAGTATCTTCGCTTCCCCGTCCCATTTGTCCACGCTTTCCCTTAAGGCGGAAGCCTTCACGAGAATCAGTTCATCCACATATTCTTCAATAAACCCCCTGTGCTCCAGGATGGTCTGCGTATCCGCATAACATGCCGCAATCTTCTCCTTGCCGAACTTCTTGGAAACTTCCTCCGTAATTTCAATGTTTCCCTGTTTGGAATAATTGAGCGCCGCCTTCCTGCAGCCCGCATACAACAGCTTTTTAATGTCTTCCATGCGGTGTACGTTGCCGGCGCCGGTGACGGGAACCTCCGTTTCGTTACAGATTTTCTTTATGGTATCCAACGCCTCCTCGTGCTCCGCATCCCCGTTTGACAGGTCGAACACCAAAATCTCATCCGCATTATTGTCGCTGTAAAATTTGGCAAGCTGCACCGGATTGGTATCCACCACCGTGGTATCCTTAAAATCCCTTACCGCGTTTCCCTTATACAGATAAATGCAGGGTACCAACCTCTTATACTGACTGCTCATTCGTAATTCTCCTTTCCCTTCTCCGTATCCTTTCGTGCCATCCGCAAATCCAAAAGCATTTTCTGCCGGATGTAATTTTTACAGTCCGGCAAAGCAGCTTTCTCACAGGCTTCCTTTTGTGCTGAGTACTTCCGTAATCCTTGTGTCTTTCGTTACCGCCTCGTCCAACGCCTTGGCAAACGCTTTGAACGCAGCCTCCGCCATATGGTGGTTATTAATACCGGACAGCATCTTTATGTGCAGGTTCATGCCTGCAGAATAAGAAACCGCATAGAAAAATTCCCGGATTAACTCCGTGTCCAACTCCCCGATTTTTTCCGCCGTAAAACCGCACTGATAGTCAAAATAAGGGCGCCCGCACAAGTCGACGGCACACAGGGCAAGCGCGTCGTCCATCGGCAGGAGAAAGGAGCCGTACCTTTTGATGCCCACCTTGTCCCCCAGCGCTTCCCGGAGCGCCGTACCGAGTACGATTCCGGTATCTTCCACGGTATGGTGTCCGTCCACTTCCAAATCCCCTTCCACCTTCACCCGCAGGTCGAAAAAACCGTGTTTTGCAAACCCTTCCAGCATATGGTCAAAAAAACCGATGCCCGTATCGATGCTGCCCTTTCCGGTGCCGTCCAAATCCAGCATAACCGAAATGTCCGTTTCCTTCGTCCTGCGCTTTACCTCTGCCTGCCTGTTCTTCTTTTCCCCGTTTATGATTCCGTATTCCTTATCCTGTCTACACTCCTTCATGGAAAACCGGCCTCCATTCCCTGTTTTTATCCCTGCCAAAAACCCAAAATGCCTATTCAAACCGCACACGGATGGAATTGGCGTGTGCCGTCAGTCCTTCGCTTTCGGCAAACCGCTCGATATCCGTATGGACGGACTCCAAAGCCTCCCTGGAATAAGAAATAATGCTCGTCTTCTTCATAAAATCATCCACATTTAACGGGGAGAAAAATTTCGCCGTCCCGTTGGTCGGAAGGATATGATTCGGTCCCGCAAAATAATCACCCAAAGGCTCGGAAGAATATTCCCCAAGGAAAACCGCCCCCGCATTTTTGATTTTCCCCATAATTTCATAAGGGTTCTTCGTCAAAATCTCCAAATGCTCCGACGCAATCTCGTTTGCCGCTTCCACCGCTTCCTCCATGGTATCCGCCACGAGGATATAACCGTAATTCTCCAGGGATTTTCCGATAATTTCCTTACGGGAAAGCTGCCCAAGGAACAAATCCACCTGGCGCCCCACTTCTTCCGCCAGTTTCCCGTCCGTGGTGATGAGAATGGCGCTTGCCATTTCGTCATGCTCCGCCTGGGACAGCAAATCCGCCGCCACGTAACGGGGATTCGCCGTTTCATCGGCAATGACCAGTATTTCGCTGGGACCCGCAATGGAATCAATGCTCACATGCCCGAAGCAGGCTTTTTTTGCCAGCGCCACGAAAATATTGCCGGGACCCGTAATCTTATCCACCTTCGGGATGCTCTGCGTGCCGAACGCCATCGCCGCAACCGCCTGGGCGCCGCCAACCTTGTATATTTCATCCACACCCGCAATATCCGCCGCCGCCAAAGTTCCGGCATAAACCTTCCCGTCCGCTCCGGGAGGCGTTGTCATAATGATTTTCCCGACTCCCGCCACCTTCGCCGGAATTACGTTCATGAGCACGCTGGAAGGATATGCCGCCTTACCGCCTGGAACATAAACCCCCGATATGCTGATGGGCGTAATTTTCTGTCCCAGCATGGAGCCGTCCTCTTTTACGTCAAACCAGGAATTATGTTTTTGCTTTTCGTGGAAAGCACGGATGTTTTCCGCAGACTTCCTCATGACCTCCACCAATTCCGGTTCCAATGCCCCATAGGCTTCTTCGATTTCCTCCCGCGTCACTTTTACCGTTTCCGCCGTCATTTTGCATTTATCAAATTTCTCCGTATAGGCGAATACCGCTTCGTCTTTTTTCTCGCGGACATTTTTTACGATTTGCGCCACTGCCGTTTCAAATTCCCCGTAGTTGTCCGGGCTTCTTTTCAAAAGGCTGTTTAACAAATCCTTTTTGGTTTCCGCCGTTAATTTTATGGTTCTCATCCCGTCCTCCTTGTTCATTGCTTCCTGCGTGTGTCAGATACGCTCCCGCACATCGTGAATCAGCTTCTTAATCCGCTCCGTCTGCATCTGCATACTCACCTGGTTGACAATCATGCGCGCGGACAACGGGCAGATTTCCTCCAAAACGGCAAGCCCGTTTTCCTTTAACGTGGAACCGGTTTCCACGATGTCCACGATGACATCCGACAGTTCCACCATCGGTCCTAACTCCACCGAGCCGTTTAACTTTATGATATCCACCGTCTGGTGTTTTTTGTTATAGAAATAGTCCTTGGCGATGTTCGGGTATTTGCTCGCCACCCGTATCATCTCATGGTGCTGCAAAAGCTCCCTTGCGCTTTCCGGTCCGCATACGCACATCCTGCATTTGCCGAAACCCAAATCCAGTACTTCATACACCCTCCGGTTTTCCTCCATAACCGTATCTTTTCCCACCACGCCGATATCTGCCGCACCGTATTCCACATAAGTGGGAACATCCGGTCCCTTTGCCAAAAAGAACCGCAGTTTCCGTTCCTCATTGACAAACACTAACTTCCTCGAATCCTTATCCTTCATTTCCTCGCAGGTAATCCCGATTTCCTCGAACAACTGGAGCGCTTTCTTCGCCAGGCGCCCCTTTCCCAGGGCAAATGTAAGGTAACGCATATCTTCACTCATTTTATGTACAATCCTTCCTTATAAAATACCTGCGCGGTACCTACCGCGCAGGGCGCAGCACAACCTTTTGTCCCGCCCTGCGCAGTTCTTTCGCATACTGCAGGGCTTGCGCGTAACGTTCCGGCGTATATTCCACCACCTTTGCCGGCTCTCCCGTTTCTACCGGTATATTCTGCCTGCGCAGCGCCGCCATCAGATCGTCCATCACCACCACAAACCCGATGGCGGCCGCCTCCTTGCCGAAACGCCCCAAAAGGGTATCGTAACGCCCGCCTTTTACCAAAGCGTCGCCCACGCCGTAAGTATAAGCCTTATAAATGACACCCGTATAATAATTATACTTGCTCAGCATCCCGAGGTCAAAGGAAATATATTTCTCCACGCCGTACAGGCACAGTACTTCATACAGCTTTTCCAGCCGTTCCACCGCCTGTCCGGAACGCCCGATTCCCTCCGCCAGCCTCTTTGCCTGCGCCAAAGCATCGGTGGAGCCGAACAGGTCCGTGACCTTCAGCAGAATATTCCGGTATTCTGCCTCCACGTCCTTTCCGAGCAGCAGTTCCTCCGCACCGAAATAATTTTTGCCGGAAATATATTCCCGCAGTTCCAGTTCCGTTTCCTCATCCAGTCCTGCCGCCGCGCAGATTCCCTTAAAATACTCCACATTGCCGATGCTTAACTGGAAATCCCTAAGCCCTGCCGCAAGCAGCGACTCGATGACTAACGCCGCCATCTCCGCGTCCGCCTCCACGGTCCCGTCGCCGATTAACTCCGCCCCCATCTGGGTCACTTCCTTCAGTTTTCCCTGCAGGCTGGACGTATTGGTAAACGTATTCCCCAAATAGCAGAACCGGATCGGCACGTCTTCCTCCATGAAATATTTCGCCGCGCACCGTGCCATGGACGGCGTAAAATCCGGCCGCAGCACAAGCGTATTTCCTTCCTTGTCAAAAAACTTATAAAGTTCTCTAGAAGGCGTCGTCCCAACCTCCCTGGAAAATACGTCAAAAAATTCAAACGTGGGCGTTTGGATATCCTCATACCCGTAGGCACGCACCGTCTCCATCATCCGATTTTCCACCGCCAGCTTGCGCGCATATTCCTCCCCGTAAATATCCCGCACCCCTTCGGGCGTATGTACCAGTTTCTTACCCATTTTTTCATCCTTTCCTTATTTTGTTCCTTCATTTTATTACTTTATTCCGCTATTTTATTATTCCGTTACTCCGGCATTCATTGATACCGTTACTTTATTACGCTAACGTGCTAATTCGTTATCATGCTATCATGGCAAACTAACGATAGTATACTCCAAGACCAAAGACTTGTCAAACCATTTCAGGCTGAACCGTTGCAAAATTGGTAATACCTATTTTATAACATACCTGTAAATAGGTCAACGGCATATCTCATGTCATATAGTATCATATCCCAAATAATTTCATGTTATTCAATGCTGTTATTTGCAAATATTTTATTGATTTTTACATGAATATTTGCTATATTTTAAACACTACCACATGGAGGATAGACTTATGTACCGGAAAATCACAGTTTTTTTAGAAGAATGGAAGATCAGCAAGCACCGCAAGCCCCTTATTTTACAAGGAGCAAGACAGGTAGGCAAAACATATTCCATTTTAGAGTTTGGACGTACCCACTATGAGAATGTGGCATACTTCAATTTTGAAACCAACCCTAAATTAAATAAAATTTTTGAGGAAAACATCAGTCCTGCTTATCTGATTCCGCTTTTATCCCATACTGCAGGCCAAACCATCGTCCGGGAAAAAACGCTGATTATCTTTGATGAAGTACAGCTTTGCGAACGGGCATTGACTTCGTTGAAATACTTCTGTGAAGATGCTCCCGACTATCATATCATCGTGGCAGGAAGCCTGCTTGGCGTAGCAGTCAACCGGGCAAAATACTCTTTTCCCGTCGGCAAAGTGGATATGAAAACCATGTATCCAATGGATATGGAGGAATTTATGACCGCCCAGGGTGAAGACGTGCTCGTGAAACAAATAAAAACATGCTTTCAGACTGACACGCCATTGCCTTCTGTCCTCCACGATGCGGCAATGCAACTCTACCGTCAGTATCTTATTGTGGGCGGTATGCCGGAATGTGTCATGCAGTTTGCCCAAACAAAGGATTATATCCTCGTCCGCCATATACAGGAAACGCTCCTCGCAGGCTATCTCAATGATATGAGTAAATACAATAACTTAAACGAAATCAAAAAAACAAGGCTTACTTACGATAACATTACCGTACAGCTCTCCAAAAAAAATACCCGTTTCCAATATAAACTGCTGAAAAAAGGCGGACGGGCTTCCGAATTTGAAAATGCAATCGAATGGCTCTGCCTGTCCGGTATCGTTTCACAGGTTTACCGGGTAGAGCAAATCAGAAAACCCTTGGAAAACTACCGTGATATTGATGCATTCAAGATTTATGTATCAGACTTGGGACTGCTTTGCGCCAAAAAGAATCTGACGGCAAATGATATTCTCTATATGGCAGAAGAAATCAGCGACTTTAAAGGCGGTATGGCTGAAAATTATGTCCATGTCCAGCTTACCATAAACGGATATGCCTCCTATTACTGGGAATCCGGGCGCAGTGCGGAAATTGATTTTATCATCCAACATGGCGGCCGGCTTATCCCAATTGAGGTCAAATCCGCCGACAACACCAAGGCCAAGAGCCTGAAACTCTATATGGAAACTTACAAGCCCGCCTATGCCATTAAACTGTCAGCCAAAAATTTCAGCTTTGAAAACGGGATAAAAACAGTTCCCCTCTATGCCGCCTTTTGTATCTAACCGGACAAGGAAACTTTTCCCGTCCGGTTAAATACATAAAACCGTCATTCCCTCTCGTCCAAATCCTTCTGCAACATATCCAAATACGGCACAAACACCCCGCTCCTCTTAGGCATCACATACTCCGGGTTGAGTTCCTCAAACCGGAAACTTTTCCGTCCGCCGTCCTTTGCCCGGTCCCAAAAGAACCGCAGCATTTCATAAGGAAGATAGTAAAGCAAATCCTTATGGGTATAATAAATAATAAAAAATGCAATTCCCCCCTGCCGTTCAAACTGCTTCATAAATTCCACCTGATGTTCATGAATATTCTGAAGGGCAAAAGTATCCGCCGCGCATTCCTTCGCGTCAAAGCAGACCGGAATCCCCTGTACCGCACCGATGTAGTCAACGGTACTCTTTTGACCAAAATATGCCAACGTGATATGTCTGCTGTCTTTATCGATATTCACCGGCGTAATCGGCGTTGGAATCTTTTGGATCAATGCCAGCCCGTTTTCCAAATAGACTTCATTCGTCCTGTTAATCAATTCCTCCAGCGTGGACCCCCTTAGTCCCCTGGAATTCCAAGTAGCCATCCGTCAATCCCTCTCCCCTTTGTCGATTTGCGCAAACAGGTCCGGTTCCCCTGCCGTAAGGACCAGTCCGGACATATCGGAAAATGCTCCGTCCATTTCCGGGAATTCCAGCCGGCAGGCATGGAGAAGCTGGCTTTTCACCCCGTATTTCTTCCGGTAGGTATCGTTAAATTCCTTATCGCCGTATTTATAATCGCCAAGGACCGGATGCCCGGTACCGGATAAATGCAGGCGTATCTGATGGGTTTTTCCCGTCACCAGTTCCGCTTCCAACAGGGTCAGGTTCCCGTAATGCCTTAACGGCTTATAGTTCGTCCTGATATAGGAAGCTCCCTCTTGGGCGGCACCCGTCAGCTTTACCCGGTTTGCGGCCTCATCTTTTACCAAATATCCTTCGGCAAAAGACGCTTCCTCCACCCTGCCCTTTACGTACAGGCGGTAAAACTTACGCAGTCCCTTATCCCGCAGCAGCATTCCCATGGTTTGGCTTCCTGCAAGGGTTTTGCCGCAGATTACCATTCCCGACGTATTCCGGTCCAGCCGGTTGCAGACCGACGGGTGGAAGGTATGCAGTTCGCTTTCCGTCAGTTCCCCTGTCTCCAAAAGATAACCGACCAGCCATTCGTTCAGGGAAACATCCCCTGCCCCGGCTTTCTGCGTCAGGACCCCGGACGGTTTATTCAGGACCAGTACGTGATGGTTTTCAAAAACAATCCCAAGATCCCCCAAACTTTCATACGCCTTCCGGTACTCCCCCGCCCCCTCCGCTGCGGACAGCCTTCCGCCGAATTTCATGATGGTCTCATCCGAAAGAAATAGCGTCACCCGGTCCCCCTCGCAGAGTTTCTCGCTTCCTTCCGCTTTTTTCCCGTTTAAGGTTATGTTCTTTTTGCGCAGCATTTTATAAAGGAAGCCGTTTCCCGCTTCCTTTAAATACTTATGCAGATATTTATCCAGCCGCTGTCCGGCTTCCTTTTCCTTAATCTCCAATTCTACCATTTTTTACCGTCCCGTTCCTGTTTCTCCCCGTCATAACGCAATCGCAAGCAGATTCACCAGAATTTCTTCGGGCAAAGGCTCCGCATCCTGTTTTTCCAAATTTCCAAGCCCTTCACAATAAGCCTCCAGTTTATCATAAATCTTAACCGTCACTCCCCGGCATCCGCCCTGCTTTAACAGACCTTCCAAATGTTTCTCACATGCCTTTACGTCGCACGTTCCGTCTTCGGTATAGCCGCACACCACATGCCCTTTAATGGTCATATGGCTGATTTGGTAGTTTTTCTCATAGGACGTAAACACCATGTCGTAAAGACAGGTCAGCCCTTTCCCGTACTTTTCCACCCGCTCTTTCACCTGTCCGGAACAGCCTTTTGCCTTCAGGAACATGATCATGTTTACCGCACTTTTGCTCGCCGGCAGGCAGCCGAGTACCGCCACCACCGTCAAAAGGTTTTTTTTGCTTCCCGTGGACCATATCCCTATGCCAAACAGGGCAAGGGATATCCCGAACAGGAAAACCGTGCGGAAAACGGCCCATCCGCGCTGTCTGCCGATATATCCGTATTGTCCCTTTACCGCCTTTTTTTCTTTCATATGTGTATTCTCCTACTTCTTTTCCAGTCCGTACATCCCATTCATAATCCACAGAATCCACGCATGGGGCAGCGCTTTGGACAGGACATGGAAACACTTAATCGGCAGGCTGCACACCGACACTGCCTTTTTGTCCCTGGCTGCACGCAGCGCCTGCCGTACCACCCGGTCTGCCGGTACCATGGTCAGCTTCTTTACCGCCAGCGTGGAACCGTATTTCTCCGCAATGTCGAAAAATTCCGTTTCCACCGGTCCCGGACAGACCGCAGTCACCCAAATGCCTTTTCTCCTCAGTTCCTCCCTGAGCGCCATGGAAAAACTCAGAACATAAGATTTCGTCGCTGCGTATACGGCAAATTTTTTCTGCGGCAGGAACGCGGCGCTGGAAGCAAGCTGTATCACACGGCTGTTCCGCTCCATATAAGGGATGCAGTACCATGTCATCGCCGTAAGGGCTTCACAGTTTACCCTAAGCATCGCCGTCTGCTCCCCAATGCCAAGTTCGTCAAACCTGCCCATATAGCCGAAACCCGCGCAATTAACCAGCAGGCGGATTCTTGGTTTTTCGCTTTCCAAAAGTTTTGCAAATGCCTGCATTTCCCCGTCCCCCGTCACATCCATGGGGATGATTTTCGCCGGAATGTTAAGCAGTTTGGATAACTCCTTCATCCGTTCTTTGCGTCTTGCCACCAGCCATATTTCATCCGTCCGGTACAGGAGCGCGTCCAACTGCAGGGCAAACTCCTGCCCAATGCCGGAAGATGCCCCCGTAATGATGACAATATTTTTTCCCATTCTGCCTCCCATAAACAAATCCCCTTCCTGTTTTTACCTCTTGATTCCATATATTCCATATATATTTTTTTGTTCTTCTGCTTTTGTATCCGGTTTTTATTACGGTTTTTATTTGTATTTTTATTTGTATTTTTATTTCTATTTTTATTCTATTTCTTTTTATGGATATTCCGTATGGTCTTCTTTTTCCTGCGGGATGCGTTGTCCGGCTGGCGGATTTTGGTTTTTCCGTTCTCCTTTATCTTTCTTTCCGGCTTTCCATCGGACCGGCGGGCTGCATTCCCCGGTTCCCGGCTTTCCCATCCGGTACCCTGTCCGTTGCCTGCAGACCGCCTGGGTTTTATCAGACACTCTTTTCCGAAGCCGATCAGTTCTTCCCTGCCAGCCTTTTTTAATGCCTCATAAACCAATCCGTAATTGTTCGGGTTCCGGTACTGGATCAGCGCCCGCTGCATTGCCTTTTCATGGGGATTGCGGCACACATATACCTTCCTGCCGTCCCTTGGGTCAATGCCCGTATAGTACATCACCGTGGATACCGTGGAAGGGGTCGGATAAAAATCCTGTACCTGTTCCGGCATGTAACCCAAATCCCTCAGGTATTCCGCCAGTTCCACCGCTTCCTTTAACGTGGAGCCGGGATGGGAAGACATCAGGTAAGGCACCAGGAACTGTTTCTTCCCAAGCTGCCCGTTTATCTTCCGGTATTTCTTTACAAACCGTTCGTATACCTCATTTTGGGGTTTTCCCATTTTAGACAGCACCGCATCCGAGATATGCTCCGGCGCCACTTTTAACTGCCCGCTTATGTGGTGCTCCACCAGTTCACGGAAAAACGTATCATCCTTATCCGCCATCAGGTAATCAAAGCGGATGCCGGAGCGGACAAACACTTTTTTTACGCCCTCCAGTTCCCGCAGTTTCCGCAATAGTTCCAAATAATCACCGTGTTCCACCGTTAAATTCTTACAGGGGGACGGGAACAGGCATTGTCTCTCCCTGCACACACCTGCCCGCAACTGCTTTTCACAGGAAGGATGGCGGAAATTGGCAGTGGGGCCGCCCACATCATGGATATATCCCTTAAAGTCCGGCTCCCGCACCATCTGCTGCGCTTCCTTTAAAATGGAAGCATGGCTTCTCACCTGTACCGTCCTGCCCTGATGGAACGTCAGCGCACAGAAATTACAGCCGCCAAAACATCCCCGGTTGCTGGTAAGCGAAAATCTGATTTCCTCTATGGCGGGAACCCCGCCCTTTTCCTCATAAGAAGGATGGTAGGTGCGCATGTATGGCAGTCCGTAAACCGCATCCATCTCCTCCGTGGTTAACGGCATGGATGGCGGATTCTGCACCACGTAAATCCCGTTCGGGTATTCCTCCATGAAATATTTCCCCGTAACCGGGTCGGTATTTTGGTACTGCAGCCGGAAACTCTCCGCATATTTCTCCGGGTTTTCCTTCATTTCCGCATAGGTTGGCAGCGCTATACCGTCATAAACACCCGAAATATCCTTTGTTTTATATACCGTCCCCGCCACAAACGTAATATCCTTTACGGCAATACCGCTGTCCAGTGCATCCGCGATTTCCACAATGGAACGTTCCCCCATTCCATAGGAAACCAAATCCGCCTGCGCATCCAGCAGGATAGAGCGTTTGAAGCTGTCCGACCAGTAATCATAATGGGCAAGCCGCCGCAGGCTGGCTTCCACCCCGCCGAGAATCACCGGTACATCCTTATATGTACGGCGGATCAGGTTCCCGTATACCACAGAGGCATGATCCGGCCTTTTCCCCGCTTCGCCGCCCGGCGTATAGGCATCCGTCTGCCGGCGTTTTTTTGATACGTAATAATGGTTGACCATGGAATCCATGTTTCCCGCCGACACGAGAAAGGCGAGACGGGGTCTGCCGAACACACAGACGCTTGTTTCCTCTTTCCAGTCCGGCTGGGAAATGATTCCCACCGAATACCCGTGTGATTCCAAAACCCGGCTGATGATGGCATGACCAAAAGAGGGATGGTCCACATAGGCATCCCCTATCACATACACGAAATCCAACTGCCCGATTCCCCGTTCTTCCATTTCTTCCCTTGTTACCGGTAAAAATCCTTCTGCCACAAATAACTCCTCTGCACCGTTTCCCCAAGGCATGTCCCTTTCCCCGGACATGCCTTACGGAAACCGGATATCCCTGAACGTTTCAATATAATAATCCGCCATCGCCGCTTTATCCTCTTTGATGGCAATGGAATAAGCGTCTTCCACCGCGCACACCTTCATGCCCGCCGCTTTTCCCGCCTGTATGCCCGGAATAATATCCTCAAACACGAGACAGCGCCCCGGTTCCACCCCGAGTTCCTTTGCCACCGCCAGATAAATATCCGGCGCAGGTTTCCCTTTCGCCACATCACACCCGGTCATGATACAGGAAAAATAATCCTTCAGCCCGTGCACGGCGGCAACGTTTTCCACCAGTTCCCTGGAATTGCTGGTGGCAATGCCAAGTCTTATTTTTCTTTCCCTGCAATGGGTGAGAAATTCATACACGCCTTCCTTTAACGGCACCTCATGGCTGTACTTCTCCCATGCCATCGCATTCCAGTCATTTTTAATCTGCTGTATGGGGTCCGGAATCCGGAACCGTTCTTTAAAAAATTCCGCTGTTTCGCTGAAACTCATTCCCTCGATTTGTTCCTGCAGATTCTCCGGCAGGGAAATCCCGAATTTCCCTAAATACGCAATATCGATTTCCTGCCATATCCACATGGAATCCACCAAAGAACCGTCCAAATCAAAAATCACCGCATCGATATCCTTAAGCATATCCTTCCCGTTCCTGACCTTCCCTGTTGGTTTTCTTTTTGCCCATGGGATATATCTTACCACAGATTACGCAAAAAAAACAGATGGATTTTTCATTACGGCATCTTCCGCACCGTTTCAGTAAATCAACCGCACCTTCCCTTCCTCCGCCGGATTCACCAAAACGGTAACATCCTCCAGCGCTAACACATCTAAAGAAACGATTTTCCCTTCCCGCAGATTCTCCAGCACCAAATCCTTAGCCTGCATCATCAGCGCCACTTCGTCTTCCCCGTCCTTCCAATGCCAGGAAACAGCCGCATATCCTTCTTCCTCATTCCAATAAGCATAGGGTTCCACGCGTTCGGCATTATAGGTTACGCAAAAACGGACGGTATTTACCGGGACACTTTTGTCTGTCTTTACATCCTCCGGCATCCAACGGTACCAGCCTGTCAAATCCAATTTATCTTCTCCCGCTTCATAGGTTACGTCAATATATTCCGTGCGCATGTCCGTCTTTCCCAACGCCAGTTTTCCCCCATACGAAAGGGCGGAAAATTCCGTAAGCGCTACACCGGTCCCCACCCCGCACAACAGTACGCCGGCACAGAATATCCCGATAAAAATTTTTTGCAGTTTACTCATATTGCACCTCCTTGCCGGAACCCTCCGGTTCTTTCTCCCATACCGTGTTTTCTCCCTTTTTTTTCCTGATTACCAAACTGTAAGCCAAACCTGCCAGGGAGCCAAAGCACAGAATCCCGCCGATGCCAATCAAGAGCAGTCCAAGCAGCGGATATCCCTGAAACAGGAGGACCAGCATGGTTCCGCTCCCTGCCAGCACAAGCATCCCTATGGCCGCGCAAAAAAGCGAAAACAGCAGCCACGCCATATTCCACCATAGCCGCAGCAACCATATACAAACGTAAAGAAACCACCCCCACACTGCCGCCAGCCCCTTTCCCGCCTTACGGAAAAACATTCCAATACTTCCTGCCATATCCTTTGTTCCTTTCCCTGACCCTTTTTCCTTCCGTCTCCGGTCTGACGCCTGCCAAACGCTCTGTTTTGCTGCCGGGACTCCTTCCGGCAGCGGGCACTGTGCAGCTTCTGCCCAAACCGCATCCGTTTCTTTTTCATTTCCGTTACTGTTTCCGGCACGGCGCCCGCTGCCGCTGCCGAATCCGTTACCGAATCCGTCGCTGTCTTCCATCCCTGTTCCGGCTCCGCGGATTTGAAAAGGCTTTTTGAACCACCCTGCCGCCTGCCTGCACTTTTTTCCCATCCATGCAAATCCGTGCCTGATTGCGTCTAAAACGCGGCGGAAAACCGCTACGGACTTTATTTTCAGTAGCTTTGCCTTATCCCAAAACGCAGACTCCTTTCCGCCGTCCCCTCCCGGATGCATCCCCGGCAGGCAGAATCCGGTCTTCTGCTGCCTGAATCCCGGCTTCACATGATAGGCTTCCAAAATTTCCGCCGCCAGTTCCTTTACGGAACCGAAATCCCGTATGGCTTCTTCCTCGCTCAGTCCTTTCTGCATTTTCATATCGATATGCTGGGAGTATTCCTCCAGAATGTCCTCCTGCTCCCGGTCTTCCAAAACGCTCAGATATTCCCTTAGTTCCCCCAAAAACGTTTCCTTTGTCCAACCGTTTTTATTCATTCTTCTTCCTCTCTTTCAAAAACCTGTTCACCCTCGTTTGGAACTCCTCCCATTCCTTTGCCAGCGAATCCCTGTACAGGATACCCGCAGCCGTTAAATGGTAATATTTCCGCGGCGGGCCCTCGGATGATTCCCGCAGGTAAGTTTCAAAATAATGTTCGTTGGTCAGCCTTTTTAACAACGGGTAGATGGTTCCCTCATTCACATCAATCACTTCCGATACTTCCTCCACCAGTTCGTAACCATACATGTCTTTCTTATGTACGGACTCTAAGACAATGAGTTCCAGCACCCCTTTTTTGAATTGCGGATTCATGCTTCCTCCTCCTTACGGTATAAGATTACGCCAACTACTATGTATTGTCAAGTACTAATTTTCTATTTATAGTGCCGGATGTGCAGTCGGGTTGGGGAAAGTTTTTCCGGGCACCCGTCAGCTCTGCTGACATTCTTCCTTTTGGCGCCCGTGTGCATAAAAAAGTGTCTTCGACACCTCAACCCCCTGACCCCCATTCATGGGGGAATTA
>CAJUMD010000077.1 GCA_910587275.1 uncultured Kineothrix sp.
CTATGTAATACGTGGGTTCAAATAGTACATTTTATTTTGCGACAGTTCCTAAGCATTAAAATATATGATATTTCCCGGGAAACGGTAACGCATGAGCTGGCGCATGCGTTTACGGGTGTTGTGGAGGAAGGAAAAGCATGGATGAACGAAGGCATTGCGGAATACTTTTCCATGTCGCTGTTTCCTGATTCTTCCAGAAGGGAGGCTTTTTACCAGGGCGTAAGGAGCGATGTGCCGGATACGGGGGATTCCTCCGTGGATAATTATGTCAAAATGGAAGGCATGCCGAAGACTGCGGAAGATTTGAATATGTCAAGTCTCATGGAAGCGTGCATCTTTTCCTACTGGAACGGCGAACAGGCATGGCAGGTTCCGATTATGACGACAAGCGTAGGGGAAAGAAATTCCATTTCAAAATCCGCGACAGGGGCGGAACTGAATTACTGGGAGGCGGAATCGTTTGTGTCATATTTGGCAGAACTGGATTCCTTTGAATCGGTGTGGGACTGCATGGTAAATGACCGGGATTTTGAGGAAATATATGGGAAAACATACCATATATTGAAAAAGGAATGGATGCGTGATTTGAGGAAAAAGTTTGAATAATGGGAACGCTTCATTTCGCATCCTAATCTGCTGTGGAGTAACGGTTCAGCCTGAAATATTGTTTTCGCAGGTGGGAGGATGCAGAGGAAAATTTCTTAACAGAATGTGGATACCCCAGGGAAATCGGGCATGGATGCCCGATTTAGCCCGATTCGGCATGGAGGCCGATAGAGGGCGTCCCGTAGCCGGTGAAACCTTTGCTCATTCTGTTTAGAAAAACCCGTTGAAAAAAGTGCACGGAAAACCGGGACAGGCACTCCCGCTGCCGCCGCCCCGCCAAAAAATCCCTTCCGTGCGTCCGCTTCCAAACACAACATTCAGGCCGAACTGTTACCGGAAAATAAAAAAATAAAAAAAGGGCTTGCAAAATATTATGGGATACTGTATAATACCAAAATGTAGCGAGCAGATAGCAAGCTGCTAAATAAGATATTGGGCTATCGCCAAACGGTAAGGCAACGGACTCTGACTCCGTCATTTCAAGGTTCGAATCCTTGTAGCCCAGCGAATGTGACCCGGTGGATTGATTCCGCCGGGTTTTCTTATGCGTAGCCCTGCTGCCTGATAATATGGAATGAATTAGCAAGTTGATTTGTTATGGAAAGGATAATATAATATAGATAAAGGCGGGGGAAAAACTTATGGACGGCACGAATGTGAAAAATAAAAATTATGACGAATGGGAAGAATTAAACATATCCAATGATTTCCTGTTCGGGAAGATAATGCAGGATGCGGAGCTGTGCGGGGAGCTGCTCAAAAGAATCCTCCCGGAGCTTGATATTGACCATATTGAATATCCGGAACTGCAAAAAGGGATAAAGCCGGATGCCGATGCGAAAAGCGTAAGGCTGGATGTGTATGTCCGTGACGGAAAAAGTACGGTTTACGACATTGAAATGCAGGTGGCAGACACAAAGGAACTCCCTAAAAGAACGAGATATTACCAAAGTATGATCGACTTGCAGATGGGAAGATGGATGATGTCAGCAAAGAATTGAAAGCATTTTTGGACTATGTGGCAGGGAAGAAATCGGAGGACTTATTTGTAAAGAGACTGGAAGAAGCCGTAAAGGCGGCAAAGAAAAACAGGGAATGGAGGCATGAGTATATGACGCTGTTAATGAGAGACCAGGAGAATATAGAAAAAGGAATAGAACAAGGAATCCGGCAAGGTATAGAGCGGAGTATATATGGGATTATTGCGATATGCCAGGATTTGCATATGCCGGATGATGAGATTTCGGAAAAGCTGCAGGAGAGATTTAACCTTTCAGAAGAGGAGGTACGGGGATATTTGAGGGAGGCGGAGAGTATCGGTTTGACTTAAACGGATGACCAAAGGGAAAATCGTAACGGACAGGAGGTAACGGAATGAAAACGGAAAAAAACAGCGTATGGAATTTTAATAAAAACGTGGAAGCCGAGGAATGCGCAAAAGGCGTCAGGAGGAAAATCCTAAGTTACACCGACGAACTGATGTGTGTGGAAAACCATTTTGAAACAGGGGCGGAAGGCGCCCTGCACCACCATCCCCATACCCAGATTACTTATGTGGTATCGGGGCGGTTTGAATTTACCGTCGGCGGAGAGAAGAAAGTGGTCGGCGCCGGTGACAGTATGTTAAAAAAAGACGGTGTGGAGCATGGCTGTGTGTGTTTGGAGGAGGGGATTCTGCTGGATATTTTTTCCCCGATGCGGGAAGATTTTGTGTGACTTTAATGATAGAAAAGTAAGCGGGCAGGAGAGAAGTTTTCCCCTGCCCGTTTGGTTTTGGAGCGTGTTTGGAAAATCATTTCTGCCATCTGCACGCCCTAATTTTTTTCTGCCAGTTTTTCCGCCGTTTTCAGGATTTTAATCAACGGGACGATCAGGATTCCGCAGAAGAAGTTGCTGACACCGTGGATGAAATCCATGGGCAGACCGGCAATAATCCATGCGACCATGCCCTGAAAATCCAAACCGTACAGGACTGCCTGTGCCGGGGCATACAGTGTACCGAATAAGAAACCGTGCGCCGCACATACAGCCATATATACGATGGGCTGTATTTTTTCCGGCATATTCCGGGGCAGCAGCATGGCTGCGCCCCAAAGGACAGCCCACAAATATAAATAAGGAATCCACCATGTTGCAAAGCCATACAGGACACCGTTTAATATGACATAGGTGTAAATAGGGTACAGGGCCTTTTTCCGGTAAACCACCGTGAAGGCAATGGTAAATACGCCTAACAGGTGGATGTTGGGTGCGAATTCCATAATAACTTTGGAAGCGTACATTACGGCGCCGAGCATGGAAAATACAGCGATTTCCCTTGTGGTCAGTTTCACTTTTCAACCTTGAAGGAGTAACTGTCCCCTTCCGTTATTTCCGTGGAATCCACACCGGTCTGCGCATATTCCCCATTGATGTAAAACGCCCAGTAAAAACCGTCCGTGTCGTAATCAGCAGTAATACCGTTGACGGTTTTCACATAAAGCCCGTAATCCCCTTCTTCCCCGGCAATAACGCCAAGTTCCGTCAGGGCTTCTCCTACGGTTGTTTTGTCCGTATGGATTTCCAGCGTGGTTTCACCGCCTTCTTTGTCCACGATGGTGAGGGGGAATGTGGTACTGCCTTCACCGACCACTGCGCCGTCGGTTTGGACGGTTGTTCCGTTTTCCGCCGTGGAAGCGGTTTTGTCTTCTGTGCTGCCCTTACAACCGGTTGTAAACAGTGCCATAGCCACCATGAGCACCAAGCAAAGGATGTAGGACCGTGTGTTTCTGCTGCTTGTTTTTTTTCTCATAATCATTTCTCCTTTGGCTTTTTTTCCTCCGCCGGCCGGCGTCCGCAGCCGTGCATGAACCGCAAAACATATCGTAAAATGCATCATTTATGGAGGATTGGCGTTGACCGGATATTTCGACTTGGCATTCCGCCGGCCGTCCTTCTCGGATGTGCTCCAATGGATGTTTCCCCGGACTGTGGCTTTGGCCGGGTCAGGATGGCGGTTGGTTTCTATGCCTTACGGCGACGGGCTCGTACAGGATTTGCACCTGTTTCCCCGGACAACCCGCTATTTATCATAATCTTTTGCGGGGCATCCGTCAACCTGCAGTTTGTAAGGTTGATACGGCTGTTTGTTCCGACCGCGCAACCGTTTGGCCTGAACTGTTACCCGACCACGCCATATTCTTCCACAAATGATTGCGGTTCTCCCGAAAACTATGTTATAATAACACATCAGGGTATTTTGGATTGGATGTATCAGCGGGGGGTTCAGGTAAACCCGCGCAGGACGGAAAGGCATGGTAGTGTTATGTATCGATTTGGCAGCCGCATACGGTACAGTGAGGTGGACAGCAGTGGTAAGCTGACGCTTCCGTCATTGCTGGATTATTTCCAGGATTGTTCCACGTTCCAGTCGGAAGATTTGGGGGTGGGGGTGGAGTACTTGGGCAGGAGGAACCTGGCATGGGTGCTTTCGGCATGGCAGATTGTGGTGGAACGGTACCCGGAACTATGCGAAACCGTATCCGTGGGGACGATACCGTATGAGATCAGGAATTTTGTCGGATACAGGAATTTCCTCATGGAAACGACGGACGGAATGCGCCTGGCGTGCGCAAACACGATATGGATGCTGATGGACATGGGCAGCGGGAAACCGGTGAAAGCCACGCAGGAAATGCTGGATGCATATGAGACGGGGGAAAAGCTGGAGATGGATTATGCACCCCGCAAAATCATACTGCCCGCTGCGGAGGGTGCGGCGCAGGAAACGGTGGAAATAAAAAGCCACCATCTGGATACCAACCGTCATGTCAATAACGGACAGTATGTGCGTATGGCAATGGAATACCTGCCGGAAGGCTATGAAATCCGCCAAATGCGTGCGGAGTATAAGAAACAGGCGCATTTCGGCGACCATATACATCCTTTGGTATATACGGGGGACGGAACGGTTGCGGTTTCCTTAAACGGCAGGGAGGGACAGCCTTACTGTATTGTAGAGTTTTGCGGGAATGCGGACAGCAGGAAGGGGTAAGTTATGATCAGACTAGGTGAAAAACAGGATTTGACAGTGGTAAAATTGGTGGATTTCGGGGTATATCTCGCTTCGGAGGAAGATAAGGAGGATAAAGTGCTGCTTCCACGTAAGCAGGTACCGGAAGGGACGAAGGAAGGGGATGTGCTGTGCGTATTTGTTTACAGGGATTCCAAGGACCGGCTGATTGCCACGACCCATGAAGTGCGGCTTACGCTGGGCGAGGTGGCGCTTTTGGAAGTGTCGCAGGTGGGGAAAATCGGTGCGTTTCTGGACTGGGGATTGGAGAAGGACCTGTTCCTTCCGTTCCGGGAACAGACAAAACCCGTACAGGAAGGGGAAGACTGCCTTGTGGCACTCTATATTGACAAGAGCAACCGCTTATGTGCGACGATGAAGTTGTATCCTTACCTGAAAACGGACGGGGATTACCGGAAAGACGACCGGATTATGGGACGCGTGTATGAAATCAGTGAAAACTTCGGAGCCTTTGTGGCGGTGGACGATTTATATTCCGGCCTGATTCCGGTACGGGAAATTTACGGGGATATCAGGGTAGGCGACATGGTGGCGGCAAGGGTGACGGCGGTAAAGGAAGACGGTAAGCTGGACTTAAGCATCCGGGAAAAGGCATACCTGCAGATGGAAAAGGATGCCGAGCGCGTGATGGATGCCATCCGGGAATATGACGGCGTACTTCCCTTCAACGATAAGGCATCGCCGGAAACCATTAAAAAAGAGATGCAGATGAGTAAAAACGAATTTAAACGGGCGGTGGGGCAGTTGTTAAAGGCAAACCGGATTATTATCGGGGAGAAAAGCATCCGGTTAAAGTAAGCGTTGAATGCCAGCGTTTTACAAAAAATGTATAATTTTCTTGCAATTATCCCATGATATCAGTATAATCATGATGTGAAATGACAGCATATTTTAAAGTAAGGAGACCGCAGAATGGAAGGGCGGCCTGGAAGGAGTCAGGAATGAAAGTACAGAATATCAGGGACATCGATAAGTTTTTTAAGGTAGTGGACAGTTGCTCGGGCAAGGTGGAGCTTGTGACGGGAGAGGGAGACAGGCTGAATCTGAAATCCAAACTTTCCCAGTATGTGTCGTTGGCAAATATTTTTTCCGACGGAACCATTGAGGAACTGGAAATTATCGCATATGAACCGGAAGATATTACGAAATTAGTAAACTTTATGATGGAGAGCTAAGAATACGGATGAACAGTAAAAAGGTGAATTGGATTTTCCTTTCGATTATGCTGGTGCATATCGGAATGGTGGCTTTGATTAGGCAGATATGCATGGGGTTCAGGATAGAATTGGGCATTGTCCCGAACTTACTGTTAAGCCAGGGCATGATATTGGTGCCTGCCCTGTTTGGGGTTCTCTTTTCGGGCGAAGACCTGTTCCGGCTGGCTGGGTTCCGGAAAATAAAGGTTTCCACCATTTTTAAGATTCTCCTTTTTACCTTTTTGTCCATGCCGCTTATGACGCTGCTGAATGCAATTTCCCTGTTGTTTGTGGACAATACGGTGGCTGCCATGAGCGGGGATGTGCTGGGGCTGCCTTTTCCCGTGATGCTGTTTCTCATCGGGATTTTCGGACCGTGCAGTGAGGAACTAGTGTTCCGCGGGATTGTTTACCAGGGATATAGGAAGAACGGAACGGTATTCGCATCCATGCTTTTGTCAGCGCTTTTGTTTGCGCTGATGCATATGAACTTTAACCAGGCGTTTTATGCCATGGCGGTAGGCATTTTGGTTGTGCTTTTGGTGGAAGCCACGGGCAGTTTGTGGAGTTCCATACTTTTCCATGTGTTTTTTAATTCCTGGCAGGTATGCATGATGTATCTGTATGGCGGGACGGAAAACGGCGGACTGGAGGAAGCGCAGGAGCTGCTGACAACGGATATGCTGTTGCTGGTAATCAGTTTCATGCTGGTGGTGGCTTCCGTGGCGACGGCATTGGCGGTCTGCGTCCTTGTTTGGATTGCCAAGGGGGAGCAGAGGGAATATGCCCTTCGGGCCGTGTGGGCGGACCGGAAGAAGAAAAAAGATTTGGAAGAAGCGGAAAAAAAAGAAAGCGCCGTACGGAAAAACCGGATGGTTACGGTTCCCCTTATTATAGGGATTGTACTGGCACTTTCTTTCATGGGTTTAGAACTTGTTTTGACATACTTGTTTGCCTGAGCGGTTCCTGTTTGGGACGGTTTAGACAAACATGTCAAGGTTGCCGCCTACGGCGGGATTGACGGAGAGCTCCATTGAGGATCTCATCATATCCACCATCTGTGTACCGGCGGACTCCATGGAGTCCAGCGATTTTGAAAGAACCGCTATACTGACTTCATTCAGAGTCTGTGTTTGGGCGAGCGCCATTGACATCTCAGGAATATCCATAGCCATTACCTCCATTTCTTCCCTTATGATGCAAGTATACCATATGTCTGGTGCCGTTTGCAAGCGGGCAGGGATAGAAATACATGGCTTTCATTTTTTTGTGCACACGGATACGGAAAGGAACCTATACGGCGGAAGGCGTCTTTCCGCTCCGATGATTGTGATAGATTGGAACAGTTATGCAGAAAGTAAACATATTGGGAATTGGGCTTACGGATTATTCCCTGAAGGAATCGCTTGCCATTTTGGACGGTTTTGTCAGGAACGGGGGACTCAATACCATTTTATACGTCACGACCCCCATGCTGATTATGGCAGGCAATGACGAAGAAGAAAAGAATTGCATAGAATCCATGGATTTAACCTTGTGCGGGGACACGGATATTCTCCGCGTGGCAAAAATTGATTCGGCAGGAAGATTATATGAGGTGGAAAACAGGGTATTCTTAAAAGAGTTTTTACGGCGTTTGGTGCGGGGCAGCAAAAAGGTATACCTGCTGGATGATTCGGCAGAGGATTTGGCGCTTTTGCAAAGACAGCTTGGGACCTACCAGAAAGGCATTGCCATAGTGGGAAGCAGTATCCTTACGGACGACGATGGCGATATGGAAAATATTATCAATAGAATAAACGATGTTGCGCCTACTGCGGTGATTTCGCGGATTGCCCATGGGAGACAGGAGAAATGCATGTCCCGTTTCCGTGCGCTGGTGAATGCAGAGGTGTGGCTTGGTATGTCCAAGGATATGGCGCTGGGAGACAGGAAAGAATCCGTCCGCAAGAAGGCGGTGGACTGGATGTACCGCATCATTTTCCACAGACGTATCAATCATTTCAGGGATGAAAATGGGGAATAGGCAGATTTGGGATGGAAAACATTTCAAATCTGCCTGTTTTATGCGCACGGGCACCCGGGTGAAATTTGCCGGCAGAAGCCGACGGGCGCCGGTGCGGCGGGCAGTGGGAAATTTTCCCTGCGGTTGCACGGCCCCGTGTACATGGGCATTATCCTGCCACGACATAAAAAATACACAAAAATATATGCATTTAGTATGGATTTTTTTGTGATTTTGAATTAGAATGAAAAAAGAGTGCGGAAAAACGGATTTCCGCGGACTTATGGCATGGCATATTTTTGTGGGGGACAGGAGGATTGGGGATATGATTTCAAATCAGATATTGCAGAGTACAATAGATGGGCTGAAAGCAATTGCACGTTTGGACTTGTGCGTGATGGATACGGACGGCAAAGAAGTGGCTTCCACGGCATCCGATATGGAGAGCTGTGCCGGGGCTGCGGTGGAGTTCGCGGCTTCCCCTGCCGATTCCCAGGAAATACAAGGATACCGGTATTTTAAGATTTTTGATGAGCAGCAGTTGGAGTATATTCTGATTGCGGGCGGCTCCGGCGAGGACGTATATACCTTGGGCAAGATGGTGGCGTTCCAGATACAGAGTCTTTTGGTGGCATATAAGGAGAGGTTTGACAAGGACAATTTTATCAAGAACCTCCTGCTGGACAACCTCCTTTTGGTGGATATTTACAGCAGGGCGAAGAAACTGCATATCCAGACGGACGTAAAACGTGTCGTCATTATCATCGAAACGGAAAATAACAAGGACAGTAACGTGCTGGAACTGATGCGTACATATTTTGGCAATAACAGCAAGGATTTCATTACCGCCGTGGATGAGAACAATGTCATCGTGGTCAAAGACCTGTCGGAAGGGGATGCGGGAAAGGAAATCGATAAGGCGGCAAAGAGTGCGGAAGCGTATCTGCGCAAGGAGGGGATTGGAGGTGTCCGCATTTCTTACGGTACAATTGTGGGCGAAATCAAGGAAGTGAGCCGCTCTTATAAAGAAGCGAAGATGGCATTGGATGTGGGCAAGATTTTCTTTGATGAGCGCAACATTGTGGCGTACAGTGAACTCGGCATCGGGCGTCTGATTTACCAGCTTCCGATTCCGCTATGCAAGATGTTTATTAAGGAAATTTTCGGCGGCAAAAGCCCGGATGATTTTGACGAAGAAACCCTGACTACCATCAGCAAGTTTTTTGAAAACAGCCTGAACGTGTCAGAGACATCCAGGCAGCTTTTTATCCACCGGAATACGCTGGTGTACCGGCTGGATAAGCTCCAGAAAAGCACGGGGCTGGATTTGCGCGTTTTTGAGGATGCCATTACGTTCAAGATTGCGCTGATGGTGGTAAAATACATGAAATATATGGAAAACTTTGAATATTGAAAAACCGGGGATGAATACCGGACAGCAGCTTTGTAATTATAGTTTAAGGATTCAGGTGGGTGAAATACATTGACGGAAAAAGACAGAAAGAGACGGCGGGGGAGAAGACAGGCGGATTTAGGCAATGAAATTATCACGCTGGAAAACGTGAGTAAGGCATATGCCACAGGCGCGCCGGCATTAAACGGGGTAAGCCTGCATATTAATAGAGGGGAATTTGTATTTATTGTCGGTGACAGCGGTTCGGGGAAATCGACCCTGATTAAACTTCTGCTCAGGGAGCTGACGCCGACATCCGGTTACATCAGTGTGATGGGGTATGACCTGGTGAAAATTAAACATAGGAAAATTCCCAAATTCAGGAGGAACCTTGGTATTGTGTTCCAGGATTTCCGCCTGCTTAAAGACAGGAACGTATATGAAAACGTGGCATTTGCCCAGCGTATCATACAGGTGTCGAATAAGGAGATTAAACGGAACGTGCCGAGTATCCTCGCCACGGTGGGGCTTGCCGGGAAGTATAAGGCGAAGCCCAGGCAGCTTTCCGGAGGGGAGCAGCAGAGAGTGGCGTTGGCGCGTGCGTTAATTAACCGGCCGACCATCCTGCTCGCCGATGAGCCTACCGGTAATCTGGACCCCAAGAATTCATGGGAAATCATGAAGCTGTTGGAGCAGATTAACGAAAACGGGACAACGGTCCTTGTGGTAACACACAACAGGGAAATCGTAAACTCCATGCAGAAACGGGTGGTTACGATGAAGAAGGGGATCATTGTGAGCGACGAGGAAAAGGGAGGCTATATCGATGAGGATTAGCACATTTTTTTATACGATTGGACAGGGCTTCCGCAATATTATCCGGAACAAATGGTTTTCGCTGGCATCCATAGCCACCATAGGGGCATGTCTGTTCCTGTTCGGGTTATTTTATGCCATTTTGTCAAATTTTGAGCATATCGTAAAAACGGCGGAAGAAGGATTGTCCGTAACCGTATTCTTTCAGGAAGGGACACCCGATACGCGGATTGCGGAAATCGGTGACATGATATGGAAACGGGTGGAGGTATCCGATGTACAGTTTGTGTCTGCGGAGGAAGCATGGGAGAGTTTTAAGGAAGATTACCTTGGGGATTATGCCGATGGTTTTACGGAAAATCCGCTGGCGCCTTCCGCCCATTATGTGATTTACTTAAGCGACGTTTCGCTGCAGCCTGCGCTTGTAACTTATTTGGAATCCGTGCCGGAAATCCGTAAGATTAACAAATCGGAGATTACGGCGGCGACCTTCAGCGGCATTAACGCGTTGGTGGCGTATGTATCCATGGGCATTATTGTCATATTGTTTGCGGTATCCATTTTTCTGATCAGTAATACGGTAACGATAGGCATATCCGTCCGCAAAGAAGAAATAAATATTATGAAGTATATCGGCGCTACGGATTTTTTTGTCCGCTCCCCGTTTGTCATTGAGGGAATTCTGATAGGGGTTATCGGTTCCCTGATTCCCATGGGAATCATTTACGTGATTTACAATCAGGTGATTCTGTATGTGACGGAACGTTTTTCCATGCTGACAAAGCTGCTGGAGTTCCTTCCGGTGGAAACCATTTTCCATGTGCTCTTGCCTGTTTCCGTGGCGATGGGTGTGGGAATCGGTTTTTTGGGCAGCATTATCACCGTGCGGAAGCATTTGAGGGTATAGAAAGGCGCGTGATATGGGAAAATGGAGAAAGTATACCTGTGCCGTCCTCTGTGTTTCGCTTGCGGTATGCTTTGCCGGAAGGATGGATGCACCGGAAAATGTGTATGCTTCGGAGCTCACCAATGATTTAATTAAGGAGAAGGAAGCGGAAATCAGCGATGCCAAGGAACTGAAGAAGCAGCTCCAGTCGAGCCTGACGGATATTAAAAAGGTAAAAGAGGAGCTGGAACAGTCCAAGGAGAGTTTAAAGCTGTATGTGGAACAACTGGACGGACAGTTGGCGACCATCCAGGAAAAAATTGCCGACCTGAAAAATAAAATAGCGGAAAAGGAGGAAGAAATCGCGCAGACGGAAACCGAGCTGGAAGCAGCAATCGCGGACCAGGAAAACCAGTATGCCGCCATGAAACAGCGCATCCGGTTTATGTACGAAGCGGGGGATACCCTGTACATGGAGATGATTTTTTCGGCGGACAGCTTCGGGGATATGCTGAATAAGGCGGAGTATATCGAGATGCTTTCCGCATACGACAGGAAGATGCTGGATGAATATGTGGCGACGAGAAAGCTGGTGGAACTGTACATGGAGCAGCTTGAGGAAGACAGGGCTTACCTTGAGGAAGCGAAAGCCGGCGTGGAAAGTGAGGAAGCCTCATTAAATTCCCTAATCGACGAAAAAAAGAAAACCATTGAGCAGGTAAGCAGCGACATTGATACAAAGGAGGCGGCGATTGCCGAATATGAGGCGGAATTAAAAGAGCAGAACGAAACGATTGCCATGCTGGAAAAAATCGTGGCGGAAGAAAAGGCGAAGCTGGCGAAGGAGAACCGGATTAAGTATGACGGCGGCATGTTCGCATGGCCCGCGCCTTCTTACACAAGGATTTCCGATGATTACGGCAACCGTATCCATCCGACGCTTGGAGTTGAAAAGTTCCATAACGGAATTGATTTGGCGGCGCCGGGAGGTTCGGCGATTCTTGCCGCCTATGACGGTAAGGTGGTGGCGGCGGATTACAGCAATTCCATGGGAAATTATATCATGATTGACCATGGGGACGGACTGTATACGATATACATGCATGCTTCCGCCCTGTACGTTTCCAAAGGGACGTGGGTATCAAAGGGACAAAAGATTGCGGCGGTGGGTTCCACGGGACGGTCCACCGGAAACCATCTGCATTTCAGCGTAAGGCTGAACGGAAGTTACGTCAGTCCCTGGAATTACGTAAGCAAATAGTTTGGAGATGAAAGAAGTGGAGTATAATTTGAACAATTACCCGAATGAGTATCCGAATAACGGAAACAACAACCAAATGCAGCAGCCGAAAAAGGACGGCGCAAATTTCCTCGGCGGCTTTTTTGCCGGAGTCGTGTTAAGCGTTGTTGCCGCCTGCTTTGTCTTTACGGGCATGAGGTTTTACCAGGCGCGCCAAATGCAGAGAGAGGAAGAAGCGCGTGCGGAAGAAGAAGCGGACAGTCTGGTAAATGATATGACCATGGGTAAATTACAGGTCATAGAAGAAACCATCGGCAAATATTATTATCAGGAGGACGTGGATAAGAAAACGCTGGAGGAAGGCATGTATGCGGGTGTCATAGCTTCCCTGGGCGATCCGTATTCCACTTATTATACGGAAGAAGACCTGGAGGAGCTGATGGACCAGACGGAAGGCATCTATTACGGAATCGGCGCTTATGTGGGGATGGACGTGGAAACCGGACTGGCGCACATCAGCGGTGTGATTGACGATACGCCGGCGCAGGAAGCGGGGCTGCGGGACGGAGATGTTATTTACATGGTAGACAATGAGCCGATGCAGGGTTTGGAGCTTTCGGAAGTGGTCGGCAATATTAAGGGGCTGGAAGGGACGAAGGTACACCTGACCATATACCGGGAAGGGGAGAACGATTATCTGGAGTTTGACGTGGAACGGCGGAAAATTGAAAGCCCGACGGTAAAGCATGAGATGTATGACGGCGGTGTGGGATATATACAGATTACGGAGTTTGACGACGTTACCGTGAACCAGTTTAAGGAGGCGCTGGCAATCCTGCGCGGGCAGGGCATGAAAGGTTTGGTACTGGACCTGAGGGCTAATCCGGGCGGGAACCTGAATGCCGTGGTGGAAATCGCACAGCAGATGCTGCCGGAAGGATTGATTGTATACACGGAGGACAGGAACGGAAAGAGGACGGAGTATTCCAGCGACGGGAAGAAACAGTTTGACCAGCCCTTGGTGGTTCTGATTAACGGTTATTCGGCAAGCGCTTCGGAGATTTTGGCAGGCGCCATTAAAGATTACGGGATTGGGACGCTCATCGGTACCACGACGTTTGGGAAAGGGATTGTTCAAAGGGTCATTTCCCTGTCGGACGGCACTGCATTAAAACTGACCGTAAGTTCCTATTTCACCCCGAAGGGGAATAATATCCACGGAATCGGTGTGGAGCCGGACGAAGTGTATGAGTTTGACGGAGACCGCTATTACGACGACGGGTATGATAACCAGTTGGAACATGCGAAGGAAGTCGTGGCGGGCATGATTGGGGAGGAAGAAGGGAACGATTAAGCAGCAGGAAAGCATCGTCGGATTATCTGCTCACCGCACTGCAGAAAATGAATACCAAAAACGACGTAAAGCCGCATAAACACTATGTTTTTGTGGCTTTTTCCGTCCCTGTGGCAGCGGCTTTCTTTTACCGTCGCCCGACAGTAGGGGCTTCTCAGGATTGGTTAATGCAGTTATAATAAAAGAAATTGCCGGAAAGGAAAACACCAATGAAAGAACAGGCGGAAGGCGCGAAAAGCAGTACGGAAATGAGGTAAACTATGGCAAACATTCTGATTGTTGAAGACGAAAAGAATATGCAGGAAATTATTGCAGAATATATGCGGCGGGGCGGCCATGCCTGTTATACGGCGGACGACGGCGTGGATGCGCTGATGGTATTGAAGAATAATCCAATGGACTTAATGATACTGGATCTTATGATGCCTCTCCTGGATGGCTTTTCCGTCTGTAAAATGGCAAGGGAAATAAGCAATATCCCTATTATCATGTTAACTGCCAAGGGCAGCGAGGACGATAAGCTGAAAGGCTATGCTTTGGGCGCAGATGATTACATGACAAAACCATTCAGCCCGAAAGTGCTGCTCGCAAAAACAAATGTTTTGCTGCGCCGCACTTCTGCCAGTCCGGCAGATACCGTAAACACTGTTAATGGGGGAAAAATCTCGATAATTCCTGCTTCACATAAAGTATTTCTGGACGGGCAGGAAATCACCCTGACCCATAAGGAGTATGAGCTGCTTTATTTTCTTATGTCTAATCCCGGCCAAATTTTTAACCGGGAGCAGCTGCTTAACAGGATATGGGGATATGATTTTGAGGGAACGACAAGAACGGTAGACACGCATATCAAAACCCTCCGCCAGAAATTAGGTAACGAGGGGAGGCATATCGTAACGCTGATTCGTTCGGGTTACAAATTTGAGGTGACAGCATGAAAATAAGTGACAATAGGAAGGTTTTCGGCATCCGTAAGAAAATACTGCTGGCATCTAAACTGATGGGCGCTATTCTGGTGCTGTCTTATGTGTTTTTTACCGGACTGCCCCTGAATGCGGATGTTTCTTTTATAATTTGGCTTGTCTTTGTTGCCGCATTGATTTGCGTAATTGACTTATGGATGGCAAAGTTTATTACAAAGCCGGTATCGGAGTTGAATGATGCCGCCCGGAGCATGGCAGATTTGGATTTTTCCCGGTTTTGCGGGGTGACAGGCCATGATGAATTTGGCGAGCTTTCCTGCAGCCTGAATCTTATGGCGGAAAGCCTGCAGGAAGCGTTTTCAAAACTGGAAAATGTAAACAGAAAACTGGAGCAGGATGTGGAGCAGAAAAAACATCTGCTGGCGGAGCGGAAAGAGCTGGCAGATAACCTTTCCCATGAAATGAAGACCCCGCTGGGTGTAATCCGGGCTTATGCCGAGGGCTTGCAGGATGAAACAGATGAAGCAAAAAGACAAAATTATTCCGAGGTCATCATAGCGGAAACGGAGCGTATGGGCAGCCTGATCAATACTTTGCTTGATTTGTCTGCACTGGAAAATGGGGCAGCACAGCTTCGCCCGGAACGTTTTGATTTTGTGGAATTTCTGGAAACCGTAGCCGGGAGGCTGCTGATGGATACCCCGGATGCCGATTTTGACCTGCGGTATGAACTGCCGGAGCAGCCTGTTT
The DNA here is from genome assembly GCA_910587275.1 of uncultured Kineothrix sp. GTDB lineage: Bacteria > Bacillota > Clostridia > Lachnospirales > Lachnospiraceae > Kineothrix. The sequence continues at coordinate 15,242 of CAJUMD010000077.1, forward strand.
ATGTCAATACTGACAGGAGCCGGATGGAGCAGGTACTGAATAACCTGCTTGTCAATGCAAAAAGAAATGTCCGGCCGGGCGGTGTTTTGGCTCTGTCGCTGAAGGAGCGTGGCGGTATGTTGGACTTTTCCGTCTATAATCAGGGGACACCCATCCCGCAGGAAAACCTTTCAAAAATCTGGACGAAGTTTTACTGTGACAGAAACTCAAAAAACAGCGGTTCAGGTCTTGGGCTTGCGATTGTTGCGCAGATACTTTCCATGCAATGTTTGACATATGGTGTCGAAAATCAGCCGGATGGAGTGATTTTCTACTTTTCCGTTCCCGTTGCCGAATAAAAGTGAGCTATAGATTTCACACCAACTGAGAGGCTTGGAAAAGAGACAAAGGCAGTCCATATGCAATACAAAAAGGCAAAGGGCAAAGAAAAGTTCCTGCGGGGCAATGAGAGCAGCATTGTCATTCACGAAGCTGCCGTTAAGACGTTGCAGGCAGCAAGGAACGACGGGAAGCAGGGCTTTTTTAGCCTGTCATTTCTTAATTAAGTATGTGTAATGAGCAATAAGTCCTCCATGATAATGCTTTTATTTGAATATCCGGAAAATTTTATTGACTTGCAATCCCATATCACCTATACTATTATTCGGGCAGGGGGAATACTGTGTAGTTGAGAAGGAAGAACCTGACTTTTTGAATCTGTTGGCTAGAGCGTGTTCTATTGTTTTAACTGAATATGGTTGATGTGTGTTTGCGAGGGAACTGAACAAGTTGAAAAAGGTAAGACCTGACCTCTTGACCTGTCGGCTAATACCGGCGTAGGGAAGCAATTTCTTACGCCGTACTGCGTCTGAAAGAGCTTCTATATTTGGAAGCTCTATTTTTTATGCACACGGGCACCCAAAGGAAGGATGTCAGCAGAGCTGACGGATGCCCGGCGCGCTCGATTGCACAGCCCTACGCAGAGGAAGTATGCCGCTAAGGCGGCGCACGGGGCGCGCGAAGTAGGGAAGAAACTTCCCTGCCCAATTCGCAAGGAGGAAAAGGAAATGGCATTTATGGAAGGTATTTTGAAACAGAATATACCTGTTTGGGACAAGTGTATCGCCACTATGTTTGTGCAGGATATGAAGGACGGAAAACTCCCCATGGAAGATTTTAAGGAATACATGGTACAGGATAGTATATATCTGAAAAATTATGCCC
>CAJUMD010000078.1 GCA_910587275.1 uncultured Kineothrix sp.
ATGGATGCCCGATTTAGCCCGATTCGGCATGGATGCCGATAGAGGGTGTCCCGCAGCCGGTGAAACCCCTGCCCATTCTGTTTAGAAAAACCCGTCGAAATAAGTGCACGGAAAACCGGGACAGACTCTCCCGCTGCCGCCGCCCCGCAAAAAACTCCCTTCCGTGCGTCCGCCCCCTTTTCAAGGAACTTCCATATTGCTTTTCTGTGGTAAATATTGTATGATTAACTCAAATTAGGGTTCAAAAACGCAGGTTGTGTCAGTTTGTTAATACGGAGGAAATATTATGGGAAAATACAGGATTATAAAGTTATACATGGCGCTTTGTCTGGCAGTTGGCGTGTTTGTCCTGCCGGCGAACCGGCTTGGGGCGCAGGCATCGGCGGCAGTCGTGGCGACGGTGCAGGGGACCGTGATGGCGGGGACTACTTCCGATTTGTTAAAACTCTCCACAAAGGAAGGCGATATGGAAATTAAAATGGACAGCGGGACGGATACCAGTGCATGTAAAATCCTGCTGCCGGATTATAAAATCAGCGTGTCCGTTTCCCATGGCTCGGACGGCTATCTCCATGCCGTGAGGATTACCACGGAAGCGCAGGCACCTACGGTGACGCTTGATTTTTCCACGTCGGCGTCCGTGACAGGGACGATTGGCGATAAGACGACGAGCGAGCTTTTGTATTTTAATACGCCGCAGGGGGAAATGGAGATTAAACTGGACTCCACCACGAATATGAGCGGGTGTTCCGTGCTGGTGGTGGACAGGAGTTACAATATTGTCTGTGTGCGCGGCTCGGATGCTTATATGCATGCGGTCAGCATTTCCGATTCGACGGTACCGGTGGTTCCCACGCCTGGGACGACGCCGGGAACCGTGCCGGGACAGGTATCCGGGGCCGGTCCCGCGCCGTCGGTGCAGGCGCCTGCCGCTTCCGCTTCGGTAACGGGAACCGTGACGGAGAGAACGGAGGAAAACTTTTTGTTTTTGCAGACAAACGGCGGTGAGATGCAGTTTGCCATCGATGCTTCCACGGATACCAGAAGCGGGATGGTGCTTACCCCCGGTAATAAGCTGACGGTGGCATTTTACCATGGCTCGGATGCATACCTCCATGCGGTCAGCATTGTGGGGATAAAGGATAATGTTGCGGTGCCGGATATGGACAAGTCGGATGTGGCTACCGTTACGGGAACCGTGGGGGACGATTCGGACCAAAACGTGCTGTATTTGGATACCCAGCAGGGGGAAATGCAGTTGAAACTGGATGCGGTCAACAGCATTAATAACTGCAAAGCCTTTGTCAGCGGCAAGAAACTGACCCTGACCTGTACCCGCGGTTCGGATGCTTATATGCATGCGATCGATATTTGGGGGAATTAGGGATTTAGGGGAATTAAGAATTTGGGGAAACGGATGCTTTGGATTTGCCGTATACATAATGGGAGGAAAACGTACATAACCATATAAGGAAAACATCCGGGCAGGAGACGGCAGATCGTGTGTATGGTGGATACGGTAAGTTTTGACACATTTTATAAGAAGAAAAATAAGAAGGAGAACGTGACGGTTACGGTGGAATTCCCGAAGCAGCCGGAAGAAAAGGCACAGCGGGAATTTTACGGAAGGCTTAAGGAGTTTGTTTTGGAGTCTATGGAGTTTATGGGGTCGAAATCGGAATGTCCGGAATCAAAACCGGAACCGGAAGCAAAAACTGCCCAAGGGGCAAAGGAGGATACCTGATATGGGGAAGCGGGTGAGGACTTTGCTCAGGGTATCTTCCAGGCAGCAGCTCCATGACGGCGATATCCCAATCCAGCGCGCGGAGGCCGCGGATTATATTGCCAAACGCCCGGACTGGGTATTTGACGGGGAATATATGGAAAAAGCGGTGTCTGCGTACAAAAACAGTGTGGAGGAGAGGGAAGTTCTGCAGGAAATCCTGTCGGATGCGGAGGGAAAAAAGTTTGACGTGCTGCTTACTTATATGTCGGACCGGATAGGCAGACAGGAGGAATACAGTTTTTATGTGGCGGCGTTAAACCGGCTGGGTATTGAGGTTTGGACGATTAAGGACGGGCAGTTGAAAACGCAGGAACATGTGGATAAACTTTTAAATTACATCCGTTTCTGGCAGAATGAGGGCGAGAGCAAAAAGACGGGGATGCGTGTCCGGGATACGCAAAAAGAGATGGTGAAAGCCGGAAAGTTTGTGGGAGGCAGGGCGCCTTTCGGTTACCGGCTGGTGCCGTCCGGCGTGGTAAGCAATCATGGGAGGCTGTTAAAGAAACTGGAAATCGTGGCGCCGCAGGCGGACACGGTACGGATGATTTACCGCCTTGCCGTCCGTGAGGGGATGGGATATGAAAGGATTGCGAAGGAACTGAACCGGCAGGGAATACCGCCGGCGGCAGCCGCACAGTGGAAAGCGGCAGCCGTAAGGGGGATTCTCCTAAATCCCGTTTATATGGGTTATCCTGCCATAAACCGGAGGGTGAACCGGAACGGGTCGGTGCGCCTGGACCGGAGGGAGTGGGTGTATGCCGAAAAACAGGTGGCGGAGTTGGTCATCGTTTCAGAACGTGTTTGGGAGCAGGCACAGGAAATCAGGGAGGCGAGGAAGGCAAAAACCGCCGCATCCAAGGAACAGGCGGCACGGTTATACGGGGAAGGCAGCCATGTGCCGTTTACCACTTCTGGAAGGCTGGCCCTGACCGGGCTGGCTTTTTGCGGATGCTGCGGCAGCCCCTTAAGGAACGGCAGTTATTGGAACCGTTGGACGACAAAGGCGGGGGAGCGGAAAATATCCTTTACGGGCAGGTATCTTTGCGGCGGGAAATGCGGGGGACACTCCTCCTATCCGCAGGATTATTTGGAAAACGCCGTGTTCGGGGTTGTGGAGCGTTTTTTGGAACGGGTAGGTCCTTTGGACATGGCGGAGGAATGGAAGGAAAGGAACAGGCGGCAGAGAGAAGCCGTGGAAAAAGAGCAGAAAGCCTTGGAACGGGAAGTGGCGGCATTAAGGCGGGATATCCGGACTTTTGAGGCGGAAATCCCGGAATCCCTGCGGGGAAATTCCTGTTTTACCGTGGAAAAATTATCTTCCCTGCTGGGGGATAAGGAGCGGATGCTTGCAGAATGCAGGGAAAAAGCGGAGGAAAACCGGAAGAAACTGGAAAGGATGACGGATTCCGGTACCGCTGCGGAAGAAGCTGCGGTTGTCAGCCGGGACTGGAAGCAGGAATTCAGGGAAGGAGATACGGCTTTTCGGAGGATGCTGCTTTTTTTACTGTTGGAGAAAGTGACGGTAACGGATGGGGAGATACGCATCCGGTTCCGCGTCCGGGTTCCCTGTGTGGTGGGGACGGTATGAGCGGAAATTAATGGTCTCGCGGTACCGAAACCAAGGCTATAATTTTACCATTACGTCTTCTACGGCATATGACCAAAAGTGGATGCGCGGCAGGAACATTTATGAAAACATTGATTATTTGGTGGATACCGTTTTTGCGAATTACCTGTCCCGTCCGGGCGTACGGCAGCCTATTTTTACTTCTTACTGCGACGGGAAGCGGGTGACGTGCAGCGGACTGAGCCAGTGGGGGTCGAAGTACCTTGGGGATGAGGGATACTCCGCCATTGAAATAATCCGGTATTATTACGGGAATGATATGTATATCAATTCGGCGGAAAGCATAGCGGGCGTTCCTTCTTCCTGGCCGGGATATGACCTGACGGTAGGTTCCACGGGGGATAAGGTACGCCAGATGCAGCAGCAGTTAAACCGCATTGCGCAGAACTATCCGGCGATTCCCACGATTACGGTGGACGGCATATACGGCAGCAGGACGGCAGAAGCGGTGAGGGCATTCCAGCGTATCTTTAATCTGCCGCAGTCCGGGGTGGTGGATTATCCGACATGGTACCAGATATCCAATATTTATGTGGGGGTAACGCGTATCGCCGAGCCGGTCGGCTGACCGATGGAACAGAATAGTGCCGGAGACGCAGAAGCGGCAGCCGGAACGGGGAAACGGACTGCCGTACCCGGAGCGGATTGGACGGCAGAAGAAAGGGTGGAAACGTGCAGGGGTATAAAACGGACAATTGGAAAAAAGGAAAGAGCATGAAAAATATGGGAAGCGGAAGAATTGGAAAAAACACGAAAAGCGGGAAAAACAGAAAACGGCAGGCAAAGTGGAGGAAGGAACTGGATAAACAGACGGCGCAGATAATAAAGGAAAAGGCAAAAACGAAAAGAGCCTGTGAAAAAGTCCGCAGGAAGGCGGCAAAGGCAAGGAAAAAGAAGGTGGAGAAGACCTTTGACCGGCTTTTGGCCGGAACCTGTTTCCTGATTTGTTTGGCTGCGGCATTAAAGGATGCGCAGGATCGGCGGAAAAATAAATAAGGTCCAGGCACAAAAGGGAGCGGAACCGTGTTCCGGCATCCGCAAAGGACGGAGAAACACCGGGAAATGATAAAGTATTCATCATCATTTCCCGGTGTTTATTCCCGCGGGCAACGAGCCAAGTAGCCGCACTCGTGCGGATATCTGGCGACTGCCGCGAGGGTGTTGACTTGTTGACAGACAGCCGCCCCCCAAAGCGTGGTGCCGGACACCGTCTAATCCAGATTCAGCCTTTTCTTTAACATAAATTCCGAAAGGAAGAACATCCCGATGCAGCAAAGCGTCGTTAGCAGGAAGCCCCCGTAAGAAACCATGATGTAATAGGATTCGAAATTCGAGAAGAAATAGGAATCCGGCCAATTATGGTAAAGCAGTACGGTCGAGAAAATGGAAGATACCATTTGGACGAACACATATTCCGCAATGTACCATGCAACCGCGCCTGCAATCTTATGCCTGTGGAACAACTGTCCCAGCGATATGGCAGTATAGAGCATCAGGATAGAGAAAAAGACGCGTACAACGGTGTACAGGATACTGAACAGAATGCGCAGCAGGATGCCGAAATATCTTGCATCCGTCGTAATTCCCAAAAGATATCCCCATGCTTCCCATAATTCGTCAAACTCCAGCAGGTCACGGAAAAACCGAACGCCTTCAAAGGAATAGGCGGCGGAAAATATCAGCATAAAAATACTGAGGAAAACCACAATGCCGCTGATGATGGACCACAGGGAGCTGACGAGCAGTTTGGAAAGGATAATCATTCTTGGCGTCACCGGCAGGGTATTGGTCAAATATCCTTCGTCCGTATAGATATTGCGGTAAAAACGGATGGCAGTATAAACGACGACGGCGATGAGACCGGCAATAATGGCAGCCACGTAAAACATGATGGCGGTTACCGACAGCATGTCGATGGCCAAAGAGTCGATATCCCAAAAAGGAGTAACCAGTGTGGCCATTCCGACCAGGGTGACAATGAGCAGCACCAGGTTAATGGCGGCAGGCACTTTCCAAAATGTCTTCCATTCATATTTAAATAATTTTACAAACATGCGAATACCCTCCTGAAATAAGAATCTACCGACTGTCCGTATTCCTCCCGGATTTGGTCCACGCTCATATGGGCGAGCACCATTCCTTCGCGGATCAGGATGACTTCGTCCAAAATGTTTTCAATGTCCGTAATCAGATGAGTGGACAGCAGGATGCTGGAATTTTCATTGTAATTCGTAATGATGGTCCGCAGGATGTAATCCCTCGCCGCAGGGTCCACACCGGCTATGGGCTCATCCAAAATATACAAATCCGCCCTCCGGCTCATGACCAGAATTAACTGTACCTTTTCTTTGGTACCCTTTGACAATGTTTTTAACGGCGCGGTAAAAGGTACCCCAAGGTTGCCCAGCATGGTAAAGGCGCGCTCTCTGTCAAAATCCGCATAAAAATCGCAGAAGAAATCCACAATGTCGCACACTTTCATTCCGTTTTGCAGGTAGGTGCGCTCCGGCAGGTAGGCGCCCCGCTCCTTGGTGGCAACGCCGGGTTCGCGGCCGTTGATTAAGACGGTGCCCGCCGTGGGTGTGAGCAGTCCGTTCATCATTTTGATCAGTGTGGACTTGCCGCTCCCGTTGGGACCGAGCAGTCCGATGATTTTGCCACGGGGGATGATAAGATTCATGTTGTTGACTGCCAAATGGTTATCAAATACTTTCGTCAGTCCCCGTATTTCCGCTAATGCTTCCATAATTATGCTCCCTCCTTCAGTATCTGTTCGACCAGCGTTACAATTTCTTCTTCCGAATACCCAAGTTCCTTCATCATACGGAAGAAATTCCTGATATATTCATCGGCAAGCGCCGCCCGTGTCAGCCGGATTTTCTCGTGGTCTTCCGTTACGGTGCGCCCGCTGGTACGTTGTGTGTTGATTAATCCGTTCCGTTCCAGTTCGGCAAGCGCCTTTTGCATCGTGTTCGGGTTGACGCTTGCTTCCGCTGCCAGCTCCCGCACGCTGGGGAGCCTGCCGCCCGCCTGGTATTTGCCGGATACAATCTGCATTTGGATAATTTCCATTAATTGGGCGTAAATAGGCTTATCCGCATCTAAATTCCATGCCATGCTATCCATCCTTTCCTGAATCTATTTTGCCGTATCCCTCATGCCGGATACGGGAAGTATATCCATACTTCTGTATTACTTAAATAATACAATAAGACGAAAAAAAGAATTTGTCAAGGGGTTTTGGGAAAATTTATGGTTTCGGGACAAATGTTATGAGGAACCCTTGCGGGCAGGCGCAATTTGTTATAAGATAAAAAGTAAAAGGTTGAAAGAAAAGCGCTTTCAACTATTGATTTTGAGTCCGCCGGAGCGGACATGGGGTAAAAAGATGAAAAAAGACAGGCTGAAAAATTACAGGAAAAAAGAAGGGAACCGTCATGGATTTAGCAAAGTTAAGGGAACAGATTGACGCCATCGATAAACAGATTGTGGAACTGTATGAACAGCGGATGGATGTGTCCAAACAGGTGGCACAGTACAAGATGGAAACGGGCAAGAAGGTGTTCGACAAGGAACGGGAAGAAGCAAAAATCAGGAAAGTGAAATCCATGACCCATAATGAATTTAACAGTACCGGCGTGGAGGAACTTTTTGAACAGATTATGTCCATGAGCCGGAAACTGCAGTATCAGATGCTGACGGAAAAGGGAGCCCTTGGCAGGCTGCCGTTCATTGGGGTGGACAGGCTGGATACGGAACATGCCAGGGTAGTGTTTCCCGGTGCGGAAGGCGCATATACACAGGCGGCGATGGAACGGTATTTCGGGAAAAACGTCAACAGTTTCCATGTGGATACGTTCCGGGACGCGATGATTGCCATTGAAGAAGGAAGCGCCGATTATGCGGTGCTTCCCATAGAAAATTCCACGGCGGGCATTGTCAACGAGATATACGATATGCTGGTGGAGTTTGAGAACTATATCGTGGGCGAACAGATTATCAAAATCGAGCATTGTCTTATGGCGCTTCCCGGGACTAAAATCGAGGATATCAAAACAGTGTATGCCCACCCGCAGTCGCTGATGCAGAGTTCCAGATATCTGCAGGAGCATGTTTCCTGGCGGCAGATTGGCATGAACAACAATGCCTTTGCGGCAAGGAAAGTGGCGGAAGATAAGGATTGCACACAGGCGGCAATTGCCAGCGAACATGCGGCGGAAACGTACGGGCTTTCAATTCTGGAAAGGGGCATTAACCAGTCCAGCATGAATTCCACCCGTTTTATCGTGGTAACGAACCAGAAGATTTTCCTAAAGGACGCGAAGAAGGTAAGCATCTGTTTTGAGGTGCCCCATGAAAGCGGCTCCCTTTACCATATGCTGTCCCATTTTATTTACAATAACCTGAACATGAACAAAATCGAAAGCCGTCCTTTGGAGGACCGGAACTGGGAATACCGTTTCTTCATCGATTTTGACGGCAACCTGGCGGACAGCGCGGTGAAGAACGCCCTGCGCGGACTGCGTGACGAAGCGCGGGAAATGAAGATTTTAGGGAATTACTGATTGGAATGGGGATTGCCAAAACGGGAGAAGCAGGAATGCTGAAAACATTTATGCTGAAAGCATTTATGCAGCCGGCGGGAGAGGATGGATTGGATATAAAATGTGGGAAAAAGAACTGATGATATACAGGGATTTTAAGGACGGGGAACTGCTGCATGATATGGCATGGCTGATGGGGCATTACGGCGACGGCGGGGAAGACGGGAAAGCCCTTTTGTATGACTGTATGCACCGCCTTTTGGAGATGGCAGGGCACCATGGGTTTTACGGGAATCTGTGGCACTGCTACCTCACGAATTTATTGGTAAACAATGAAAACAGTTACAGCATGGCATGTGAGATCCGGGGAGAGGTGGAAGGCACCATTAACCAGGCAGTGCTCCATGATATCCTGATTTTCAAAAAATTTTATGACTATGATTTTACGGATATGATGCGGACACTCGGTATGGACTGTTTTTCGCTGGCGCTTTCCTATGAAAGCTGTAAGCAGGGGAGCAAGGTGTATAACACCCGCATCTGTAAGCGGATTTGCGATTTGGCGGTGAAATTCACACAGGACCATTCACCGGAGGAAATGAAGGCGACGCTGACGGAATTTTACCGGGAATACGGCGTCGGGAAATTCGGGCTGCACAAGGCGTTCCGCATTGTCCATGACGGGCAGGGCGTGCAGATTGTCCCCATCCTCAATATCGCCCATGTCCGTTTGGACGACCTGGTGGGGTATGAAATCCCAAAGAAGAAGCTCACCGACAACACGGAAGCCTTTGTGGAGGGCAGGAAGGCGAACAACTGTCTGCTGTTCGGCGATGCGGGAACGGGAAAATCCTCCAGCATAAAGGCGATTGCCAATGAGTATTATGGGAAAGGGCTGCGCATCATAGAGGTTTACAAGCACCAGTTCCAGGACTTGAACGACGTGATTGCACAGATTAAGAACCGGAATTATAAATTCATTATTTATATGGACGATTTGAGCTTTGAGGAGTTTGAAATCGAATATAAATATTTGAAGGCGGTGATAGAAGGCGGTTTGGAGAAAAAACCGGAAAACGTCTTGATTTATGCCACCTCCAACCGCAGGCACCTGATCAAAGAGACTTTTGCGGACAAGGAAGGGCGCAGGGACCAGCTCCATTCCAGCGATACGGTGCAGGAGAAGCTGTCTTTGGTATCCCGTTTCGGCGTCACGGTGTTCTTTTGTGCGCCGGATAAAAAGCAGTTCCAGGAAATCGTCCGTGTGCTTGCGCAAAGACACGGCGTTGTCATGCCGGAGGACGAGCTGCTTTTGGAAGCGAACCGGTGGGAACTGGCGCATGGGGGGCTTTCCGGAAGGACGGCACAGCAGTTCGTGGATTACCTGCTTGGGAAAAAGAAAGAGTAAGCGTACAGAGGCGGGCGGACCGTGCGGCAGCAGGATGCCGGCGGCGGATAAGGAGAGGAGAAGGGTCGGATGAAGACATTTGCAGCGATTGACGTAGGTTCTTTTGAGCTTTCCATGAAAATATTTGAAATATCCTCCAAAACGGGGATGCGGGAAATCGACCATATCAGGCACCATATCGATTTGGGGATGGATACTTATGCGGCAGGCAAGATTACCTATGCACGGATGGATGAATTGTGCCGTTACCTGAATGAATACACGCAGATTATGAAAACCTATAAGGTGTCGGAATATAAGGCGTACGGGACGAGCGCCATCAGGGAGACGGAGAATACCACCATTATCCTGGACCAGATACGGCAGAGGACGGGCATTAACGTGGAGGTATTGAACAACTCGGAACAGCGTTTTCTGGATTACAAATCCATTGCTTTCATGGGGGAAGCCTTTAACCGGTTTATCGAAAAAGGAACGGCAATCGTGGACATCGGCGGGGGAAGCATACAGATTTCCCTTTTTGACAAAGACACGCTGATTGCCACGCAGAACCTGCGGCTGGGTGTTTTGCGGGTAAGGGATTATCTGTACCATTTGGATGTGGGGCGCAGACAGTATGAGAGGTTAATCGATGAACTGGCGAACTCCCAGCTTGCGGTATTTAAAAAGCTCTATTTAAAGGATAAGCAGATTGAGAATATCATTATTGTAGACGATTATATTTCCGCCCTTCTTAGGAAGAAACAGTTTGCGGAAAGGGTCGGCGGACAGGTGGATGTCGGGACGTTCCGCGAGCTGATGGCTCTTTTGGAGGAAAAGACGCTGCAGGAGCTGACGAAGCTGTTTGACATGCCGGAGGAGACAATCATTCTTTTGTATATCTCCTATATCCTGCTGTCACGGATTATTGAAACCATGGATGCCAGTATGCTTTGGGCGCCGGGCGTGACGCTCTGTGACGGCATTGCCTATGAATATGCCCAGAATAACAAAATCATCCTGCCGGAACACGATTTTGAACAGGATATCATAGCCTGTGCGCAGAACATCAGCAAACGTTACATGGGAAGCCGTAAGAGGGGGGAAACCCTGGAGCGGATTGCATTGACCATTTTTGACAGCATGAAGCGTATCCACGGGCTGGGGGAAAGGGAACGGCTGCTGCTTCGGATTGCCACGCTGCTCCATGACTGCGGGAAATATATCAGTATGGTGAACCTGGGGGAATGTTCTTACAGCATCATCACTGCCACCGAAATCATCGGACTGTCCCATTTGGAGCAGGAAATCGTGGCAAACGTGGTAAAATACAACCACATGGATTTTGAATATTACGATGAAATGGGAAGGATGTCCACGCTGGACCGGGAATCTTACCTGAAAATCGCGAAGCTGACCGCCATTTTGAGGGTGGCGAACGGGCTGGACAGAAGTCATAAGCAGAAGTTTAAGAACGTAAAGACGAAGCTGATGGATAACGAGCTTGTGATTACGGTGGAGACGAACGAGGACATTACGCTGGAAAAGGGAATGTTCAGCCACCGTGCCGAATTTTTCGGGGAAGTGTACAGCGTAATGCCGGTCATCAAACAAAAGAGGACGTTATAGCGGAAAGAGAATGGTAAAAAAAGAGCGGGGAAAGAGAACAGGGAAATGAAGGAAAATAAAAAAGGAAAAGAAGCAGAAAAAGAAATAGAAAAGGGAATCGAAAAAGAAGCAAACGCAAACAACATGGAAGCGAAGAAGAATGCAAATTATACCGACAGTAAATATTACACCAACCGGGAAATGAGCTGGATTCTGTTTAATAAAAGAGTGCTCAGCGAGGCGAGGGACAAACAGATTCCCCTGTTTGAACGGGTAAAATTCTTAAGCATTACCGCATCCAATCTGGACGAATTTTTCATGGTCCGTGTGGCGGCATTAAAGGATATGGTAAGCGGGGGCTATACCAAGACGGATATCGCGGGGTTAAAACCTGCCGAACAGCTTGCCATGGTGAACAAGGCGACCCATGAGCTGGTCAACCTCCAGTATTCTACATACAAGAGGTCACTGGTGCCGCTGCTGTATACCAACGGGCTGCGTATCATAGAACACCACGAGGATCTGACGGCAGGGGAAATCGAGTATGTGGACCGTTATTTTATGGAAAATGTCTATCCTGTGCTGACGCCCATGGCAGTGGATTCCTCAAGACCGTTTCCGTTAATCCGCAACAAATCGTTGAACATCGGTGCGCTTGTGCGGAAAAAGGAAGGGGAGGAGGAACTGGAATTTGCCACCGTACAGGTACCCAGCGTACTGCCCCGTATCGTCCCCATCCCTTCGGAAAAGGAAGGGGAGAAGGTGATTATCCTGCTGGAAGAACTGGTGGAGCGCAATATCGGCAAGCTGTTCCTGAATTATAACATTGTCTGCGCCTATCCGTTCCGTATCATGCGGAATGCGGATTTTATCATAGAGGAAGAAGAAACGGAAGACCTGTTAAAAGAAATCGAGAAAAAGTTAAAGCGCAGGCAGTGGGGGCAGGCAATCCGCCTGGAGGTGGAAAGCGGCATCGACAAGCGGCTGTTAAAAATTATCCGGGATGAGCTGTTCATCAAGGAGGAGGACATTTACCAGATTGACGGACCGTTGGATTTGACTTACCTGATGAAAATGTACGGGCTGGAAGGTTTTGACCACTTAAAAGAGTACGCCTATGTGCAGCCCCAGCCTGTGGCAGAGCTGCCGGAGGACTGCGACATTTTCGGGGAAATCCGCAAGCACGATATCCTTTTGCACCATCCGTACCAGACGTTTGCGCCCGTGGTGGAGTTTATCCGCAGGGCGGCAAAAGACCCGGACGTGCTTGCCATCAAACAGACGCTTTACCGCGTCAGCGGCAATTCGCCCATTATTGCAGCGCTGGCGCTGGCGGCGGAAAACGGCAAGCAGGTGTCGGTTTTGGTGGAATTAAAAGCGCGGTTTGATGAGGAAAATAATATCGTGTGGGCGAAGATGCTGGAAAAAGCAGGCTGTCATGTCATTTACGGTTTGGTGGGATTAAAGACTCACAGCAAGATTACGTTAGTGGTGCGCAAGGAGGAAGACGGTATCCGCCGTTACGTCCATTTGGGTACGGGAAATTATAATGATGCCACGGCGAAGCTGTATACCGATTTGGGGATGTTTACATGCAGCAGACCGGTAGGCGAGGATGCCACGGCGGTTTTCAACATGCTTTCCGGTTATTCGGAACCGCGTTTTTGGAACAAACTGGCATTGGCGCCCCTTTGGTTAAAAGATAAATTCCTGTATTTGATTTCCCGGGAAACCGCATCGGCGGAAGCGGGCAGGAACGCCCATATTATTGCGAAGATGAATTCCCTTTGTGACAGGGATATCATTGCGGCGCTTTACGCGGCGAGCGCGGCAGGCGTGAAGATTGAATTGATTATCCGCGGAATCTGCACGTTGAAAGTGGGGATTCCGGGTGTCAGCGAGAACATCAGCGTGCGCTCCATTGTGGGGAACTTTTTGGAGCACAGCCGGATTTTTTATTTTGAAAACGACGGTACACCGGAGATATACTGCGGAAGTGCGGACTGGATGCCCCGTAATCTGGAACGGCGCGTCGAAATTCTCTTTCCGGTGGAGCAGCCGGATTTAAAAGCGAAGGTACTGCATATTTTACAGGGAGAATTAAAGGATACGGTAAAAGCCCATGTGCTTAAGCCTGACGGTACTTATGAAAAGGTGGATAAGCGTGGGAAACCGGCATACAATTCCCAGCTTGCGTTTTCCCTGGAGGCGAAGAAAGAGGCGCGCCTTAGCACAGGGGCGGTGGACGAGCGGGCGTTCATACCGGAGATGCACCATAAGTAAGAAGCCGGCAGGCGCCGCAGGAACGGTTCGGAAGCAAAGGGAATGGGAAGGAAGCGGAAATGAGGATTATTTTGGCATCGGCTTCGCCGAGGCGTAAAGAGCTGCTGACGCAGATTGGAATGACTTATGAGGTAGCGCCGAGTACGGTGGAAGAAAAAATGGAGGGAACGCTGCCGGAGGAAATCGTGCAGGGACTTTCGGCGCAGAAGGCAGAGGATGTCTGCGGAAAGTTTTTGGAGCGGGGAGAGGAAGACTTCCTGGTTATCGGGGCGGATACGGTGGTTGCCCTGGACGGTTCCGTGATGGGAAAACCGGCGGATCGGGAGGATGCCTGCCGGATGCTCGGACTGCTGCAGGGAAAGACCCACCAGGTATATACGGGCGTGACGTTTTGCGGGAGACGAAAGGGCGGGGAGGATATCCGCCATACGTTTTACGGGAAGACGGACGTGTCCATGTTCCCCATGGACGGGGAAGAAATCCGGGCGTATGTGGAAACGGGGGAACCGCTTGACAAGGCGGGGGCGTATGCCATCCAGGGCAGATGTGCGGCGTATATTGAGAAAATAAACGGGGATTACAATAATGTGGTGGGACTGCCGGTAGGCAGGCTGTGCCGGGAGATGAAGCTATACGGGCTGGAAACGGGGCGCAGACCGCTTCAGGCAGGATATCCGGAGCGTTTGGATTCGGAGCGTTTGGAATAAAAGGAAGGGAAAAAACAGGATAGGAAAAGGAACAACGGGAATGGCTGAAATAAAACTCATAGCAAGCGACATAGACGGAACGCTGATTAAGGATTCCACCCCGGATTTATATCCGGAAATGGCGGATGCCATATGCAGGCTGGCAAAACAGGGAATCCTGTTCTGTGCCGCCAGCGGAAGGCAGTACCAAAGCATACGGAACGTATTCCGGGAAGCAGGGGAAAATATTATTTTCATCGCGGAGAACGGGGCGCAGATTCGTTATAAGGAGCAGGACATCAGCGTGACACCCATGAAAAGAAAGGATGCGGAGGATATCGTAAAGCAGCTCAGACAGTATTATGCGACCTGCGATATTATTGTTTCCACCGCAGACGGGAGTCTGGTGGAAAGCCGTAACCGGGAATTTATCGATTTGATTACGTACGGATACCACAATAAATTCAGGCAGGTGAAAGATGTGCTGGAGGAAGACGCGCAGATTATTAAAATCGCTATATACCAAAAGGAGAGCATCCGTGAACTGGGGGAAGGGACGCTGATTCCCATGTGGAAAGACAAGGTAAAGGTATGCATGGCGGGTGAAGACTGGGTGGATTTTATGGATGCGTCGGTGGATAAGGGGAATGCCCTGCGGTTTTTGCAGAATTATTTTGGCATAACCAAAGAGGAAACCATGGCGTTTGGCGATAACAATAACGATATCGGACTGATGCAGGCGGCAGGGGAAAGTTACGCCGTGGAAAATGCCAGGGAAGAAGTGAAAGCGGCGGCGAAGCATATCTGCCCGTCCTATCGGGAAAAAGGTGTGTATCTGGTGGTAAAGGAACTGTTGACGGACGGGTGAGAACGTTATAATATTTAGGGTAATGGATAAGAACGGGGAAACGGAAAGGAGGATGCAGAATGCACGAATTTGATGATGCCGTATTAAAGTGTTTTTTGAAAAACCAAAGCCAGTTATTTCCGGAGGACGTGGCGGATACGCCGGAAGCAGCGGAAGCCTTTTTGGAGGAATGCATGGCAGTGGTGGTAAATTCCGTACAGGAAGTATGGGAATATTTCGACGAGGCAGGTTTGGACATGGAAGGCGCGGACGAGGAGGGAATCCTTGAGGCGGATGAAGTGTTTGACGTGGGAGACGGGAGATACCTGATCGTGGAAGGGTGATGAGACAGCCTGGGAAAGCAGGACATGTGTATGGGGAGTGTAAAAGGATAAGGTAGAAAAGACTGCAGGGAAACGATACTGTCCGGCCGGTATATCCGTTGATTTGTTTGTGATACCGGGCAGACAGTGCCGCTTCCCGGCAGTTTTTTAGCGGTATGGATTTCCCCTGGCTACGGCAGTTCCCCCACCATATCCGTTTAGGGACAATTAGAAATAGCCCAATTTTGCCCGGAAACTTAAAGAACCCCTTGCAAATTCAGTATTTTTCTGTACAATAAGTAATGGCTGCTAAAAAACGGTATGGATACCATAAAAATAGAAAAAACAAAAAAGAAAGGCTGGCAAACAATGATAAGTGCAAACAACGTAACTTTACGCATCGGCAAAAAAGCGTTATTTGAAGACGTCAACATTAAATTCACCGAAGGAAACTGCTACGGGTTAATCGGCGCAAACGGCGCCGGAAAATCCACGTTCTTAAAAATACTTTCCGGGCAGTTGGAAACCACGAAAGGGGATATCGCCATTACCCCCGGACAGCGCCTTTCCGTGCTGGAGCAGGACCATTTCAAATACGATGAATATCCGGTCATGGATGTGGTCATCATGGGCAACGAACGCCTTTACCAAATTATGAAGGAAAAGGATGCCATTTATGCCAAAGAGGATTTCACCGATGAGGACGGCATCCGCGCCAGTGAGCTGGAAGGGGAATTTGCGGAAATGGACGGCTGGGAAGCGGAGTCCAACGCCGCCATGCTGTTAAACGGGCTCGGCATCGACACCAGTCTGCATAACTCCGTAATGGGTTCCCTAAACGGCAGTGAAAAAGTGAAAATCCTTCTTGCCAAAGCCCTGTTCGGCAACCCGGACATCCTTCTTTTGGATGAGCCTACCAACCATTTGGATTTGGATGCCATCGCATGGCTGGAAGATTTCCTCATCGACTTTGAAAACACGGTCATTGTAGTATCCCATGACCGTTATTTCCTGAATAAAGTATGTACCCATACGGCAGACATCGATTACGGCAAGATACAGCTCTATGCCGGAAATTACGATTTCTGGTACGAATCCAGCCAGCTTTTAATCAAGCAGATGAAGGAAGCCAACA
>CAJUMD010000079.1 GCA_910587275.1 uncultured Kineothrix sp.
ATCAACCACCTTCCTTGGAATTCCCTATATTTGAATTATACAGGAAGCTCCTTCTTGTTTTGGGGCACGTGAACATGCGCTTGTCATTTTATAAAACAACCTATGTATTATACAATGCTTAAGGGCTAAAAATCTACTGTTTCCGGGAAAAAATTTAGAAATCTTTAATAGATGGCGAAAGATTTCACAATTATATTATTGATTTATCGAAAAGTTATCCCTATAATAGAAAAGGCAAGAGGCTTACGGATAGGAGTATAAAATGGACGAAAACAACTTAAACCAATATGACGGCGGCGGATACAACGGCAACCGAGGCGGTCAGAATAACAATAACGGAAACAACAACGGTTCCGGTCCGGGCGGAAACGGGGACGACCCCAAGCGGCAGAGCATTGTCCTGCTGCTGGTGGCGGCGTTAATTACCCTTCTTTGCATGAGCTATTTCATGAAGGTGATGACCGGCGGGACGGAACGGGAAATTACCTATAATGAGTTCGTGGATATGGTGGAAGACGGAAAAGTAAAAAGCGTGGAAATCGAAACCGACCGGATTAACATCATACCGAAACAGCAGATTGGGGGCAGTAATCCTTATGCCGTTTCGCCGGTGACTTATTATACCGGGCGGGTGGAAGACGACGGACTGACCCAGTTCCTGCTGGAACATGACGTGGATTTGAGCGGCGTGGTTCCCGACGGCTCCGGAATGGTGTTATCCATTATCCTGACTTATATCCTTCCCATTCTGTTAATGTGGGTGCTGCTTAGTTTCCTGTTCCGCAGGATGTCCAAAAGCGGCGGCGGTATGATGGGCGTTGGCAAAAGCAATGCCAAGGTTTATGTGGAGAAAGAAACCGGCGTGACGTTTAAGGATGTGGCGGGGGAAGACGAAGCGAAGGAATCCCTGCAGGAAGTGGTGGACTTTTTGCACAATCCGGGAAGATATGCCAAAATCGGTGCGAAACTGCCAAAGGGCGCCCTGCTTGTGGGACCTCCGGGTACCGGGAAAACCCTTCTCGCCAAAGCGGTGGCAGGGGAAGCCCATGTGCCGTTTTTCTCGCTGGCAGGTTCGGATTTTATAGAGCTGTACGTGGGTGTGGGCGCTTCCCGTGTGAGGGATTTGTTTAAGGAAGCAACCAAAAATGCGCCCTGCATTATTTTTATCGATGAAATTGACGCCATCGGGCGCAGCCGTGATTCCAAGTACGGCGGTGGGAATGAGGAACGGGAGCAGACGTTAAACCAGCTTTTGTCCGAAATGGACGGTTTTGATACATCCAAGGGAATCCTGATTTTGGGCGCTACCAACCGCCCGGAGATACTGGACAAGGCACTGCTTCGGCCGGGGCGCTTTGACCGGCGGATTATCGTGGATAAACCGGATTTAAAGGGACGCGTGGAAATACTGAAAGTTCATGCCAAAGACGTGCTGATGGACGACAGCGTGGATTTGGATGCCATAGCGCTCGCTACCAGCGGCGCGGTGGGCGCGGACCTTGCCAATATGATTAATGAGGCGGCAATCAATGCCGTGCAGAGGGGCAGGGAATATGTCTGCCAGCACGACCTGTTTGAAGCGGTGGAGCAGGTATTGGTGGGCAAGGAGAAAAAAGACCGCATTATGAGCAGGGAGGAACGTAAAATTGTTTCCTACCATGAGGTCGGTCATGCGCTCTTGAGCGCTTTGCAGAAAAATTCCGAGCCGGTACAGAAGATTACCATTGTTCCCCGCACCATGGGGGCGCTGGGGTATGTGATGCAGGTACCGGAAGAAGAAAAATACCTGAATACCAAGGCGGAACTGCATGATATGCTGGTAGGCTATTTGGGCGGACGTGCAGCGGAAGAAATCGTGTTTGACACCGTGACCACCGGAGCCGCCAACGATATTGAAAAAGCCACCAATATTGCGAAAAACATGGTAACCAGGTTCGGTATGAGCGACAAGTTCGGACTGATGGGACTTGCCACGGTGGAAAATGAATATTTGGGCGGCGGTTCCCGCATGAACTGCAGCGATGTGACGGCAGCGGACGTGGATACCGAAGTGATGAACATTCTGAAGGAATGTTATGAGGAAGCGAAAGGGATGCTTGCCGAGAACAGGGAACTGATGGATAAAATCGCAGCCCACTTAATCGAGAAAGAAACGATTACCGGTAAGGAGTTTATGCAAATTTTCCGCAAGGAAAAAGGACTGCCGGAACCGGAGGAGGAAGAAAACGGTAAGGCGGAAGGGGATGTTTTGGCGGATGGCGGAAAAACGGAATCCGCAATGACGGAAACTATGGAGCCGGGGAACGAGGAAGCAGCCGGCAGGGAATCCGAAGGCATAAAGCCGGAGCAGGAAACGGAACCGGAAATAAAACCGGAACAACCGGGAATGCCCGTAAAAACCCCCGCACAAAATGAGCGGGAAGAAGGTGCAGACCAAATGGAATCCCGTCAGGAAATCCCAAAGGAGCCGGAAGGGGAATCCGCAATAGGAACGCAGCCGGAAACGGAAGCCGGTGAACCTGACCGGCAGGACAGAGTTTCGGCGGGCACAGCCGCCGGAAGGGAAGAACGTCCGGTAAACGGGCAGCCGGCAAACCGGTATCCGGTCGGAAGGTTCTCCAATGCATCCGGCAATTTTGACGAAACGCTGCAAAAGAAAATAGACGAACAGGAATAGCGCAGAGGAGGTTCTTATGTCAAATGGGAACCTCCTTTGCGCACACGGCATCCAAAGGGATCTTGCCGGCGCGGAAGCCGCTATTTTAGTATAAGGAAGGTGCAATGGAATATGACGTTTGATTTTGAGGAGGAATTAAAAAAGCTGCCTGCCAAACCGGGCGTATATATTATGCATGACGGCAGCGATTCGATTATCTATGTGGGAAAAGCGATTAACCTCCACAGCCGTGTTCGTTCCTATTTCCGCAAGAATATCGGGAGGGGTCCCCAAATTGACAAGATGGTGACACAGATTGCGCGGTTTGAATATATCATTACGGATTCCGAACTGGAAGCGCTTGTGCTGGAGAACAACCTGATCAAAGAATACAGTCCCCGTTATAACACGATGTTAAAGGATGACAAAACATATCCGTACATAAAGGTGACGGTGGGCGAGCCGTATCCGAGGGTACTGTTTTCCAGGGAGATGAAAAAGGATAAATCCCGGTATTTTGGTCCCTATACCAGTGCGGCGGCGGTGAAGGATACCATAGAATTGATTAATAAGCTGTATATGCTGCGTACCTGCAACCGTTCCCTGCCGAAAGATGCCGGAAAGGAAAGACCCTGTCTGAACTATCATATTAAACAGTGCATGGCGCCCTGCCAGGGCTATGTTTCCAAAGAACAATACCGGGAACAGGTGGATCAGGCGCTGGATTTCCTGAACGGCAATTACCAGCCTATTTTAAAGGACTTGGAACGGAAAATGCAGGATGCTGCGGAGAATATGGAATTTGAAGATGCCATCCGGTACAGGGATTTGTACAACAGCGTAAAACAGGTGGCGCAAAAGCAGAAAATCACCGACAGCGACGGGGAGGATAAGGATATTATTGCGCTGGCGGCAGATGAAAACGATGCGGTGGTACAGGTATTCTTCATCCGGAACGGCAAGTTAATCGGCAGGGAGCATTTTTACATGACGCATGTGTCGGGAAGTGCAAGGGCGCAGATTCTGTTGGATTTCGTCAAACAGTTTTATGCCGGGACGCCTTTTATCCCGAAAGAACTGATGCTGCAGGAGGAAATCGAGGACATTGACGTACTGGAACGCTGGCTGGGCGCAAGGAAGG
This sequence comes from uncultured Kineothrix sp., assembly GCA_910587275.1. Taxonomy (GTDB): domain Bacteria; phylum Bacillota; class Clostridia; order Lachnospirales; family Lachnospiraceae; genus Kineothrix. The sequence continues at coordinate 3,798 of CAJUMD010000079.1, forward strand.
GAAGCCGTGTTTATATCCGGGTGCCGAGGAAAGGGACGAAGGAAAAGCTGGTGGAACTGGCGGCGAAAAACGCAGCCCTGGTCCTGAGCCAGGATAAGGAAAAAATCAAGAGGGAAGAAGGGCGTACCATTGGGGCAGTGAAAGAAATCGCGGTTTTGCTCGGCTTGGAGGGCATTGTACGCATGGAGGCGTACGACATATCCAACATCAGCGGTTTTGCCAATGTGGGTTCCATGGTGGTGTTTGAAAAAGGGAAGCCGAAGCGCAGCGATTACCGCAAGTTTAAGATAAAAACCGTGTCGGGACCGGACGATTATGCCTGCATGAAAGAAGTCCTCATCAGACGTTTCCTCCATGGCATGGAAGAACAGAAGGATTTGGACAGGAAGGAAATTGACCAGAAATTTGGCAGTTTTACCAAATTCCCGGACCTGATTCTGATGGACGGCGGCAAGGGGCAGGTTAATATTGCGTTGGAAGTGCTGGCGGAGCTGCAGCTCAACATTCCGGTCTGCGGCATGGTGAAAGATGATAACCACCGTACGAGGGGCTTGTATTTCCACAATGAGGAAATCCCCATTGACCGGTATTCCGAAGGGTTTAAGCTGGTGACGAGGGTGCAGGATGAAGCCCATCGTTTCGCCATTGAATACCACCGTTCCCTCAGGAGCAAGACGCAGGTGAAATCAGTGCTGGATGACATTCCCGGCGTGGGTCCGTCCAGAAGGAAAGCGCTTATGCGGCATTTTAAGTCCATCGATGAAATCAAAGGCGCGGATGTGGAACGGCTGGCGGAAGTGCCGGAGATACCGGTGCACATTGCGCGGGGAATCCATGATTTTTTTCATGGCGATTAACCTTTCTTCCCGTGTGTAAAGAGCCGGCAGCCGCATTTGTGCGGATATTTCGCGGCTGCCGTGAAAATCAACAGCCCCGCTGCCTGCAGCGGGGCTGTTGATTCCCGAGGACAATTAACCGGATTGGTTATGTTCTTCCCATTCCTTCATAATGTCCTCACAGGCATCCACATCAATATCATCAATGGCGGTACGCAGCCGCTCAAACAGATCATGCTGCCAGTCCACATACCGGTACTGGTCCATATCCTGCAAAACGGCTTCCATTTCGTCCATGTCCAGGTTGTCGAGAGCCTCGCGCAGCTTTTGGAACAGCTCCTGTAATACGCTGCTGTCGGCTTCCTGCTTCCCCTCGTCATGGGAAACCTCGTCGGGAAAATACTGTGCCAAAATCCGGCTGTATTCGGAATATTTTTCCAAAAGCCCAGGTGTCTGTTCGTGGATCATAGCGGCATCTTCCGCATTTCCCGCCTGTTCCAAGGCAGCCGCCATGTCGGACAGGGTGGTGGCGCCTATTTGCCGGGAAGCGCTTTTAAGGGCGTGGACTTCTATAGTGTAGCCGCGCCAGTCCCCGTTCTGCTCAAGGGTTCTGATGAGCTGTACTTTTTTGCTGATCAGGTGGTAATAGTCTTTTAATACCGACCAGTACAGTTTTTCGCTTCCGAGAAGTTTCAGTGCCGCGTCCACGTCCAACCCTTCTATTTTGAGAGTAGGTTTCGGTTCCGGCTTCTGCTGTGTTTTTGTATGTTGGCTGACTTTCAGTATTTTTTCTTTGGGCAGCCAATGCTTTAACGTGGAGATGAGGAAACGCAGTTCAATGGGTTTCGGGACAAAGTCGTCCAGCCCTTCCCTTAAAAACATGGCGCGTGTGCCGGATACCGCGTTGGCAGTCAGGGCGATAATGGGAACGTCGTCGTAATCCTCATGGAAACGGCGGATGATATGGGTGGTTTCCACACCGTCCAGCTCCGGCATCATATGATCCATAAAAATAAGGTCGTAGTGTTTCTCCGCAATTTTATCCAATGCAATCTTGCCGCTTAAGGCGGTATCGATGTGCATCTGCATGGGCTCCAAAAGTCCTTCCGTAACCGTCAGGTTCACCGTATTGTCATCCACTATCAGGATCTCCGCATCCGGCGCAATAAATTCAAAATCATCGTCCGAAGGATGGGCGAGATACATATGGATATCCTCATGGTTCAGTATGGAGGCGATATTCAGGGTATACAGGGGTTTTTTGATAACCAAAAGGTTATCAATGTCGCTGGTATAAGAAGAACGGAAATCCAGCATCAGTACTCCCGTAATTTCAGGGTGTCCCTGTATGTATCCCGCCATCTGCTCCGTGAACACGCAATGCTCTATAAAGAAAAAAGTATTGTCATCCGGTTCCAGCCCCGGCAAATCCTTGGGAGAGGACAGCGGATGGTATGTTCCGCCGAATCGTTTGATGTCGGTCTCCAACTGTTTTTTCACATAGGGGTTGGAAACGTATACGAAGGCGGTGAAGGGTTTCAGGGCTTTGACATCGACACTGGGGTTCATGTTATCCACCCGCTGCGGCACGATGAAGGAGAAACGGCTTCCTTTCCCGTATTCGCTCTCCGCCCATATATTGCCATGCATCAGGGCAAGAAGCTGTTTGGAAATGGCAAGCCCCAGTCCGGTTCCTTCCACATTCCGGTTCCTTTTGCTGTCCAACTGCTGGAAGGACTGGAACAGATTGCCGAAATCCTCTTTTTTGATGCCGATGCCGGTATCCGTAACGGAAACCAGTAAGTCTATCTGGTGGTTGTGCTTCCGGATGAAATCTATTTTCAGGAGAACCTGTCCGTGCTCGGTAAACTTCACTGCATTGTTGGCAATGTTGATGATAAGCTGTTTGATGCGTATCAGGTCGCCATGCAGTTTGCTGGGAATATCGGGGGCGATGTCCAAAACGAATTCCACATCTTTGCTGTCGATACGCGTCATAATAATATTGGTAATATCGTTAATAATGGAAAACATTTCATATTCGCTGGAAACGATGTCCAGTTTCCCCGACTCAATTTTGGAAAAGTCCAAAATGTCGTTAATAATGGTAAGCAATGTTTTGCCCGAGGATTTGATTTGGTTCACGTGCTCCCTTGCTGCGGGAGGGAGATCTTCCCGCAGCGCCATTTCCGCCATGCCGATGACCGCGTTCATGGGAGTTCGGATTTCGTGGCTCATATTGGCGAGGAAATCCGACTTCATGCGCGCTGCCTTTTCCGCTTCCATGTTTGCCTGGTTCACCAGCAGTTTGTGGTGGGCAATGTTGGAAAGGACGTTGGCAATGGTGTAGAGGAAATCGGCGGTGGTCTGCAGGGATTCCTTTGGCAGGATACGTATGTTTGTGGCCGCGTTCCAATAGGTCATGGGATCTACGTTGATTTCCCTTGCCGTTTCCATGATCCTCGCCATATTGGGCGGTTCGGTCAGCACCTGACCGCCGATGAAACATCCTATCATTTTGTCACCTGCCATAATCGGGGCGGCAAGATCCGTCAGCCCCGCATGGCAATAGTAAATGGTGGCAGCGCCTTTTTTTAAGGCAGTTTCCGCCCCGTATTTGTCACATTGTTCGCACCGCAGGCGTCCGAGGGTGGACTTACGGGTATATTTCATACAGAATTCCGAAAAATTCGTGCCTTCCGTAACGGCAACGCCGTTGGCATCCGTAGTGAGGGAGGCAATACCGGTCAGTTTGGAGAAAGAATTCTGTAATTGCTGTAAGATATCCGCATCGATTAAATCCGTGATATTCCATTCTTGCTGCATGATTCTTCTCCCTTCCGTCCTAGCCGATTAACTTGCTGATGGTGGACAGCAGTTTGATATGGTCAATGGGTTTCAAAAGGTAACCCTGCGGTTTCAGTACCAGAGCCTTTTCAATCCTTTGGCGGTCGGAAATCCCCGTCAGGAAGATGACCGGTATGTCGTGGGTATATGGGTTTTCTTTCAGCTTTTTCAGAATGGAAGGTCCGTTCTCCAGCGGCATTTCATAATCCAGCAGAATCAGGTTCGTTTTCTTCGTCTCTAAGAATTTCAGTGCAAGCCTTCCGTTTAAGGCGGTGGCAACGTCGTACTTGTCCGCGAGATGGCGTTTGATGATCTTGAGCATACGGGAGTCATCATCCACCACAAGGATATGTTTGCGGTGCGACGTACCGTCGTCCGAATCGTCAATTCCGTCTTCATCCAAAAGGGGAAGATTCTCCACGGCTTCGATGATTTTTGCCGCTTCGCCCACGTGTTCCGTCAATGCCTGCAAAAGCGCATCGTTGGGATCGTCGGGAATGCCTGGCGTATCTGCCGCTTTTGGCTGTTTCGGGGGCTGCGCGGGAGCGCCTGCTGCAGCCTGTTTCAGTTGGGCGGTACCGGCTGTCTGAGGCGATACCGGAGCCTGTGCGGTATTGACGGGCGGCTTTGACGGTGCATTGCCTGCGGCCGGGACCGTATTGGGATTGGAGGCTGTGCCGGGATTTATGGCGGCGTTGTGATTGGAAACGGCGCCTGCCGCCGTACCGTTTACGGAAACCGTATTGTTACTGGGCGCTGCATTGCCCGCTGCCGTATTCATTTGAAGCGGCGGAGCTACGATGGTAGGCTTAATGAGGCTTAAGAAATAAGTCTTCATTTTTTCTTCCATGGCGCTTATGGTAATGGGGGTTTCCATTGTCATATTGATGACATCGGGCGCCGTCCGCGTATAGGTATCGCATTCCCCCCTCGTACCAACGGCAAAAAATGCGGTGTTGGCGGCGGCAGGATGTTTCTTTAATTCGGGCATCCGAAGGAAACTTTCCGGCGCCTCGTGGTTCAGGCAATACAGGAACGCATTGGGCTGGAAGGAGTTTAAGTGGCTTATGATATCCTCATAACGGGAGGAAGTACTTTGATACTCAAACAGGCTGCCGGATTTTGTGAACAGGTCGTCGATAATGGTCTTTTTACTACCGGTTAATAATATTTTGTATTTCATATGAACACCCCCTGTGAGCGGATTCTTTTTCTACTTTTATTATACCTAATAATTGCGGATTCTGCACCTCTTTTTTCGGATACGCAGAAAGAAATTGCAGGATGAATTGATATTATGCCTTGTCTATGTTAAAATTGTTTCAGTGTCATTTTGAAGAACGGAATTTATGGATTTTAGCCGGAAAACAACAAAAAAATGAGGGACAAAAGGAGAAGGTCATGGCATATGTAAGTTTAAAAGACATCATTGAGAAGATGAAGCTGGAAAATCTGACACCGGAACTGGATATTTCAAAAGTGAAGATTACCCAGCCGGATATTAACCGTCCGGCTTTGCAGATTGCGGGATATTTCGAGCATTTTGAAGCGACCCGCCTGCAGGTAATCGGATTCGTGGAATATACTTATATGGAAGGAATGCAGGAGGAGCGGAAAAAGGAGATTTACACGAAACTGTTATCCAGGGAGATTCCCGCCATCGTATTCTGCAGGGAATTACAGCCGGACCCTTTGTTCCTGCAAACGGCGGTGGAACATAAAGTCCCCATGCTGATGACGAAAAAGGCGACTTCCGCTTTTATGGCGGAAATTATCCGCTGGCTGAACGTGAAGCTGGCGCCGTGTATTTCCGTACACGGCGTTTTGGTGGACGTATTCGGCGAAGGCGTGCTGATTACCGGGGAGAGCGGCATCGGAAAATCCGAGGCGGCGTTGGAGCTGATTAAGAGGGGGCACCGTCTGGTGACGGATGACGTGGTGGAAATCCGTAAGGTCAGCGACGAGACTTTGGTTGGAAGCGCACCGGACATTACGAAGCATTTTATCGAGCTGCGCGGTATCGGTATCGTGGACGTGAAGACGCTGTTCGGTGTATCCAGCGTAAGGGATACCCAAAACATTGATTTGGTCATCCGCCTGGAGGACTGGGATAAGGATAAGGAATACGACAGGCTGGGACTGGAGGAGGAATATACGGAATATTTGGGGAATAAAGTGGTATGTCATAATATCCCAATCCGTCCGGGGCGTAATCTTGCCGTAATCTGTGAATCTGCAGCGATTAACCACCGTCAGAAGAAGATGGGATATAATGCGGCACAGGAATTGTATACCCGTGTACAGAATTCCCTGGCAAAACGGAGGGAAGAAGACGAGGATTAAAACGGACCGGGAAAAGGAAGATAAAAACGCGAAAGGGAGGAGCGGAATATGGGTAAGTATGTATTTGGAGTTGATGTGGGAGGAACCACGGTGAAGATGGGGCTGTTCGATGTAGAGGGCAATCTGCTGGACAAATGGGAGATTCCCACGAGGACGGAAAAGAACGGGGAGAACATTCTGCCGGATGTGGCAGGGAGTATTAAGGCGAAGATGGCGGAGAAAAACGTGGAAGAAAAGGATGTGTCAGGCGTAGGACTGGGCGCGCCCGGGCCCATCGATGCGGCAGGTACCGTATACGGGGCCGTAAACCTGGGCTGGGGGACTTTCAGTATCAGCGGTACCCTTTCCGGGCTGCTTGGCATGACGGTGAAAGCGGGAAACGATGCCAATGTGGCGGCACTCGGTGAAATGTGGAAAGGCGGCGGCAAAGGATGTAAAGATTTGGTGGCAGTGACGCTGGGAACCGGTGTGGGCGGCGGTATTATTGTAAACGGGGGTATCCTGACCGGTTCCCGCGGGGCAGGCGGTGAAATCGGGCATATCCATGTGGAAGACGGGGAGACGGAAGCCTGCGGCTGCGGCAATACGGGCTGCCTGGAGGAATATGCGTCCGCCACGGGGGTGGTGAGACTGGCGAAGCGGGCATTGCAGGCATCGGATGAGCCGAGTGTGCTGCGTCATAGACCGCTTGACAAGATTTCCGCCAAAGCCGTATTTGACGCAGTAAAGGAAGGGGATGCCCTTGCGGTGAAGATTGCGGAACAATTCGGGGAGTATTTGGGGAAAGGGCTTGCGGTCATTGCGGGCGTTGTGAACCCGGAAGTGTTTGTCATCGGCGGAGGCGTGTCAAGGGCAGGGGAGGTATTGTTCGATTATATCCGTCCTTCTTTTGACCGGACCGTGTTTAAAGGCTGCAAAAATGCAAAATTTGCGCTGGCGACCCTTGGAAATGATGCCGGAATTTACGGCGCTGCCAAACTGGTCTTGGAATAAGTTGGCGGGAATTGACATAACATAATAAAAAACAGGCAGGGGTCTAAGGTGAATTCATCTATTTTTGATTATATAAGAGAAATCGTACCGCAGGAAGACATTTTGTTCCGGGAACCGATGAGCAGGCATACGACTTTCCGGGTAGGCGGGGAAGCCAAATGTCTGATAAAAATAAAGGACAAGGGGCAGTTATTGAAACTTGTGCCTTATTTACAGATTACGGGACAGGATTATTTTATCCTTGGAAACGGGAGTAACCTTTTGGTAGGGGATAAAGGTTATAACGGAATCATCGTGAAACTGGACAGCAGTATGGGGCAGGTTTCCGTGGCGGGTACCCGCATGACGGTGCCTGCCGGCACCCTTCTGTCGGAAGCGGCTTCGGCGGCAAGGGACCACGGCCTGTCGGGATTGGAATTTGCTTCCGGGATTCCGGGAACCATGGGCGGCGGTATCGTCATGAATGCGGGGGCATACGGCGGCGAGATGAAACAGGTGGTGGAATCCGTGGAGGTCATGAACCGGGAGGGGGAAATTTTGGTACTGGATAATGACACCATGGAATTCGGCTACCGGACCAGCGTCATTAAGAACCGTCCGTTTATTGTGATGGAAGCGCTCTTAAAGCTGCAGGAAGGTGACCGGGACGCAATCCGTGCAAAAATGGAGGAACTTTCCGCCAAGCGGAGGGAAAAACAGCCATTGGAGTATCCCAGCGCGGGAAGTACGTTTAAACGGCCGGAAGGGTATTTTGCAGGTAAACTGATTATGGATGCGGGGCTAAGGGGATTTTGCATCGGCGGTGCGCGCGTGGCGGATAAACATTGCGGGTTTGTGGTAAATACCGGAAGGGCAACCGCGGCGGACATCCGCGAAGTCATTGAGGAGGTACAGCAGCGTGTCAAGGAGAAATTCGGCGTGAGGCTGGAGCGGGAAGTCATTTTTCTGGGTGATTTTTAACGGACGGGAAAGAGACAAGGATACGGAGGACGAGAGGAAGCTATGAGATTCGTGGTTGTAACCGGAATGAGCGGGGGCGGAAAGCGGTCGGCACTGAAAATGCTGGAAGATGCGGGTTTTTACTGTGTGGATAATCTTCCTGTTCCTTTGCTTGAGAAATTCGTGGAACTGATTGCCATGCCGACTTCCGAGATTAATAAGGTAGCGCTTGGACTGGATGTGCGTTCGGGACAGCTTTTTGAAGAAGCGCGCAAAACGCTGGAGAACCTGAAAAAAAGCGGCTATTTATTTGAAATCCTGTTTATGGACGCTTCTTCGCAAGTGCTTTTGAAACGGTATAAGGAAAGCAGGCGGATGCATCCGTTATCCATGGGAGGCAGGGTGGAGGACGGCATCCGGCGGGAGCGGGAAATCTTAAAGGCAATCAAAGGGGAATCGGATTATGTCATTGATACTTCAAATCTGCTGACAAGGGAGCTTAAGGAAGAAATCGACCGGATATTCGTCATGAATGAGGAATACAACAGCCTCATGGTGACGATTCTTTCTTTTGGGTTCAAGAACGGGATTCCGGCAGATGCCGACCTGGTGTTCGATGTGCGGTTTCTGCCCAATCCGTATTATATTGACGAATTAAAGCACAAGACCGGGAATGATGCCGAGATACAGGAATATGTCATGGGGTTCCCGGAAGCAGAGGAATTTTTGGACAAACTGGAAGACATGGTGAAGTTTCTCATTCCCAATTATGTGAAGGAAGGGAAATACCAGCTTGTCATCGGCATCGGGTGTACGGGCGGCAAGCACCGGAGCGTTACGCTTGCCAACGGATTGTACAAGCGTATGAAGAACCAGGGAAATTATGGGTTAAAGATATTTCACAGGGATGAAAAGCAGGGAGTATGAGCCGGCACCTTTGCCGTATCCCGGGGCATATGCGGAAAACAATGAGGAAATGGAGAGAATTATGTCATTTTCAAGTGAAGTAAAGGAAGAACTTTCCAAACAGGCCAGCAGTTCCAGGCATTGCCAGTTGGCGGAACTGACGGCGCTTCTGTGTTTTCTCGGCAGGCTGGAAGCAGACACACAGGGGGAGCCTGTCCTGTGCCTGCAGACGGAAAATGAAGCAGTTATAAGAAAATGCTTTACATTATTGGAAAAAACATTTAATATAAATACTGGTGTTTTGCAAATCTCTTTGGAGGAAGGAAAAGGGCATACATATATGACCCTCGTAAAAGGACGGGAGGAGGTCCGCAGGATACTTCAGGCAGTTAAGTTTCAGGATGAAGACGGCATGAAGCAGGCGGCGCGGACGGGACCCAATCCCCTCATTATAAAAAATGCCTGCTGCAAAAGGGCATTTTTAAGGGGAGCCTTTTTATGTATCGGTTCCATGAGTGACCCGGAAAAAAGTTACCATATGGAATTTGTATGTGCCTGCGAGGAGGGCGCCAAACAGCTAAGGGAACTCATACAGGGATTTCAGGTTGAAGCCAAGATCGTCAGCAGGAAAAAATATTATGTGGTTTATTTAAAAGAAGGCACGGGAATCGTGGATTTGCTGAATATTATGGAAGCGCACGTATCCTTAATGAATTTTGAAAATTACCGGATCGTAAAGGAGATGCGCAATTCCATTAACCGGAAAGTGAACTGTGAAACGGCGAATATTACCAAAACGGTTAATGCATCATCCAGACAAATCGAGGATATCCTCCTGATTAGGGAACATTATGGATTTCAGAATCTACCGGACAGCTTAAGGGAGACAGCAGAATTGAGATTGGAATATCCGGATGCAACATTGAAGGAATTAGGACAGATTCTAACACCCACGGTTGGAAAATCGGGGATGAATCACAGACTGAGAAAGTTAAGTGAAATTGCTGACAGGCTTAGGAAGTAAAGGAGGAGATATTATGGTCGAAAAAGTTATGGAGATCCAATTGCCGTCGGGACTGGAAGCGAGACCGGTAGCAGTTTTGGTACAGGTGGCGAGCAGGCATGACTGTACGGTGTACATTGAATCAGCGGGAAAAAAAGTCAACGCTAAGAGTATCATGGGCATGATGAGCCTTGGACTGGACAGCGGGGAGAAAGTGACGGTCATTGCGGACGGCACGGACGAACAACAGGCGGTGGAAGACATCGAGGCATACCTGATTAAAGGAAAAGTGAGTTAAAAGTGTAAGCGGCACAAAGTGCAGATTGCGCTTGGATAAATATGGGAGGAATAAGGAGCATCGTTTCGGTGCTCCTGTTTTATGCACAGCCCCATGCAGAGGAAGCTGCCGCCGGGCGGTGCATGGGAAGGTAGAAAGGAGGTGCCGGTGTGGAAGCGAAAAAAATATTTTTTGTATACAATCCCCGTGCGGGGAAGGCTAAAATACAGAGCAGGTTATGTGATATCATAGACATCTTTGCAAAGGCAGGCTGTGAGATTACGGTGTATCCCACCCAAAAGGAGGGAGACGCGGCTTTGGCGGTCAGGAATAAGAAAAAACGGTATGATCTTTTGGTATGCAGCGGGGGAGACGGCACGCTGGACGAGGCGGTAAACGGTATGATAAAAAGTTCCAAACGGATTCCCATCGGTTACATTCCGGCGGGCAGTACGAACGATTTTGCCATGAGCCTGGGGCTGCCTAAGGATATGTGCAAAGCTGCGGAAGTCATCGTATCGGGCAGGGACTATCCCTGTGACATCGGGACTTTTAACGAAGCATGTTTTGTTTACATTGCGGCTTTCGGGCTTTTTACGGACGTTTCTTACGAAACCAGCCAACAGATTAAGAATGTGCTTGGTCATATGGCATACCTGCTGGAAGGCGTGAAACGGATTTCTTCCATTAAATCCTATGCCCTGAAAGTGCGTTACCGGGAATCTTCCGTTCCGTCCGTTGATGGGCAGCAGGAGGGTGCGCAGGAAGAAATGCAGATAAAAATGCCATTGGATATAGAAATACCGTTGGAATCACAGCCGGAAAAACAGGAGAAAACGATAGAAGGCGACTTTATTTTCGGGATGGTAACGAATTCCTTATCGGTGGGTGGGTTTAAGCGTATTACAGGCAAATATGTGGAGCTGGACGACGGGGAATTTGAAGTGACGTTAATCAAAAAACCTTCCAATCCGTTGGAAATTAATACCATTCTTGCCGCGCTGATTAACCGGAATATAAATACGGATTATATGTACTGCTTTAAGACAAGGGAGATTACGTTCGAATCGGAAGAAGCGATTCCGTGGACCACGGACGGGGAGTTTGGCGGCAGCCATAGGAATGTGCATATTGAGAATATGAAACGGGCGGTGACAATTAGGGTGCCGGAGTAGGCGGATGTGTGAGCCGGACGGGGAGCCGGACGCAGATGTGATATGTTGTGAACTGTAGATGTTGTAATACAAGGAAGAAGGTGATAATCCTTTTATTCGTATATGATTTTGTCGGAAACCTTATGGAAGCATCTTGCGGATATTGATGAAGAATGCAATGAGATGATGGACAGGCTTGTGGGGCAGATGGCAAAGAAAGAGGGTGTGACGGAGCAGTTAAAATCCGATGACTGGCTATGTTGGCTTCAGAAGATGAACAGCATCAGGAGCAGGACGGAAGAAATAGTTTATTATTGACAGTAAGAAATGGGTTTTCACCGTACATCCTGTTACGGCTTGCCCGTTTCTTTTTTATAGCCAGAATATCGTACAGTGGATTGCGAAAAAAACAAATTAAACTTCCTGTCGAATTATGGTAGTATTTATCTGGGACTGCCAAGATGGTAGGCGGTTAGCCCTCTCCGGAGGGACGCCATCGGCAGCAAAGATAATAACAAGACACAGAAATAGCCGCCCTCCCGACCAAAGGATGCGGCTATAGCTGTAACTGACTAATCGGGCTAACCGTCTATCGGCAGCTCCTGTTGGGCATCTGTTGACGCAGATGCCCTTCTTTATGTTCAATATACCACAATATTCAGAGTGCCGCAAGCATTTTTAGCGGTTATCCGATTCGTTCCCTTTCTTCTTTTCCCTTGATTTGTAGACATTAAACTGGTTCTTGCACCTCTGGCTGCAAAACTCATTCCCCTTCCGGCTTGCGACAAAGGTTTTCTTACAGTGTTTGCACATGTGCATATCACTGTTCTTATCCGTGAGCATAAATGAGAAACACATCTGCACCATGACGAGCAGGGAATGGAAATCCCATACGATAACGGGCAAATCCTTTTCAAGCGCGATCCGGTAAGTCGGGGCTATGCCGTCGAAAGCGGAAATGCCCTGACGGTACAGGCTGCGCGTCTGTTCATCAATCGTATCATAATCCATAACATAGCTGATGTGTTCACTGTTCAGCTTCAAAAGCCGGCTCCTGACAGCCACGGTGGGAAAGTCCTGCCCGCAGATACGGACAGATTCCCGTGTGGAGCAGCAGATTTCCAGCATTA
>CAJUMD010000080.1:0-9817 GCA_910587275.1 uncultured Kineothrix sp.
ATGACGGCAAGAGAAGTTCTAAATCTTATCGAATGGTTGAAATCCAAAAATTTCACAAGTGATGATATTGTTGATTGTATCGAATTTGTTGAGGGTAAAAAAAAGAAAGATAAAGAGGAAATGGAAGATTAGGAAAGAGAGAGCGGAACTTGCCACCGCTCTTTTCTTCTGAAAATTTTCCACGATAAGGGGCGGCAGGTGTATGGAGAAAAAATATCCATAAAGATTGTAATCTGTTTGACGAAAAGAAACCGGTGTGCTATCATATAAACATTGAATGACGGAATACCGTGGAGAAAGGCGCTGGGTAGAGAATAGGTAGAAGGGGGAAAACATGCATAAGATAAAAACGGGTGTTATGATATATCAAGTTAGGGTACAGAAGAAAATATCACGGAAGGAATTATGTGCGGGATTATGTTCGGTAAAGGCATTGGCGAATTATGAAAATAGGGAGCGGACACCGGACGGATTGCTTTTTCACTGCTTTATGCAGCGGATGGGAATGAACCCGGGGGATTTTTCCGTGATATTTTCTTTGGAAGAATACCGGTATTACATGTGGAAGGAATCTGTGTTTGAAGCGTTGCAGAAGCAGGACTGGAAGACGGTGGAATGTCTGTACCATGACAGGATGGCGGAGGACCGGAGCTGCAATGTGAAAATACAAAACCAGTTTTTCCTGTATCTGTCGTCTGTTTTGGCGGAAAGGGTGGAAAAGGACGGGAGGAAGGCGCTTAGGCTGTTAAAGGAAGCGGTAAAGGAAACCGTGCCGGAGAGGAAGGGACATGGGGAATACGGAATTCCCGGATTGGGGGCGTGCCGCATGAGTTCTTTTGAAATTGGATTGGAGGCGCTGTATTACTATAAGGGAGGGATGCATGGAATACTTCAGGACCGGGAAGTATATTACGGGCTGAAAACCCTGTTGGATTATACGGACAAAATCATTACGGACCAACAGGAACAGGCAAGACTGGTGCCGGGGATGGTATGTGCCTTACTGCATACCAGCCGGAAGCTGATGACCGCCGGGGAGCGGCTGCTGCTGGAGGAAAAAGCGGTAAGGATTTTGAAGGAGAATTACAGACTGTACCATTTGCCGGAAATATTGCGTTTTTACAGTATGGATTTGCGGGAGACCGGTCAAAAACAGGCGGATGTGTATGAAAAACAATACCGGGCATTTGTGGAAGCGTTTGAAGATGCCGGTTTTGAGGCGGCATTCCGGCCGGAACTGCTGTATGACAGCCGCCAGCAGATATACCTGCTGAGCGAATATATGCGTTCCTGCCGGGAAATCAGCGGGCTGACGCAGGAGCAGATTAGTGAAGGGATTTGTGCGGTGGAAACATATTCGCGTTTGGAGACCGGGAAACGCGCGCCCCGCAGGAAAGAATGGGAAGCCATCGTGGACCGGTTGGAGATTGGATGGGGATTTTTTAAGGGGAATCTGGAGACTACGGATTATCAGGCATTTGAGTATTTTCACCGGTTTGAGGAAGCGGCGAGACGGGATGAGTGGGAAAAGGCGCAGGAATTTATGGATGAGGTGAAGCGGAGGCTGGACATGGAGAGTATCAGCAACCGGCAGTACGTTGGTATGATGGAGAACTGGGCGGCTTATGTATCCCACAGGATAGGGGAAGAAGAATTTTTTTGCAGGGATAAGGAATTGTTGGAGTTATCGGTGAAAGAGGAACGGGTGGGGAAAACGGAGCTTTATTATTTTTCGCATATTGAGATAGTGCTGCATACCCATTTAGCTAACATATTGAGGATACAGGGAAGACAAGAGGAAGGAATTCGGTTATTGGAAAATATGCTGAATAAATTAAAAAAAAGTCGGGTTGGGTTTGAATTTTGGTGGGAAGGGCTTAAGCTGACCATATTCAATTTAGCAAATATGCTGTCTGATATTGGGGAGTATGAAGCATCTTTGAAATATATGAATGATTTTATTCCGGTGTGTTTTAAGCTATTGGATGGAAAGTTCGTAACGAATGGAATTTGTGAAAAAGCAGTGGATTTGGATAAATTGGGAACAATAAATAAAGCAACCTATAAAAGGTTGCTTATACAGGCTTCCTGTTTAACTGATTTTTATGGTTTAAATGATAAGCATACTATAATAGAAAAATATTATATCAAACATTTTTGTAAAAATGACAACATGAGCAACGAATCAAATCCACTCGCATTTCCACTCATTTAGAGGCTGAACTGTATCACTACCCGGTATAGAAGGGGATGTTGGGAAAAGCGATATGAGTACTAAGAATAGAGCTAAATATGCTGTGATTTTCTTTTTCATAGGTATGGTATCCTTTCTGGTGTTTATTGATGTTACTTGTTCTTTTTCGATGTTGTTTTTCTAACTAACCCTATCAAATAGTATTATTTTTGTCCATGACGCTTCTGAAGAATTTTTTCTTCAGAAGCGTCATGGACTTTTGCTTTAACTTTTCATAGAATAATTTTGTCGTTATTTGCAAATTTCTGCCAAAAGCGCGCTGCGCATGAGAAAAAAGTACGGAAACATGCGGTGGCAGGAAATGCGGCAATATCATGTAACATGGGGAAAATACATGGTGGCGGACTCTCTCAAAAGACGCGGAAAAGAGGACGAAAAAGGATTTGGATGGTTCCGTAAAGGAGCCATCCGCAAAATCCATAAAATACGAAAAATATTAAGGATAAAGTTCCATTCCAAAGTTTAAGGGCGGAAAGGAAGAAAATGTGAAAAAATTTATTTCATTTTTGGCAGTTTTGGTCATTCTGTTTCATATTTCCATGTTTATTCCATTTATTTCAAAAGCGCAGGGAGCCCCTGCATTTTCCATATCCGAAAAAGAAGTGGTGTTCCTTCTGGATGCAAGTAAATCCATGGGCGGAAGGGCGGACAGTGCCGTCACGGATGCTGTCCGGCAGATTCTGTACAGCCTGCCGTCCGGTATCCGGGCAGGACTGGTGGTATATAATACGGACATACAGGGTGTGGCGGAAATCGGAAGTGATTCCGCACAGATAGACCGCATCCTGAACGAAGTGGAATACACGGGGTATTCCAATGCGGGAGCGGGGTTAACACAGGCGCTTTCCCTTTTCCGGGGCGGCAATGGGACTGAAAAACATGTCATTATGGTTTCCGACGGGGAGATTGACATGAAGGAGAGTGGGGAAGCGGAAGCCTCAAGGGAGGAGTTCAGGCAGGCGGCACGCCGTGCGGCCGGGGATGGAATCCGGATACATGTCATGGCAGTGGACGGGATACCCGATGGGGATAGGGAGATACCGGAAGCCGCGGAACTGTCCGGCGGAAAAACATACCGTGAAGGAACGGACGGGGACTTGGCAGGAATCGCATGGGATATCGTATGGGAACAGTTGGACTTCCCAAGGAAAGCCGTGGGAACCATGGAAGGGGGAAGCGGAAATTTCCACATAGAAATCCCGGCGGGCGGGGCATTCCGGGCAAAAGTGCTGCTGGCGGCGGAAAGCGAAATGGAAAACGTCAATGCGGGTTATGCTGCCGGAAACGGGCAGGTAACCATGGGAAAGAGGTTTGCGGTTGTGGATTTGTCCAACCCGGGGGAATCCGTTGACATCACTTTCGGGTTAAAGGAACCTTCCAAAGTGAAGGCGTGGCTGGTCACGGAATACCGTGCAGCCCTGGAAGCGGCCGTGGAATACCGGACCGAAGTAATACGCGAAGGGGAAAAAGGGGAAGCGCCCGTTTACGGACATTACATGGATTTGGAGATAAAGCTGTCCGACGGGGACGGCGGAAATACCGGCATGTGGGAGGCTTACGAAGGACAGACGGTCACCTATACAGTAAACGGCGGAGAACACACGGGGAAGATTGAAAACGGCGTTATCCGCCATACCTTGGAGACGGACGGGCTGGATACGGTGGAAATATCCGTCCGGACGGATTGTTTTTATGAATCGTTCGGGGAAGTTCCGCCGGTGGTGCTGGAAGTGGAACTGCCTCCGGATCCGGTGGTGGAAGATGAAGTGGATTACCGTCCCCTTTGGTATATCCTGGGAGGGTTGGCTGCGGCGTTGGCAGTCATACTTTTCGTGTGGATGAGGAAAGGGAAGGAATCGTTGGTTTATGTCAGACAGCAGGGCTCCGGGGAAGGAACGGAGAAATATGCGGTGAAATCCTGCCAGTACACGGGAAAACTGAACCTGTACGTGGTGCAGACGGCAAGCGGCAGGGACATTGCCCCGCAGACCATCCGTCTGTTCGGCAGGAAAAGCGGCAGGATTACGCTGGAATGGATACTGAATAACTGCGGAATCAGGACCGGGAGTGTGGGAGCCGGTGACATTGCTTTTTACCCGGGACCGGAGAAGGCGCTGGTGGTTATGGACCAGTCGGAGCAGTGCACGGTTATGCGGGGGATGGAAATACTGAAAAAGGGAACCGGGTACCCGGTTTATTATAATGAAAAACTTACCGTAACCATGGAGGACGGGGTCACGGAACTGGAAATACATTATAGGAACTTAAAACCGAGTGAACGGGAACCGGAAAAAAAGTGACCGGTGCGGTCTGACGCCGTTAAGATGAGCGCAGCGGCGCCGCCCCGTGTCATGCAGAATACAGGAGGAAGAACAGGATGGGAAACACAATCAACCAAACCAACAGGACAATGCTCATGGAAACGCTGAATCCGCAGAAAATGGATTTCCTGACGCTGGTCGGGGATGTCAGGGGCATGGAGAGCCTTTCGGATGATAAGGTTAAGGAAATCCATGAACACCTGCTGGTGCGCAGTTTTGATGAAGTGCTGGAGAAATTTGAACCGGCGGTGTACTGCTACTATAATGCGAACAACCAAAAGGTCATGTACAGCCTGGAAAAACCGGAGACCATACCGGAGGAAATGCTGACGGAGATACCGTTAAACAGGAAAAATGAATTCCTGAACATGCTCATGTCCATGATTGACACCAAACGGGCGGAGGGCGTAATAAACGTTGATTTTAAGTTTGAGAAACTGACGGACATGATTTCCCCGAAAAAAGTCATGGACGACATCAAACAGAACCGTAAGGAGTTACAGTACACTTACGGGGAATACGCGAAGCTGGAGGACGGCGATCCCCATAAGAAGGATTTGGCGGATAAACTGAATGTAATGTTCGAGGAAGCAAGCGCCAATTACAATAACGTGATGGCAATGCTGCCGCTTGCCATTGAGGATATCAAGACAAGGCTGCTTTTGGGGGACGGGACGGAAAAGAAGGACAACACCCCACTGGCGCTGGGTGTCCTGAGCATGGGGAACGACGGGGAACTGCGGGTGCTGGAAGCGCCGAAAGTGGAGACTACCGCCCTTGCAACCGTGGATGACAACATTAATGCCGGGCTGATTGCGGCGCTGAAGGAAGACTACCAGGCGCTGAACGAGGAAAGCAACGATTATACGGAAGCATTGGTGGCAAGGACCTTCTGTCCGCTGGCTTCCACCATGGAAAGCGGTATTGACAAGGAAAAGGAAGTGGCAAATTATAATTCCTACCTTGCTTTTTACAAGGAAAGCAAGGATGAATTCATCCGCACCGTGAAGCCGCTGATTGAAAAGCTGCTGGGGATATGGTGCTTTTTCGAACAGTACCCGAAAAAGATGAAGGGGATGAGACCCTCCATGCTTATTACAAACCAGTCAAACGAAATGATGGCGAAATCGGGGAACATTTCGCGCCTGATTACCTACCTTACCACGGTAAACGCAAAAAATGATTTCGGCAATACGGTTTGGTATGCCATTGTCCCGTCCGTTTCACTGGACCAGTATTCCAAGATGAAGCTGACAAGGGAGCGTTTCAAGGGAAATACGGCGGCCGTGAAAACGGACGTAAACAGCGTGGAATCGCTGGCAAGGCTGTTGGACGTGTTCAAGGATTATGAAGTACAGTGTTTCTTCAGTTATGAAACGGGGGATGCCACCACGTTTAACCGGCTTGCCACGGAAGGAATCGAAAAATATGAGGACCGGTGCGCCCCGCTAATGGGAAAGGCATTCAGCGAATATGCCATACCGTGTATCCCGAATTTCACCATCATACCCAAGGACAAATCCGGGGTAATCCTTGACAGACGCATGGTGATGAACGAGGACGAAAGCGTGGAACTGTCCGGGGAAGCGGAAGATGTTATGAAATTGTGGATTGACGGTGTCTACGTGGGGGCTGCCTACGTGGCGGCGGGACTGGTGGCGGCATACCAAAGCCCGGAATACCTGAAGGAGAAATTCGGCAGGGGCGTGGATCCGGAGCTGCCGGGCGTGCGATTTGACATAGAGGCGGACGATCATTCGCTTGCGGTCAGGACCATGATGGCGAAGGAAATCACGGGATTCACCAATGCCATCAAGGCGGACATTAACCGCAAGAATTTCGGGTTCGTGTTCTCATCGGAAAATGCGGTGTATAACGGACTGAATGTAACGGATGTCATGGTATACAAGGCGAGGAACCTGCTTTCCGACGGCGCGGTATTCGAGCCGATTTACAAGACGCAGGTCACATCATACATAGAAAGGGTCATGAGGCACGGGACAGGGGATTTCAAGGAGGATTCCATCGTGCGGTTTTTCTCCAACAACCCCACCAGCCAGAAAAGCGAATGGCTTTCCAAACGGGAAAACATCAATGCCATCCTTGGGAAAGGGGACGACATTTCCTATACCATTGATGAGGAAAACGGCTACTGCACTTTGGACATCACGTTTAACGGAAACGTGAAGAACCTTGAAGTGGAGATTAACCGGCTGAATGCATCCAGCAGGGTGTAGCGGGGGAAACATGGGTGTAAATGGGGAAACCCCATGTACATACAACCAAAAGAAAAAAAAGGAGGAAAAAAGATTATGGGATTTCGTATGAAAATCACAGGCGGCGCAGAACCGATCACGTTTGATGAAAGAAGCATCTTAAAAGTGGATTTTGATTCCGCGTCCGCAAAAGATTCCAATGCAAGGGCAACAGACTACGGGCTGAGTGTCAGGGTATGGGGGAAGATGCTCTACAAACTGGGAGGCGGGGACAATGACGCCACCCTTGGACTTGCAAAGTGGTCACAGGTGCCTTCCGAAAAAGCGGACTGCTACCGGAGTGCGGAGATTACCGTGGTATCGGCGGGACAGGTGGTCCGCCAGTTCACGCTGCCCAATGCGTTTGTGGTGGAGTACAGCGAGGAAGTGGATGACGAGAGCGGCGTAGGTACGTTCTACATCAACATGAAACAGAAAAAAGACGAAAACGCGGCTGCCAGAATTGAAGGCGGATTCGGCGGCGAATAAAAGGGAAGGAGGCATCAGCCATGTCATATAAGGTAAATATTGAAGGGGTGGAGAGCTTCGAGATCGCGAAAGAGTGCGTCAGGAGCGTGAAATACACGACGGATATCCCGCTGGATTCCAATGCGAGGACAAAGGACGTGGGAAGCACGCTGACCATTACGGGAAGGATACTGACGGCCGTGGACGGCGACCCCTTTGACAGCACGAGGAAGCTGGCACTTTGGTCTGCGGTTCCCGCGGAAAAGGCGGACTGCTACCGGAAGGTAACGGTGGAACACATCGCTGCCGGAATCATGGAAAGGAAATATTATTTCCCCAACGCCTTTGTCATCGATTACAAGGAAGACTTTGGGGATGTGGAAGGAACGGGAACTTTTACACTGGTAATCAAACAGAAGAAGGATAAACTCAATATGATTACGGTTGAGGGTGGATACCCGGCCACGTAAACAGGAGCAGAAGGCGTATCCGGAGGGGTATGCCTTCTGTTTATGTATGCTGTTCCCGACGGAGTGCGACATACAGGGAACCATAGAAGTGCTGGAATACGGCGGAGAGGCATACCTTATGTTTTTGGAGGATTGCGGCATTAGTTTTTCGGACCATAAAATGACGTTTTACTGGCTCCGGGACGGAATCCCGTGCGGGAAAATGGACTTCTGGTACCAGTGCCGCGGCATGGACGTGCAGGTTTTGGAGGACAGTGGGGTATATGACCTGGGAGCCCTGGACGGAAAGTGGATGGACATATACCATGAGGCAGCCGGTTGGCGCCACTGCGGTTACCGTTCGGGCAGGGAGGCGGTAACCGGGTGCGGGAATGCGGAAACGGAGATAACGGACGGGGAACGGGGGGAAGCCCTGCGCGCGAAATTTGAAGGGAAAAACGAAACGGAACTTGCGGAATACTTCAGCCGTTTCGGGGGAGGCATGAGGGGATATACCCTTACTTCGGCATACTATTTTGAGGGGGACATAGACAATGACGGTATGCCTGAGGTATATGCCAAAGAGACGGGGCATGGGGACCTCAAAACTGTATAACGGGGCGGTGAACATCATGCACTCCATGACGGTCGGGGACGGTACGTTCTGGCATATGGCGAATGAGAACCCGTACCCTAGGACTTTTTTTGAGAAAAATAAAAGCGGTGGGCAGGAGAAGAATGTACTGGCATTTTATTATACGGAGGGGAAGGGGGAAGTAACCAACGGATATGTCCAGTTCAACCTGGGTGATGCGTTTGAGGAAAGCGGTGAAAGGAGCTTTGGGGGATTGGGGAGCGCGGATTACTTTGGAAGGGCTGACATAGGGGATTCGGGTAATCCCCTTTTCCGGGAATCTATAAAAAAGGTGGCTACGAACTCCTCCTATCCGGCAGAAAATGATGATACGAAGGTCTTACCCCCACAAACGAATTCGGGTGAAATTCTTATGGTCGACTATAACCAGCAATCCATTGACATGTCCCTGTATGCGGCGGGCATACTGCTGGCAAACAAGGGGACTGAGGAATCGGAGGCCGTCCAAGATTATAATGGGAACAATGACAAGTACGGACTGGAAATCGAGTACAGGCTGAAATGCCTGCACAGCGAATACGTGGACGGGTAAAGGAGGGGGACATGGGAAGAAGACATACCGTTTTTTTGGCGGTTGCAGCCGTGTTGTGTGCGAACTTCCTGCTGTGGCATGAAGGGGCGGGAGGCGGCAGGACGGTTTACGGGGAGGAACTGCAGGATGCGGGACGATTGGAAGAAAGTGTGGCAAAGCGGGATACCGGGAAGAAGGACGGGCAGCGGGGGAAGCAGAAAGTCTGGCAGTGGACGGGACGGGAATGGGTGGTGGAGGAAGACACACAGGGCAGCGTTATGGGGCTCAACCTGTCCATCACGGGGCGGCGCCTGCTGGAAGCGGAGGGATGCCTGTTTTCCACGGGGAGTGTGCTGGATACCGGGGCAGCGCTGTACGGGGGCGGGAATGTGGAGGCCGGGGAGCAATATAACATTTACCGGCTGGGGAACGGTGGATGGGAGGTGGTGGTATCCCACCCTCCGAAGTCGGTAAACGATGAACGGATTACGGTACATTATGACTGGGATGAGACATACGTGAGCAACCTGGTTTATGATGACGGATACCTCTACTACAGCCTGCTGTATGACGACAGGCCCGGTGAGGGCGGCGAAAAGCCGCGGTATATATACAGGGTTCCCGTGCAGGGAGGGGAGCCGGAGGAACTGGCCCTGGCATATGACACCTTCTGCATTTACGGCGGGAAAATCTATTACGTGGAGCCGGAACAGGGAAGCGGGGGCCGGGAGGACGTTTACTGGGAAATGGAACCGGACGGGACAGGCAGGCGTGAGGTGTACCGGAAGAAGGCGGAACTGTACCATAGGTTATTTACCGCGGGTGGAGGATGCCTGTACATGGAAGACGAAGGGAACAGGATAACGGGGGTGAACCTGGAAAACGGAGAAAAAAAATCATACGG
>CAJUMD010000080.1:9917-16153 GCA_910587275.1 uncultured Kineothrix sp.
AAGGGAACAGGATAACGGGGGTGAACCTGGAAAACGGAGAAAAAAAATCATACGGCATGCAGGGAATGCGTGTGAAAGGGCTTTACTATGAAAACGGTTACCTGTATATTCATGCGCGTAATTATGCCACAGGGAAAGAAATTTTCCGTTTGGATGCCGTTTCCGGAGAAAAGGAATACCTGGCAGAAGATTTTTACTGGGCATACATGGAAAACGGATACCTCTATTATGTTTGGAATGACCATCCAAGTGAAGATGGGGAACTGAATTTAAGCGTCCTCAATGTGGAGACAAAACAGTTGGAAACAGAAGTGCTGACGGAAAGAAGCGGTGCCTGGCTGCAGACAGTGGGGGATGACCTTGTGGTGGATGTGGATATTTATAAAAACATGGAAAAGGAAAAAGCCGTTTATTTCAGGTACAGGGCAGGCGTGCTGCCATTAGAAAGGCTGGACAGGAAAGAAAAACGTGCGGAAAGCGGATAATCGGGGGTCAGGAGGACGTTTACTGGGAAATGGAACCTGACCGGATGGTTTTGGTTTAACAGGGCATAAGCGGAGACAGGAGACAAGCAGATGGACAGATACGGATATACGCTAAAAAAAGCAGGGGAAAAAGAAGTACGGAAACGCTACCATGAAGCAGACCTTTTGGGGATGACCACCTATCAGTTAAAGGAAATCTGCAGGGAGGAAAGGATTATCCAGGGGGTAATAAACCCTTTGGATAAAGAGGAACTCATCCGTGTAATTTTGAAGTACCGCGGTGCGGGGGAGTATTTCCTGATAAACGGGTTCCGTGAAGGCGGGATGCAGGCAGTGGAAGACGCCTTGAGAAAAAGCAGACTGGATGAAAAGGCATGTCCGGGTTTGGGATGCGGTCCGAGGGTGATCCTTTGGGAAGGGACTGCGGCAAGGTTTTATGATAACATGACGGTTCCATATGAAAAGGAGCTGGCGGGGACAAATGCCCTGGTGGTAAGCGGGGACGGAACCGTATGTACCATTCTGAACATGGAGGCATGGGGGGAAAGGACAGATGTCCTTTACCTGACTAAGGAAGCTGCTGTTCCGTGCAGGGAAACTGGCACAAAGAATTTCAGCCTGTACTGTATGGACGGGAGGATTTCGGAAGCGGTATACGGGGTTTACTACGGACTGCGGCAGAAACTGCCGGAACACATGAAAGTGTACCGAATTCCTCTGCCGGATTTTGAAGTGAGGCGTCCGGCTGCGCTTTCCTTGCCGCTTGCCATAGACTTCGGCAGCAGCAGTACCACGGCCGGGGCATA
This sequence comes from uncultured Kineothrix sp., assembly GCA_910587275.1. Taxonomy (GTDB): domain Bacteria; phylum Bacillota; class Clostridia; order Lachnospirales; family Lachnospiraceae; genus Kineothrix. The sequence continues at coordinate 11,209 of CAJUMD010000080.1, forward strand.
CCTGGACAGTCTCTATTTCCAGGCATCCGGTCTCCGGGACGGTGAAATAGGGTTAAAACAAAACGGGATAAACCATGCGGTTTTTTATGATGCTTCTCCCGGCAGGGAGGAATCCCCGCTGCTGCCCAGTGTGGCAGGTGTGTTATCCGCAGAGCCGGAACATGTCAGTTTCTCCTTTGGGTATGATGCCGTCAGGATGGGGGAAACGGGAAGCCAGGGGGAAGATGCCAGTATCTTTTATGACATAAAGAGATGGATTACGGATTATGAAAAAGAGGAGGAAATTACGGACCGGAAAGGGAGAAGGGGATTTGTGAAAAGGAAGGATATCCTGGAAGCATATTTTTCCCATGTCCTTGGGGAAGCCGGGAACCGGTTTAAATGCGAGGTTAAAAGGGTGCATATATCCTGTCCGGTGAAACAGAAAGCATGTTTCCAAAGACTGTTTTCGGAAATCCTTTCGTCATATACGGTGGAACTTGAGGACATGGTGGATGAAGGCGTATCCGTACTTTATGGTACCATCCGTGACATGATAAACCAAAACAGGATGGCATACGGGGAAGAATACAGGGCTTTGGTGATTGACTGCGGGGGTGGGACAACGGATTTGTGCTCCTGCCGGTTCCGTGTTTGGGACCAAAGGGTTTCTTACCGTATCCGCATTGAGACGGCCTATGAAAACGGGGACACGGATTTTGGGGGGAATAACCTGACTTACCGCATCATGCAGTTCCTGAAAGTCCTGACGGTCAACCGCCTGAGGGGGGACGGGAGATTCGTGGCCGGGGAAATACTGGGGAATTTTGAAGGGGATATTTACCGTACTGTGGATGAGGAGGGGACTGCCGGAATATACCGTAACCTTACGGAGATGTACCAGGCTGCGGAGGAGTTTCTGCCCACACGATTCCGGGAATACCGGGACAATGGCAGGGAAGGGTACGGGAAAGCCAGGGGTAATTTTTTCTTTTTGTTCCAAACGGCGGAACGGGTGAAAAAAGTATTTTATGAAAGTACCGGGGCAGTCCGTATTATTATTTCTTCTCTGCCCGTGGATGAAGATGCCGCAATATGGATTCCCGTTGGCAAGTGGAAAATGTCGGTGTATAATGCAGGGCATTTGGAAACATGGAAGGAGTTTCCGCCGGTCAGCCTTACCGTACGGGAGCTGGAACTTTTGCTGAAAGCGGATATTTACGGTATTATCCAGCGTTTCCTTGGGGAAATGTATAAAAGCGGAGAAACGGATGGATATTCCATAATTAAGTTAACAGGGCAGTCATGTAAAATCGGCCTGTTCCGTGATGCCCTGAAGGAATTTGTCCCCGGAAAGGTCATCCGCTTTACGGGAAAGGGCGGGAAGCAGGCAGCCGGTTACGGACTGAAAATGGCATGTGTGGATGGCGTCCTGGAATACTTCAGGGATAAAAAATACGGGTATGCGGATACCGTCATCCATACGGGGGTTCCTGCTCTGCCTTATGACATTACCGCTTTTACGCACAGTGGGGAAGAAATAATTCTGGTACACGGTTCCGGGAGGGAAGCCACATACGGGATGGTTTCAAGGAACATGGAGGACTTGTCGTTACGGTTGTACCTTAAGGATCCGGACGGGCGGGTAAGGCATGAGTTTGTCTGCCAAAGTCCGTTGGGTGGTTTTAGGGAAACCACATATGAAGAACTGGCTGCCGGACACGGGGGAAAGATCCGCCAGGCAGACACGGATGACATTGTGGAGCGTGAAGTAAGGTTTTTTGTATGGGCAGAAGCGCTGGAATGGGAGTTCCATGTCCTGCCGGTCTGCCGCAGGGACGGGAAGCTGGCTGTCGGACGGGAAGAAAGGTTCCCGTTTGAAAAGGACGCATGGATGCGGGATTATTTTGACGGGACATGGTGATGGGCAGATAAAACACCATATATAAGGAAAGGATGGGATGGAAATGCAGAACCTGTATCCGCTTTTTGCGGGAAACCGTATCCTCAAAAAGGAAATGCTTTGGGCTGTCAGGGACCGCTCTTTTGTACAGGCGGAACTGGAATACCGGGAATACGGGGATGGGATGATAAGCGGATGCGGCATCCGTGTGGAAGGAAACCGGATTATCGTGGAACCCGGCATTATAAAATACGGGGGTTTTATATATTTTCTGCCGGGAGAGGAAAGTATTGAATACTGTCCGTCAGAACGGGAAACGGTGCTGAAAATGTATTTGGGGAAGGATGCCGCCTCCCCGGATTATGTCTGTTACCATATGAATTTGGCGCTGGAAAGTGGGGATGCTTTGGATGCGGATGGTTTTGAAGTATGCAGGTATAAGCTGCAGGAAGGCGCTGTGCTCAGGGCAGTGCATAAGAATTTTGGAGATATGGAAACGGAATATGACACACTGAACTACATACACGCTTTATGGGGCGGAGTGGGGGGAAGGGCGCTTGCCCCCGCAATAACCAGACGGTTTGCCAGGGAAATCCTTGGGACGGAGGGGTGCCGGACGGAGGATGTAATGTTTGCCTATTTCTGTTTGGACCGGACGGGGACGGTGTCGATGGATATTTTGACGGATTACCTTGCGAGGAAAAACGGAAGATGTCTGCCGGAAATGGCGGATAACCAAACGGTTTTCAGGGAGATGTGTACGGCATTGGAGAGAATGGGGAAGACGGAAGCGGCAGAATACCGTGGAAACGGTGGACGGCGGCGGATTATTGTGGAGTAATTAGCCACGTCATATAAGGTAAACATTGAGGGGGATGCCCGGCCTAATAGTAAAAACATGCAGTATGACGGAGGGGTGTGCCTGAATGGTGGGTACACCCTGTTTGAGTTATGGATTTGTACAAGGAAAGGAAAAGACGGGATGGATGTGTATTTGGATGAGGAAATGCTGGAAAAACGGGAGGAACTTAGGAAAAAGCAATACTGCAGTCTTGAGAGCGGGTATTACATAAACGGTAAAATAATCTGTTTCCGCAAAGAAGAAATATTGGATTGTTTTTTTATGTATCTGCCGGACAACATGGGTATCATGCCGGAAGGGATAGCAAAAATTAAATATCCGTCAGAGTTCCGTCCGCAATTCATGCTGACGACTGCGGATTTAGATGTAAACATGGGGTTTAACCTGTTTGGAAGACAGTTTGAACCTGCGGAGACGGAAGCCCTGTGCCTGCGGATGGAAGCGGCCATTAAAAGGGACCGTCCGGACTGCCGGTTTTTCGGCTGTAATAAAATGGAGCGGATTGCGGGGTATTGGTTTGCTTTCCGGAGCCATGCCATGGACGGGGACCTGTATAATATGATGCTGGTGACCCCGGTGGAAAAATATACAGTCATGGTAAATTTTAACTGTCCTTATGCGGATTACAAGGCTTGGGGCAAGGCGGTCGTCCTGATGTGGGAGACCATACAGTCTGTTGGGAGGAAAGGAGATGTGCAAAGATGAGGGAAATACGGTTAGCGGCGGAACCCTTCCGTTTTATCAGTCTGCAGAAGGTGGAATGCAGAAAGGAACTGAACGGGCATGGACAATTAAGGATGCGGGGGGTCATAGCGCAGGATTGTGTAGAGAAATACAGGAATATGGCGTCAGAAGAAGTTTGGGTGACGTTAGGGCTTAAAGATGAAGACGGGAAGGAAAAAGTATTTTTCTGCGGTGTTCTTACGGAAATGGAGATGCAGAGGGAAAATAGTCTGTATACGCTGGCATTTACCGCGCACACGGGAAGTTTCCTGCTTGATCTTGTCCCGCATACCAGGACTTTCCAAAAAGAAGGATATACCTATCAGGAAGTACTGGAGGATTGTCTGTATCCTGACGGGGGAAAATTTATTATGCCGGATGAACAGGAGGAAGCGCCGGGACGTTTCCTGGTACAGTACGGGGAAACGGACTGGCAGTTTGTTAAACGGCTGGCAGGATATGCGGGCACGGTGGTAATCCCGGAATATACGGTGGCGGGCAAAAAACTTTATTTCGGATACCGGAATATTCCGAAGAAGGAGGAAATGGTTACGGACAGCTACCGGCTGGTTCAAAGAAATAGCGGAAACAGGAGGTGGGAATATGAAATCGTTTCACGGGAAGTATACGGTTTGGGGGACTGCGTTATATTTGAGAACAGGGAATGGGTGATTGGAAAGATTGTGAGCTCCTTAAACGGGCAGGAACTGGAGCATGTGTATTCCCTGTATGCCAAAAAGGATGGGATAGTTCCTTTGCGGGATAATGACTGCATTGCGGGCATGTCCTTTAAGGCGGACGTGACGGATGTTGCCGGGGCAAAAGTGCAGGTATGCGTTCGGGGGGATGAAAATAAGGAGCATTCCGGATACCGGTGGTTTGATTATGCAACCGTATATTCTTCGCCGGACGGAACCGGATGGTACTGCATGCCGGAAACCGGGGATGAAGTAAGGCTGACGTTCCCGGATGCGGAGGAAGGGAATGCCTATGTATCAAGCTGTGTGCATTTGGAGTCGGGAAGCCGGATGAACCCGGACGAAAAATCGTGGAAGAATAAGCAGGGGAAAGAAATCCTGTTTACCCCCAAAACACTGGTCCTTAGGAATAACCGGGGAATGTCCGTGGAACTTTCGGATGATGAGGGTATCCGAATCGTAAGCGATAAGGAAATTGCGATATGTGCCTCAGGGGACATTAGTATGAACAGCCGGTCGGGGGGTATCCGCATGTCGGCATCGGACAGCATGATGATCAGTCAGGGCGGCGCATGTATCCGGATGGATGATACGATTCAAATAGGCGGCGGGAAGATTTATATGAATTGACAGAGGATTCCGGTTTGGGCGTTGTTGGGGAAAAGTATGTAAAAATGATGCAATTATGATGCGGCAGTGATTTAGGATAAGGGAAAGGGGCAGCAGAATGGAATATAAATATACGGAATCCATGGTAAGCCTGTTATCGGCGGCGGAGGA
>CAJUMD010000081.1 GCA_910587275.1 uncultured Kineothrix sp.
TGTTTATTCAATATACGGGGAGGGGGCTGTCTTAATGTGGAAAAATTTTATTTCTCTATTCAAAAAAGACTGTCAAATGATGATAGCCGGAAAATTTTTTCTGCTTGCGGTTGGCTCTCTTCTCCTTTACACATTGTTTATTAACTTCGGTTATACAAAGTTTATGAAAGCCGAATTGTACCATGTATATTTGTATGATCCACAAGGTACACAGCCGCAAGTGTCTGACTTGATTTATCCTGTAATATCATTGGAGGAATTAGATCAAGCTCTTGTTACAGATACAACCGGCATAGGGATAGATGCCAGTTCCGGCACGCCCAATATTATTCTTTATTATGGGAGTGAAAAGGTTGACAGGCACCGTGCTGACTATGCACGCTCACTTTTGTACCCGGATAATGGATATACCGCTAAAACAGTAGGGGCAAATACACCCGAATTAAAACAGCGGAAAGAAATAACTTGCGAATTGCTATTTATTGAGATTGTTGCTGTTGGATTTTTGGGGATTGCATCTGTTCTGTTCAAAGAAAAGCAAATGGGAGTTATTCGCGTTCATGCTATTCTTCCCTTGAAAAAGAGTCTGTTTATTTTATCGAAGATTATTATCTTTTTATTTGCAGACTTAATATTTGCTGCATTGATGACTGTATTCAACATAGGGGTTGCTGATACAATCCATATTTTACCCGCTGTATTAGTACAGACTGCAATCTTGTCCCTTGTTATGGCATTGGCGGGTTTTGGGTGTACGATGGTGCTAAATGATTTCAAACAATTTTCACTTGCTTATTTGGTAATTGCTATTTTTGCAGCCGCACCCGTATTTCTGGCAGCGAATACCTCTATAAAAATGGCTTGGATAGGTTGGCATCCGTTTTATCAAATTTATATGGGATTAAAAAATGCTTATTTTGGAACACCTGTAACTGACCCTGTTTATTACATTTGTTCTGCTTGTGGAATTGCCGCCCTATTTATAATTATTCAAATCGCGTTTCGGAAAGAAATGGGAAAGGAGGGCTGACAATGGGAGGATTGATTTACCAGCTAAAAAGTGTTCGGAAAGATAAATTTTGTATCATGTCTTTTCTTTTGCCACTGATAGTTGCTTTTATCCTAAACTTTATCGGAGCTATTGATTTTTCCACGCTAAGTGAATTTCACTTTGGTGTAATACAGGATAATTTGCCTGCCGGGGCAATCTCATGGTTAGAACGGTATGGAGCTGTAACCGAATATAAGACGAAGGAGGATTTGATTGCTGCTGTCAATGATCCCTCTACAAACTTTATAGGTGTAGAAGCTGATAGCAACGGTATTAAAACAATGCTGTCCGGTGATGAAATGGATATATGGAGGCAAACAGCAGATACACTTCCTGCATTATACAGAGATTATGAAAACGCAGAAGAAATAGCGGTTACAATTTTAGAGCGTCCCGACCAAATGGAGGGATTTCAAAACATATTTATTGCTGCAACGCTGATTGTTGCAATGTTTATGGGATGTACTTTTAATGCAATGAACATCATAGAAGAAAAGGAAAGCGGCGTTGCACTGGTCAATGAAATATTACCAATGACACATAGCCAATATATCATTCAAAAAATTTTTGTTGGCTTTGTCTGCGGAGGTCTGTCCGCTATATTCACAGCCTGTATATGTTTCCGATTATCAATCCAAAGTGCGCTCTTTATGTTGGCACTGATTATTCTTTCAGCATTTGTAGCTGCATTGCTCGGGTTGTTTATAGGAGAATTTGCGGAAAACCTTATGGTTGGAGTTGCTTATATCAAGGTAGTGCTGATAATATTTATTGCCGTACCATTACTATCCTATTTGCTGGGAGCAGACGGTTTAGCTTTGATATTCTGCAATTTTATTCCGTCCAATGCAACTTTTGAGGGCATTATGAGTTTAGCAAGTGGCACTGAACAAATAATTACAAAGGATATACTTATCCTTATGGCACATTGTCTTGTTTGGTTTTTGCTTTATTTAACAATCGCTAAATGGAAGAAGAAAAACAACTTGAACCGTTTTTCAGTAAAATGATATAATAATTCTGTTCTCGGCAGGTGGTTTTTTTTGACTGATTACAGGTTCACTGCCATACCGAAAGGAGGGATGCAACAACCATGAAATTAATTGGGGAATACATTCAGAAGCATTTGGGTATCTTTCTGCTGTCCACGCTTTTCCTGACCATGGAAGCGGCGGCGGATCTTTTACAGCCTACGTTCATGTCTTTTATTGTGGACCGGGGGATACGGAATGCCGATACGGGGCAGATTCTCCTGTATGGCGTCATGATGCTGGGGATTGCCATGGGAGGGGCCGTCTGTGCCGTTATGCGCAGCCGTTTTGCAAGCCGCGTTTCCCAAACGGTGGGAAAGGAACTGCGCCGTGACCTGTACCATAAGGTGCAGCAGCTTTCCATGGAAAATATAGACCGGCTGCGTCCGGCATCCGTCATTACCCGTATTACCAACGATGTGGTACAGATACAGGATTTTATCAACGGGATTATGCGGATTATGGTGAAAGCGCCGATTACCTGTACCGGCGCCATCCTCCTGATTTTAATCCAGACACCGGCACAGGCGCCGGTCATGGCGGTAATCATCCTTATGGTTGCCTTTCTGGTAGTTGGCAACATGAAAACCGGGTATCCGCGCTTTGGGACGGTGCAGGAGAAACTGGACCGGTTAAACGGTACGGCGGGGGAGTTTTTGTCTTCCGTCCGGGTAGTGAAAGCGTTTGGCGCGGAGGAGACCGAAGCGGGGAAATTCGGGGAAGCCTCCAGGGGGCTTGCCCTTGCCAATACGACAGCGCTGCGTACCATGGCGGTATTCTCCCCTTTGATTAACCTGACGGTTAATTTCGGTATCGTACTGCTGTTATGGATATCCGGCAGCAGGCAGGGGACGGAAATCGGCAGGCTGATGGCTTCCGTCAACTATATGACGCAGGTGCTGTTTGCCGCCGGGATGATTTCCAATGCGCTGAATACTGCCGTCAGGGCGGCGGCGTCTGCCGGAAGAATTAAAGAAGTGCTGGACGAAGAACCGGCGCAGCGTCTGCCGGAACATCCCCTCCGGCCGGAAATCACGGGGGATATCCGCTTTGCGCATGTTTCTTTTTCCTATGCGGGGGCGGGTAAGGAGGCGCTTCATGATATCGATATCCGTATCCGACAGGGGGAGACGGTGGGTATCATCGGCGCTACCGGTTCCGGGAAAACGACCCTTGTAAATCTGGTTCCCCGTTTTTATGACGCCGTGGAAGGAACCGTATGGATTGACGGCTGTGACGTGACGCAGATGGATACGGAATATTTGCGGGGCGCCATTGCCGTGGTGCCGCAAAAAGCCCTGCTGTTTTCGGGAACCATCCGGGAGAACCTGCGCTGGGGGCGTGCGGATGCCGGGGAGGAAGAATTGCGTGCGGCGGCGGAAGCTGCCTGTGCCGACGGCTTTATCCGGCAGACCGGTCAGGGGTATGATACGCTGCTGGGGCAGGGAGGGGTGAACCTGTCCGGCGGACAGAAACAGAGGATTTCCCTGGCGCGTGCGCTTGTCAGGAAACCGTGTATCCTGATTTTGGACGATTGTACCAGCGCATTGGATGCCCGCACGGAAGCCGGGGTGCTCAAAGGACTGCGGAAGATGGGCGGCGGCATGACCATGCTGCTGGTCAGCCAGCGTATCTCCACGGTCATGCGGGCGGACCGTATTCTCTGCATGGACGACGGGCGCGTGCAGGGTTACGGGACCCACGGGGAGCTGATGGCTTCCTGCAATACATACCGGGAAATTTACCAATCCCAAATTGGAGGTGGAGGGCATGGCTGAAAAAGGTGGGGCAGTGCCCCCGGCGAATTTAAACGGGATTTCGCGTCCCGGACGCGGCAGGGCCGTAGTAAAGCCAAAGAACATGAAAGGGACGCTGGGCAGGCTTTGGAGACTGACCCGGGGACAGCGCAAAGGGCTTGGGTGGATTCTCCTTCTGTCCGCCCTTGCTTCCGGGGCATCCATCCTTTCGCCTTATGTGACGGGCTTGGCGGTGACTGCGGTCAGCAACGGGGATGCGCTTCTTCGGATTCTGTCCTGTTTGACGGGGCTGTATCTGTGTGACTGGCTGGTACGGTTTTTGCAGGCGTTTTTCATGGCGTCCATCGGACAACGGGTGATATGCCATATACGCAGGACGCTGTTTGACCGGGTGAAGACGCTGGCGCTTTCCTTTTTTGACAGACGGCGCCATGGGGAGCTGATGAGCCGTCTGACCAACGATGTGGACAATATCAGTACGACGATTTCCAATTCCCTGACGCTGCTTTTGACATACGGGTTTACCGTGGCGGGCGTTTTTGCCATGATGCTGTATTTAAGCCCGCTCCTGACCGTGGTGTCGCTGACCGGTACCGGGCTGGTCTTTTTGCTCACGAAAGCGGTAACGAAACGCACCAGGAAACTGTTTGCCGGGCAGCAGAAGAACCTTGACGCATTGAACGGACAGGTGGAGGAAAGCATTGCGGGACTGGCGGTGGTTAAAGCGTTTTGCCGCGAGGGGGAAATGGAGCGTGAGTTCGGGGAAAAAAATGAAGAACTGTGCAGGGTGTCCATAAAGGCGCTTATCTGTTCGGGATACCTGATGCCCCTTATGAACGTCATTAACAACCTTCTGTACGTGGCGGTTTCGGTACTTTGCGGGGTTTTGTTTGTAAACGGCAGGATTACCGATATCGGTCTGGTGACGGGTTTTCTGCTCTATGTGCGCCAGTTTACCCGGCCTTTTGTGGAGATTCCAATATTTACAACAATTTCCAGACTGCCGTAGCCGGCGCGGAGCGCGTATTTGAAATACTGGATGAGCAGCCCGAACCGCCGGACCGTGCGGATGCCATTCCTTTGCCGCATCCCAGGGGGGATATCGAGCTGCGTCATGTGTGGTTTGCCTATGAGCCGGATATGCCTGTGCTAAAGGATGTTTCGGTAAAAATACCGGCGGGGACACAGGCGGCCATCGTAGGGACCACGGGTTCCGGCAAGACGACGGTTATCAGCCTGTTGACCAGGTTTTATGACGTTTCGTCGGGGAGCATTCTTTTGGACGGTCATGATCTGAGGGATTACCGGATGGAGGAGCTGCGGAAGGCGTTTGGGGTGGTTTTGCAGGATACGGCGCTGTTTCACGCAACGGTGTTTGAAAATATCCGCTACGGGAGACCGGAAGCGACGGCGGAACAGGTGAAGGCAGCCGCACGGACGGCAGAGGCGGACGGTTTTATCGGGAGACTGCCGCAGGGGTATGATACGGTTCTGTCCCAGGGAGGCATGGAACTGTCGCAGGGGGAACGGCAGCTTTTAACCATTGCGCGCGCCGTCCTTGCCGATGCCCCAATCCTGATTTTGGACGAAGCCACCAGTTCCGTGGATACCGTTACCGAACAGAAAATCCGGCGTGCCATGCTGAAAATCTGTGAAAAACGCACCTCGGTCATCATTGCCCACCGTCTTTCCACCATCCGCGATTCCGACCTGATTCTTCTGCTGGAAAACGGGGAAATCGCCGAACAGGGAACCCATGGGGAACTGATGGAAAGAAACGGGCGCTATGCGCAGATGTACAGGACGCAGACGGAATTGGAATAGCTTAAAAGCTGCGGAAATGATATTAACAACAGGGGAGCTGCAGTATGGAAAGCAAAGAGAAAGCATCGGAATGGAAAGGGGGACAGGAATGGAAAGAGAGACAGGAACGGAAAAAAATTTGGAAGCAGCAGATATTTTTTTGGATTTCGGGGATATTACCCGGCTTCGCTGCGATTGTATCGTGAATGCTGCCAACAAGAGCCTGTTAGGAGGCGGCGGTGTGGACGGGGCGATTCACCGTGCGGCAGGACCGGAACTTTTGGAGGAATGCAGGAGACTTTGCGGATGCCGGACCGGGGAAGCCAAGATTACGAAAGGATACCGGTTAAAGGCAAAATACGTTATCCATACCGTAGGACCGGTATATGCAGGGAAGCCGTCCGACGGGGAACAGTTGTCCGCCTGTTACCGGAATTCTTTGGATTTGGCGAAGGAGAACGGGATTCACAGCATAGCGTTTCCCGCCATTTCCACGGGAGTGTACGGGTATCCGCTAAAGGAAGCGGTGCCGGTGGCGTACCGGACGGTTACGCAATGGCTGGCGGGGCAGACGGATTATGGGATGCGGGTGGTGTTTTGCTGCTTTGACCGTGCGGCGTTTGATATGTACCGGAGCGTGGCGGGAGACGTGGAAAGGTGGAAAGAGGACGGGGAATAAATATAAGGAACGAGAGGTTTTGCGGCCTCCTTAAACGGAACTTTGCTTCCGGTTTAAGGAGGTTTTTTTATGCGCAAGGGTACTCAAAGCAGCAAAATAAAAAAAAGATACCAAACTGATAAAAGATACCTTTTACGCCGTCCGGCGTTTTACTAGAATTAAGAAAACAAAAAGGGAAAGGGATAAAGATGGAAAGATATCATTTTTTGGACGGACAAGGAACTTTTGTGTTGGATATGCCGGAGAATTACAGTTACCAGTACTTTCCGGTGGCAGGGGAAAACGGGATAAAAAGCGTGCTGACCCCTAATTTCGGCGGCGACAGCAAACGCAGCCAGAATGAATTTTTACTGGAGCCTGTCAGCGTGGAAAACCTGCATAACAACCGCTCCACAAGGAATTTCTGGTGCCATGTGGAAGGGGTCGGGAACTGGTCGGCAACGGGAGCATCGGCGGAAGCGGAACTGGCGAAGTTTACCGGGGAGCAGGAGGAAAGCCGTATGACGGCAGGACCCATGTGGCAGAGCGTTACGCGCAGCTCGGAGAAATATGGGATGAAAGCGGTGGTGACTGCTTTTGTGCCGGTGGAATATGACGTGGAAATCATGCGGGTGGAACTGGAAAACATTACGGACCGTCCGGTTACGTTTACGCCCACAGCGGCGGTTCCCATTTACGCAAGAAGCGCCGACAACCTCCGCGACCACAGACATGTGACTTCCCTGCTGCACCGTATACGGACAAGGGAGGAAGGCGTGACGGTGACGCCGGTTCTGTCCTTTGACGAACGGGGGCACAGGAAAAATAACGTCTGCTACTTTGTCTGCGGCGTGATCGGGGAGGGAAACGTGCCGGAAGCATTCTTTCCGACGGTAGGGGAGTTTACCGGGGAAGGCGGGAGTTATACCGCGCCAAGGGCCGTGACGGAAAACCGCAGCGGGGTTCCTTCCGGCGTATGCATGGACGGGAAGGAAGCGGTCGGCGGTTTGAAATTTGCAAGGACAAAGCTGGAACCGGGAGAATGCGTTTCATTTACCATTCTGTCAGGGGCAACGGAAAAACCGGAGGAAATCACGGAAATCGTGGAAGCATACCGGACGGCAGGAAAAGCGGATGCGGCATTGGAGAAAATGAAAGCCTGTTGGCAGGAGAAGATTAACATCCGGTTCCATACGGGAAACAGGGATTTTGACCAATTCATGCATTGGATAGGTTTCCAGCCCATGCTGCGGAGAATATACGGCTGTTCTTTCCTTCCCCATCATGACTACGGAAAAGGCGGACGGGGATGGCGGGACTTATGGCAGGACTGCCTGGCGCTGCTTTTAATGAATCCGGAAGGCGTGCGGCAGATGCTTTTGGACAATTTCGGCGGGGTACGCATGGACGGGACGAATGCCACGATTATAGGCACCGGGCAGGGGGAATTTATTGCGGACAGGAATAACATTACCCGCGTATGGATGGACCATGGCGTCTGGCCTTTCCTGACGGTTAAGCTGTATATGGAGCAGACCGGCGACGTGGAAATCCTGGGGCAGAAAGTCCCGTACTTTAAAGACCGCCAGGTGGAGCGCGGCTCTGCCTTGGACGTGCAGTGGGACGAAGCATACGGCAGCCGGCAGAAGGATGCGGACGGCGCCGTATATTACGGGACGGTTTTGGAACACCTGCTGCTGCAGAATCTGTGCGCTTTTTATGAAGCCGGGGAACATAACCACTGCAGGCTGCGGGGGGCGGACTGGAACGACGCGCTGGATATGGCGCAGGAGCGCGGCGAAAGCGTGGCGTTTACCAATGCCTATGCCGGCAACCTGCGGGAGCTTGCGGACTGTATCATGCGCTATGCGGAAAAGACAGGGAGTAAGGAAGTGCCCGTGGCGGAAGAAATGCTGCAGCTGTTGGGCATGGAGGAGAAAAAGTATGGCAGCAGGGAAGAAAAGATACGGGTGCTCGCACAGTACGGCGCGTCATGTCGTCATACCGTAAGCGGGAAAACCGCTGTCCTGGACGCCGGGGAGCTTGCCGGAAATATCAGGGGAAAAGCGGAATGGATGGCAGGGCATATCCGGCAGACGGAATGGGTGACGGACCGGGAAGGAAACGGGTGGTTTAACGGCTATTACGACAACCATGGCAGACAGGTGGAAGGGGAAGACGCCCTGGGGGTGCGCATGATGCTGACCGGTCAGGTATTTGCCATTATGGGGGGCACGGCGACGGAAGAACAGATTCGCGGCATAACAAAGAGTGCGGATAAATACCTGTACGAAAAGCGGATTGGTGGCTATCGCCTCAATACCGACTTCCACGAACTGAAAACGGATTTGGGAAGGATGTTCGGTTTTGCCTATGGGGAAAAGGAAAACGGTGCGGCTTTCTCCCATATGGCAGTCATGTATGCAAACGCGCTGTACCAAAGAGGGTTTGCGCGGGAGGGATATAAGGCGCTGCAGGCTTTGGCGGATACTGCCATGGAGTTTGGGACAAGTAAAATTTATCCCGGTATCCCGGAATATTTTAACGCGGAGGGACGCGGGATGTACCATTACCTGACCGGAGCCGCAAGCTGGTATCTGTTTACGTTTCTGACGGAAGTATTCGGTATCAGGGGAAAAGACGGGAACCTGGAAATCTGTCCCGCCCTGATGGGGCAGCAGTTTGACGGGGAAGGTAAAGCCGGGGCGGAGCTTATGTTTGCCAATAAGAGGTTCCGTATTCTTATGGAAAACCCGAAGCATTTGGAATACGGACATTACCGTATCCGGTCTGCAGTCATGGGGGACAGGAAGCTGCCGCTTACGGAATTGCGGGAAGAAAACGGGAGCGTAAAAGCGGCGGCGCTTCTGTCCAAAGAAGACATTGGGAAACTTTCCGGCGGAATGCAGGAAATACACAAGATAGAAATTGTATTGGATGCCTGAAAACGAATCAGAAGTAAACAGTGCCATATGCAGGACGGTTCCGCGCTGCCGCCGCTCCTGCAGGCATGCAGAAGACGGCGGCGCAGAAAAGAGGTTAGCGATGGAACGGGGACAGCAGAAGTTTATCATGAAAGATTACGGAAGAAAGTCGGAATTTGCCAGTTTCCTGCCTGGAATTGCAGGCATCCGCGGGATTCCCATCTGGTGTTATTATGTAAACCGCGGGCAGTGCGTGGCCAGCTTTGGCGTGGAGAACAAAGACCACGCAATCATGGAATTTGAACCGGCGCATAAAGCATACCAAAACGTCAAACGGACAGGGTTCCGTACGTTTCTCAGGAAAGACGGAAAGTACATGGAGTGCTTTTTGGAAGAAAGCGCAGGGCAGGAAATGGAAATCGGCAAGAACAGTCTTTCCGTCCGGGAGAAACTGGAAGACGAAAAACTGTCCGTGCAGGTGGATTATTTTACCCTGCCGGGAGAAAAAGTGGGGGCGCTTGTCCGTAAGGTAACGGTAACCAATGAGGGCGGAAATTTTTCGTTTGCCTGTTTGGAGGACGGTATTTTGTTAAAGCCGGTGGTGGACGCGGAAGTTGTGTTTGGGTATGACTGTTCGCTGCGGAAGGCGGTGCGGTTTGCGCAACGGGGGCTTGAGGGCGTGTACGGCGGAAAGCAGATTACGATGAACCGCCTGCCCTGCAGTTTTTACGGGACGCACAAGAACCTGGAGCCGGGCGGGGCGCTTACTTTGTATGAAGTCATCGGACAGGTGGGGAAAAAAGAGGATATCCGGCATTTTCTTAAAGAAAAGCGGGACGGGATATATTTTGAAGGAAAGAGGGAAGAAGCGGAATGCCTGATGGATGGGCTGTGCAGCGGTATAGCCACCAAAACGGCTTCGGAGAGCTTTGACCTTTACTGCGAATATACCTACATGGACAATGTGCTGCGGGGCGGTTATCCGGTACCGCTTGGAAACAACAAGCTGTACTATGTATTTTCAAGGAAACACGGGGATTTGGAGCGGGATTATAATTATTTTTCCATGCTGCCGGAATATTTCTCGCAGGGAAACGGCAACTTCCGCGACGTGAACCAGAACCGCCGCTGCGATACGTTCTTTGCGCCGTTCGTGGGCAGGGAGAACATAAAGGAATTTTACAGCCTGATCCAGTTGGACGGTTATAATCCGCTGGGCGTGGAGAAGCTGACTTACCGGCTGGACGGGGAGAAGGCGCAGGCACTGCTGCGGGATATGGAGGAGGAAGCCAAAAAGGAACTGGCGGAATTTGTATCGTCCCCGTTTACGCCGGGCGCGCTGTGGGCAAAACTGGATGCCGTGCTTGGTACATGGGAAGAATCCCTTTTTTACCAAATCATTGATTTTGCGGACGGTATGGTAAACGGCAATTTCGGGGAGGGCTATTGGAGCGACCATTGGACTTACAACCTGGATTTGATTGAAGATTATCTGGAAATCTGCCCGGAACTGGAAAAGGAAATGCTGTATGAGGAAGATTATACCTATTTCCTGTCCGGCATAAATATTAACCGCCGGGAAAAACGTTATGTGGAAACTGCGGGCGGGCTGCGCCAGTATCATGCGCTGGATGAGGGCAGCAGGCGGGATACGGAAGAAAAGCTGGTGCGCGCGGCATTCGGAAAAGGCGAAGTGATGCATGTGACCCTGATGGAAAAGCTGCTGCTGCTGTGCGCCACGAAATTTGCGGCATTGGATGCCTACGGGATGGGAATCGAAATGGAGGGAGGCAAACCGGGATGGTATGATGCGTTAAACGGACTGCCCGGAATCTTCGGTTCTTCCATGGCAGAAACGTATGAACTGGCGAGAATGCTGGATTATACGGTTTCCGCTTTGGAGCGGTATCCAGAAGACGTGGCGGTGACGGAAGAACTGGGCAGTCTGGTTGACGGACTGCAGTTAGTGGTACGTTTGGAAAAAGAAAACCTGGCAGGAGAGGGGGAAGTGCTTTCGTTTTGGAACCGTATCAATGACGTGAAGGAACAGTACCGGGATAAAACGTTTGCGGGTATTTCGGGAAAGAAGACGGTATACCGGAGCACGGAACTGGCGGCGGTTTTGCGGGAATGGAAATCCGTGGTGGAACATGGCATCGAAAAGGCATGCCGGCTTGGCGGCAGTATCTGTCCGACGTATTTTTCCTATGAAGTGCCGGAATATGAAAAAAAAGCGGACGGTATCCGCCCGCTGCGGTTTGAGGTAAAACGGATTCCGGCATTCCTGGAAGGTCCCGTGCGGTATTTAAAACTAAGGCTGCCGGAGGAGGTGAAGAAGGAGCTTTACCAAAACGTCAAAGACAGCGGTCTGTATGACCGGAAGCTGTCCATGTATAAAGTGAACGATTCGTTGGAAGATACTTCCTATGAGCTTGGCAGGGCGCGGGCATTTACGCCGGGCTGGCTCGAAAATGAGTCGGTTTGGCTGCATATGGAGTATAAGTATCTGCTGGAACTGTTAAGAAGCGGCATGTATGAGGAATTTTTTGAGGATTTCCATAAGGCTGCGGTTCCTTTCCTTGACCCGGAGGTTTACGGAAGAAGTATTTACGAAAATTCCTCTTTTATCGTAAGCAGCAAAAACCCGGATGAAAAGATTCACGGAAAAGGGTTTGTGGCAAGGCTTTCCGGTTCCACCATTGAATTTATCAGCATGTGGAAGCTCATGATGTTCGGGAGGAAGGTATTTGACGTAAAAGACGGCGAACTTGTTTTCGCGCCAAGCCCTGCCATCCCGGAATATCTGGTGCCGGAGGAAAAAGTGGTCGGAACCACACTGCTTGGGGAGATTGCCGTGGAATACCGGATGGAGGAAAAAAAGGATTACATACCGGGCAGGTATGCGGTAAAGGGAATGCATTTTATTTATAAGAACGGAAACGAAGTGGACGTGGCGGCGGAGTATGCCGGCGGAAGGATTGCGGAAGACGTACGCGCAGGGCGTGTGGAACGGATTGAAATCCTGCTCGGTTAATGCCGGTTCCTTAAAAACGTGCCAAACCATAAAATCAAACAACAGTAAATAAGAAGCGGTAAAAAGCAGAAAGGAATATTCCATGGAAAAAGCAGGAAAGATGAAACAAATTGTGACGGATTACCACGCGGAGAAATACTGGGAGGAGTCGTGGCATGAGGCGGTTCCGGTACAGGACTGTATGCATGTGGTCAATGTGTACCCGGAAGTGAAGTACCAGACATTCCGGGGATTTGGCGGGGCGTTTACGGAAAGCGCGGCGCACAATTATGCCGGAATGGGAGAGGAAAAGAAGAAAGAGCTGGTTGGGGCATATTTCGGGAAAGAGGGACTCAGCTACCGCTTGGGGCGGATTACCATGAACAGTTGTGATTTTTCCCTTGGAAACTATACCTATGTGGAAGACGGGGACAGACAGCTTGGGACATTTTCCATTGCCCGTGATTTTAAGGAAATCATTCCCTTGATTAAAGATGCGCAGGAAGAATGCGGGGAACCTATGGGATTTTTGGTTTCCCCGTGGTCGCCGCCGGCGTTTATGAAGACAAACGGGGAAATGAACCATGGGGGGAAGTTAAAGCCGGAATATTATCCGGTTTGGGCGGAGTATTTCGTAAAATTCATAAATGCATATCGGAAAGCCGGAATACCGGTTGGTTTCCTGACCGTGCAGAATGAACCCATGGCGGTACAGACCTGGGATTCGTGTATTTATACTTCGGAGGAGGAAGCGGCTTTTGTGCGGGATTACCTTGGGCCGGCACTGGAGAAGGCGGGTCTTTCGGATGTGGGTATTTTTGTCTGGGACCATAATAAGGAAGAAGCCTTCCAGCGTTTTCATGAGGTAATGGAAGCGGTGGAGACGGAAAAAGGGGCGGGCAGGTATGTAAAAGGCGCTGCCGTCCACTGGTATACCGGGGATCACTTTGAGTCCGTTGGAATCATACGGAAGATGTATCCGGACAAAGAGGTGTTTTTTACGGAAGGATGCGTGGAGTACTCGCGTTTTGCGGATGTGGGAGAAGTGGAGCGGGCGGAAATGTATGCCCATGATATCATGGGGAACCTGAATGCGGGCCTTAGCGCGTCCCTTGACTGGAACCTGTTTCTGGATACAAAGGGGGGACCGAACCATGTGGGCAATTTCTGCGCAGCCCCCATCCTGTGCGACACGGAAAATAACACTTATGAAAAACGCCTGATGTACTATTACATCGGCCATTTCAGCCGTTATATCGCGCCCGGGGCGGTAAGAATCGGGACAACCCGTTACAGCGATGCGGTGGAAACGGTGGCTTTCCGGAATCCGGACGGGGAAAGAGTGCTTGTTTTGTTGAATAAGACGGAAAAAGAAGTTCCCGTAACGGTAAGGGAGGCAGGCTGCGGAATCGGGACGGTGCTGGCGCCCCATTCCATTCATACAATCTGCTACTAAAAAAATGATACCTTTGTAAAATTTGGGGCATTTTATCCAAATGTCAAAAAAACTATAATCAAATTATCAACAGACAGCAAAAGAGTTGGCGGAAAAAGCGTTGATAAAACGGAATGCCGGAAAGACCCGGAGAGGGCTTTAAAAAACGGGTTCAAACAAGTCAGGGCGTCTTTCATGTAAATATTTTCCAAACGGTCTACCAGCATTGCCGTGCTTTTGGCTTCGCAGATGTCCTGCAGCATTTGGTTGATGTTGCTTTGCCACTGTACGGGACGGAAATGGAAATCAATCCGATTGTCTTCATAGGCAAGGGCAAGATAGCCGAATTCCCGTTCTTCAAAAAATAACGGAATGTAAATATAAGCGCAGTCGGAGCTGTCGTAAATATAGTCCGGCAGCAGGTTTTTCTTCCGGTAGCTGCATTCCGGCATCCGTTTCCCGTTTTTCAGTGCAAACTTTAATAAAACGGTATTCCGGTCCGCCGGTGCTTCTTCGTTGTTCGTGAGGGCAAGAATATGGCTGGAAACGGAATCCCAGTCGGAATAAAGGCAGAGATAAAATTCCTTACAGTGTTCGATTTTCCGTACAAACTGTTCCAAAAGGTCCATTCCGCCGTCCAGGTCGGTAACGTGCTGCAGGGAGGAGGACATACTCATAGAGCCAAGGATGGAATTTTCCAGTGCCGCAATCCGTGCCGTCTGCTCCTGCAGGAAGAAGACGGAGCTGGCGTTTTCGGAAAGGGTACAGCCGCAGGAATTGCCAAACAGCGGTTTGGCGGGAAGGAACGTAACGGCGGGCAGTCTGTCGCCGTGGATGAGGGTAAGCAGATTCCCGACGGCAGCGGCGCCCAAATCATAGACCGGAAAGGAAACCGTAGTAAGCATGAGGGAAATGCTGTGTCCTTCCGGCGTATCATCGCAGCCGGTTAGGGCGATGTCCCTGGGGATATGGTACCCTGCGGCAAGTGCGGCGGCAGTAAACAGCAGCGCAAGGCGGTCGTTATAGCAGACTACGGCTTCCGGCGTACCCGCCTGACAGAAAAAGGCAAGCGCCTCTTTTACGGCGCAGGGGTCGTAGCCGCAGTGGCAGATATCGTATTCTCCCGGTGTTTTCCCGTAATTTTCCAATGTTTTCCGGTAATGGTTTTCCCGCAAATCCGAAAAAGACGGTTCTGCCGAACAACCCAGGTAGCAGACGCGGGAGGCATGGTGTACGGTGAGGAAGTGCGCCGTCAGGTCCCCTGCCATGGAGCTGTTTTCCAAAGAAACCGATGGGAAATGACTGTCCGTTACGGCAATTTCCACAATGGGGCAGGAGAGCGTCTTTAACCGGTCCAGGATTTTGTGTTTTAAGTCGGTGGATATGTAGGTATCGGAAGCGAAAATAATACCGTCAAAACTTTCATAATTGGGAATCCGCAGGATGCTTTCTTCCCCGATTTCATAAGCACCGAGATTTTCCCCGTCCAGCGACGTGAAAATTTCGGTAGTATAGCCATATTCCAACGCTTTGTCAATAATTCCCTGGCAGACGCCCTGTTGGTAGGTTCCGAATATATGGGAGATAAATACGCCGATTTTTTTGGAATGATACATGGGGAGCACACCTCCTGAATGCCGTTTGGTATTGGATGCCCGTTGTATGCAGCGGGGCTGTTGGTTTTATTGTAAGGGAAACCGGAGGGTTTGGCAAGCCCTCCCGTGCTGGGTAAAAAATGGTGTAATGGTAACAGTTCAGCCTGAAATGTTATGTTTAGACAGACGCACGGACGGGAAAATTTTGCGGGACGGCGGCAGCGGAATTTCCTGTCCCGGTTTTCCGTGCACTTATTTCGGCTGGGAGTTTCTAAGCAGAATGTGAAAGGCTGTCACTGGCTACGGTCGCCCTCTATCGGCATCCATGCCGAATCGGGCTA
>CAJUMD010000082.1 GCA_910587275.1 uncultured Kineothrix sp.
TCCCTGCATTTACGCAGCATCAGAAGAAACAGGAAAAATTCGTCAAACGCCAGTCTCCTGCGCGCGGCCAGCATATGTTCCCGGTCCGGCGGGAAATGGATGTCTTCCACCGCTTTCCCGTAATCCGCAAGCCCCGCTTCCCCCTTCACCCACTCCGGCAGATAGTCCGGCGGAAATTCATACAAAGACAGCGCCTGCCTCACCGCTTTCGATACCGCATGGTTGGTCAGTCCTGCCGTCAGGGAATATCTCGGCTGCAAAATGCCGGTCAGCTTAAAGTACTCCTCCGGCCGGAAAATCTTCGCCTGCTCCATGACCAACCTGCCGTTTTTTTCGTGCACTACCCCACGGAAGATATAAAACAATCCCCTCTTTAAGATGTTTTTCACGTACGGCATATTAAAATACGACATAAAAACCTGCCCGCCCGCATCTTTGACGGCAAAGTTTAAGATGGTCAGGTTCCGTACCTTCTTCACCGTAATATTTCCCACCAAACAGGCCCGCAGGGAACAAAGTTCCCCCGCCTTACAGTCCGAAATTGCCACAGGTTCCTTAAACTCCTCATAATCACGGGGATAATACCGTAACAAATCCCCCACCGTCCCGATTTCCACCTTGCGGAAAAGTTTTGCGGTTTTCTCCCCAATCCCTTTTAATTCCGTAATCTGCGTCTTTGCGTCCATCCGGCCTCCTTTTACTCCTCCCTCCGCCTTTAAAAAAGGACGGGTTTCCGGCACACGGGCAGGGGAAAATTTTCCCCTGCCCGCTTCTTCCCATATGACCTATTCCGCCGAAATGATATAATAGTAAATCGGCTGTCCGCCGTACTGCAGCTCCACGTCACATTTCGGATATTTCCCGGCAAGCACATCCCCAAGCGCCTGCGCCGCTTCCTCCGTAACCTCCGCGCCATAGTAGATACTGATCAGCTCCTTGTCGCTGTCCATCATATCTTCCACCATTTCCAGCGTCACTTTGGACATATCCGTACCGTTCGACAGGATTCCGGCATCGCCGATGCCCATATAATCGCCCTGCTTGATTTCCTTATCATCGATAACCGTATCCCGTACCGCATACGTTACCTGTCCGGTGCTGACTGCCTTGATTTCTTCCATCATCGTATCCGTATTTTCTTCCACGCCCAAATCAGGCACATAATTGATGACCGCCGTTATCCCCTGCGGAACCGTCTTCGTGGGAATCACCACGATTTTCTTATTCTCCACCATATGGGCCGCCTGTTCTGCCGCCAATATAATGTTTTTGTTATTGGGCAGGATGAAGACCGTGTCCGCGTTTACTTTCTCAATGGCATCCAGCATATCCGCCGTACTGGGGTTCATGGTCTGCCCGCCTTCGATAATGTAATCCACGCCAAGCCCCTTAAAGATTTCGTTAATGCCCTCACCCACCGAAACGGCGATAAAGCCCACGTCCTTCTTGGGCGTTTCCGTCTCCTGTTCCTTGGGCGCAGCTTTCGTCTGCTGTCCCGACATTTTAAACAGCTTCTCCTGATGTTCCAGCCTCATGTTGTCAATCTTCATGTTGGAAAGCGCACCGTACTTTAACGCTTTCTGGATGGCAAGTCCTGGGTCATTGGTATGTACGTGTACCTTGACCACATCGTCATCCGCCACCACCACAATGGAATCGCCGATAGATTCCAAATACGCCTTAAAATCCATTTCCTGTTTGATATTAAAATTCCGGTTCAGCATAATGATGAACTCCGTACAATACCCGAACTTAATGTCCGCCTGCGCCTGTACCTCCATATTCATCTGCATACTGCCCGTGGACGAAGGCTTGGCATCCGCTATGGTAAGGTCGATTTCCTTACCGGAAAATACGTCATAAGCGCCTTTTAATACCTGCATCAGACCCTGTCCGCCGGAATCCACCACGCCCGCCTGCTTTAAGACCGGAAGCATCTCCGGTGTCTTCGCCAGTACCTCATCCGCATACTTGATTACTTCGCCAAAGAATACGCCGATATCTTCTTCCCCGTTGTCGGCAAGCTCCCTTGCTTTCTTCGCGCCGCCTTTTGCCACCGTAAGGATGGTACCTTCCTTCGGCTTCATGACAGCCTTGTAAGCGGTTTCCACCGCCTTGTCAAAAGCATCGGCAAGGATTCCCACATTCACTTCCTCATAGTCCCTGACCCCTTTGGTAAAACCGCGGAAAAGCTGGGAAAGGATGACCCCCGAATTTCCCCTCGCCCCCCTTAAAGAACCGGAAGAAATTGCTTTGCAGAGGGAAGCCATGTCCGGATTCTGCAATGCTGATACTTCTTTTGCCGCAGACATAATGGTCAGTGTCATGTTTGTACCCGTATCGCCGTCCGGAACGGGAAACACATTCAGTTCATTGATCCATTCTTTCTTTGCTTCCAAATTTTTTGCGCCGGCCAAGAACATTTTGGCAAACATCTTAGCGTCGATTGTATTAGCCACAACAAAATCCTCCTTAATCAATCACTCTTACACCTTCAACAAAGATGTTGATTTTCTCAATTTCAATTCCCGTAAATTCTTCCACTTTATACTTCACGTTACTGATCAGGTTATCCGCCACCGCCAGTATCCCCACGCCGTAAGCGACAATCACATGGAAATCCAGCGTCAGTTTATGGCCGTTTAACGTTACCCTGATTCCCCTTGTCATGCTGTCCATCTTAAGCAACTTCACCAAACCGTCCTTCACATTTACCCCTGCCATGCCGACGATTCCGAAACATTCCATGGCAACCGCTCCGGCGTACTGCGCAATCACTTCGCTGTCAATCGCTATATTTCCCATATGGGTATCCATAGAAGATGCTCTCATATCCTACCTCCTTAATTTTATTCTATCCAACATATATAGCATATTATAACCGCTCTTATGGAAAGAAACAAGAAATATCATTGAAATAAATGCAAATACAGAAAGAATTTTCCATTGCTTAAAAATTATGCTTGCAATCCTTTGGTTTTTCTGCTATGATACAAATGTTGTGAGTATAAAATTCGAGGAGGTGCAAAGATGGCAAAGTGTGATATTTGTGGTAAGGGCGTTAGTTTTGGACACAACGTGAGCCATTCCAATAGAAAAACAAACAGAATTTGGCACGCAAATGTAAAAAGGGTAAAATGCATGGTGAATGGCAACGCAAAAAGGATGCACGTTTGTACCGGTTGCTTAAGGTCCGGCAAAGTAGAGAGGGCTTAACCGAAAATCCGTGCAGTTACATTTACTGCCCGTTGTCCGCATGAATACAGACACATAAAAAACAGTCTTTCGACTGTTTTTTTTATTGTCGTTTTCCCTTATAGGAAACTGCGTCGCCAAGCGCATCCTTTTTTATTCTCTTTTTGCTGCGCCCCTGCTTTTTCCTTCCTTAAATCCCCCTTCTCCCCCCAATTCCTGTGATCTATGCCTGTTTCCCAACCTCATAAGCCTTTTTCAGTTCTTCATATTCTTTATTAATCAACTGCACCATCTCATGGTCTCCTGCCACATTATCCGGATGGAACATCTTAATCAGGTCTTTATAACGCTTTTTCAAGGCAAGGAAACTGTTCACGCCGCGGAACAGCATTTCCGTTACTTCATAACGTTTAAACACATCCTGCTTTTCGCCGTACACTTCCTTGCAGGCATCAAACTTGTCCTTCTCTTTGCGGAACTGGCGCCTGTCCGCCTCCAATTGCTCGAAGCCGCCCTGCAGGATTTTCATTTTCTGGTCAAAAAAGCGGTTTTCCTGCTCCAAACGCTTCCTGTCCTGTTCTATGCTTCCTTCCTTTGCCCTGCTTTCTTCCGCAAACCGCTTCCTGTCACGCGCCAACTGCTCTTTTTCTTCTTCCATTTCCTTCCGCAGGGTTTCCATGCGGATGTTCTCCTTAAAAAGCCATGCTTTCAGGGCGCGGAGTTCTTCTTCCGATCCTTCCCGGATTACGTTCTCCGTACTGCAGGTTTTTTCCTTTTTTGGGCTGTCTTCTTTTTTTGGGTTGTCTTCTTCTTTTTGGCTGCCCGCTTTTTCGGTTCCCGATTCTTCTCTTGGAACACCGCCTGCGTATTCCGAATCTTTCTGCCCGTTTTTGGGCATATCCGTCTGAAGCATGTCCCCTGGGGTTCCGGCCGCTGCTGCGAATCCTTCCGTATGAACCCTGACCGCTTCCGGTTCTGTTTTTATTCCGGCCGCATTCTGCTTGTCCTCACCGGTTTCTGCCGCTTCCGGCTTCTTGGGCATCCTGATTTCATCTTTCATGCTTGTCCGTCCCCGGTCCGCCAGTTCTTTCCGTATCCTTTCCTTGCCGGTTTTACCGGTTCCTGACAACGTTACATCCAATTCCATATCAATCCTTACCTCACCCTTATTCCGTCCCCGACTTCCGTTCCGGCATCCTCCATGTTAACCGCAGTAATAAAAATTGTATCCGATGAGCAAAAGCAGGGCACATATTGCCAAACCGACCAGACGGCTGGTAAAAAAAAGCATAAGCAGCATGCCTACCGCAATCCAAAAAGCGATAAAACCTATCATTTTTTTCATGCAACCCGTCTCCACTTATACCTCTTTTTTATATTCTATGCGATTGCCCTGCAAAAAATACCTGTTTTTTCCCGTCAGTCCTTCTTTTCGTCAGGGAAAGCGATATCGACTACCGTTTCGTCGTCCGGCATTTCTTCCTTTTCTTCCGGTTTTGTAAATTTATCCACCAGTTACGGAATCATATCCAATACTTTCGTCATGGTATCCTGATTCTTGATATTCACTAATTTCGTAGTACCGTTCTTGATGACCAAAACCGCGCTGGGCGTCATTTTCCCGCTGAAACCTCCGGCCCCGCCGCTCTTTTTATCCGCGGAGCTTGCCCCGGCACCCACGCCGAAACTCACGTCCACCAAAGGCAGGATGATGGTATCCCCTACCTGCGTCGCCTCGCCCACTACCGTTTTCGTGGACAGCACACCGTTCATGCCCTTCATCAAAGACTCTATGACTCCCGCAAAATTATTTTCCGCCATTTACATATCCTCCTTTTTTAACATTTTCAACAGCCTTCTTATATTCTTATTCACAAACAACTGAAAGGCTGCCAATAAAAACACAAACATTGTCACACTGCCTTTCACAAGCAGGTCGCCTTCCATCACCTTATGTTCAAAATCAGCCTCCACCGAAACATGATTCCCGACCAAAGGATACAGTATTCCGTAAAAAGCAAGCAGTTGTCCCGTCCCCGCCGAATCACCCGTTCCTGCCAGCAAACGAATCCTGCACACTTTGGGACGCAGCATCCGCCCTATCCGCAGGAGCTGTTTTTTGGATATCTCCCATGCGCCGCGGAACGTTTCGCTTTTTAATACTTCCGTATAATATTGGATATCATCCGCAATCTTCCTTATTTTACCACAAATCTTCCTTATTGTGTACTCCATATTTTTCAAAGCGGCAGACAACCGCAGGAGCAGACGTTTCCATGCCAGGTAAAAGGCTTTCAGTTTTTTCCATATGCCGTCCGGCACGCCGCCGCTTTCCGGTTCCTGTCCCGCATTTTCACCGTCTTCCGGTTCCCCTTGCGCCGGTTCCGAAGGTTTGTCCTCCTTATTTTCACCGTCTCCCATACATTCCGGAAATCCGCCGCATTCCTGCCCGGTGTCTTCCTTCTGCCCTGCGTCCGGCATGGTTTCGCTGCTTTCCGGTACATTGGCACCCTTTTCAATTATGGACGGGAGTTCTTCTTCCCCAATTATATTTTCCCTTTTTTCATTCTTCTTATTTTCATTCTTCTTATTTTTATTCTTCTTATTTCTAATCTTCTTATTTTTATTCTCCTGTTTTTTCCCCGGTTTCTTCTTTTTTGCCGTATCAAAGACGGTAAAACACAAAATCCGTACTTTTATCCCGATTCCCGTCCCGGCATCCGTTCCTGCCTTCTTTGGGTAAAACGCCGACACACGAATGATATGGAGCAGCCAACTGACGTTCACCCCCACACGGACCGGCTGTTCCCCTCCCAGCTTTCCCTCTGCCGCAATACGGTAACGGACGGGAACAAACAGCACACAGACGAACACAAACAACAAAACGGCAAGCAGGGCTGCCAACAGGATTCCCAATATTTTTAACATCCATAATAATATATGCAGCATAGATACCCCTTACTCATTTTTCCGGAAACAAATATTTTTTTATATCGGGGCTGCCCGTTTCCTTCAGGGCCGCTTCCGTCATCTCCACCACCATGTCCACCGCTTCCCCGTATCCTCCGGCTATCCCGATGATGTAAGGCGGGTGGTTCCTGTAATACGGCTGTTTCAAAAAAGCGCTGTGGTATATCTCAAGCTGGTCGTCCCCGCCCGCAAGGGCAATGACATACACCTTAAACTGCCCTGCGCCATGCCGCAGCTTCCACTTCACCTTATTCGGTTTCTTAATACTTTCCCCAACATATAGGTTTTTATAAAACTTCATACCGTATTTTCCTTGTCCCGCTTTTCGTCCATTGCCTACTATTCTAACCTACTTTCGGCTAAATCCAATAGGTATCTTGACTTTCCCCCAAGATTTTGTGTATGATACAGGGAAACGGAAGAAAAGGAGTCAGGAACATGATATCATTACTCGCAAAGTTATTCATAAAAAACGGGGACGACACTTCCTCCCCCGCCGTGCGGCAGGCATACGGCGTCCTGTGCGGAAGCGTCGGAATTGGGCTGAACCTCCTGCTTTTCCTTGGGAAATTCCTTGCAGGGCTCCTCAGCCATTCCATTGCAATCACCGCCGATGCCTTCAACAATCTTTCCGATGCCGGTTCTTCCCTCATTACGCTGGTCGGTTTCCGCATGGCGGGACAGAAACCGGATCCCCACCACCCCTTCGGGCATGGGCGCATCGAATACCTGTCGGGGCTGTTCGTATCCATTGCCATCCTCATCATGGCGTTTGAACTGGTACGTTCTTCCGTGGATAAAATCCTCCACCCGCAGCCGGTGGAATTCAGCCTGCTCACGGCAGGCATCCTTGCGGTTTCCATCGGGGTAAAGCTGTATATGGCATATTATAACCGCTCCGTTGCGGGGAAAATAGACAGCGCCGCGATGAAAGCCACCGCCACCGACAGTTTAAGCGATACCCTTGCCACATCGGTGGTACTGGCGGCTTCCGTTACCGCTCATTTCACCGGGCTGGACATTGACGGCTACTGCGGCGTACTGGTGGGATTATTCATCTTCTACGCCGGTTACTGTGCAGCCAGGGACACCATCAGCCCGCTTTTGGGACAGCCTCCCCATCCCGGCTTTGTGCACAGCGTGGAACGCATTGTTACGGGATACGAGCATGTGCTTGGCATCCACGACATGATTGTCCATGATTACGGTCCGGGCCGCGTCATGCTATCCCTCCATGCCGAGGTTCCCGCCGACGGTGACCTGCTAACCCTCCATGACATGATCGACAACATCGAACACCACCTTCAAAACGAACTGCACTGCGAGGCAGTCATACATATGGACCCCGTCATTACCAATGATAAACAGACGAACCGGATAAAACGTGAAGTGGACGGCCTGCTAAAAGAAAAATACCCCGAAATCCGTTTCCATGATTTCCGTATCGTAAAAGGCCCCACCCATACGAACATTATCTTCGACATCGTGGTTCCCTTCGGCTACCGGGCGCAGGGCGGGGAAATCGTAGAATACCTTAGCTCACAAATCCATAAAAGGCACGAAAACCATTATGCGGTGATACAGGTGGACAGGGCTTATACCAACGATGCGCAATAACCTGGCAAAATACGGAAAAGGGTCTTGGCAGAATACTTCCAAGACCCTTTTCACAACCTTAACCCGTGTTCCCTTACTTCTTCCCTTACTTCTTGCCTTCTTTCTTGCTTTCCACCGGTTCCGGCTTGTCGACTTCCGTGATGGCGCTTTTCTTCATGGGGATACGGCAGTTTTTATTATTGCCAAATTCCACGATAACCGTGTCGTCCGTAATATCAATGATAATCCCGTAAAATCCGCTGGTTGTCAGGACGCAGTCCCCTATTTCAAGCGCAGATAACATGACAGCTATCTTTTTCTGTTCTTTTTTCTGCGGGCGGAACATGAAAAAATAAAAAGCGCCAAAAATCACGACAATATAAATTATCGATACCATTCCCATTCCGACGCCTGCTCCCGCTTCTGCCGCCGCAGATTCCGTCAATAAAATGCCCATTTGTCATTCCTCCTATTATCGTCTGTTTTCCTTCCCAAAAAATACCCTATTACCCATCATACACAAATTCTGGCCATAAGACAAGCCCCAATTCTGTTATTTTCCATTTTCCGGATAACAGTTTTGCCTGAATTGTTGTGTTCGGAAACGGACGCATGGAAAGGATTTTTTTATATGCCGTTTCTTCTTTCCTCCCGTGCGCCGCCTTGGCGGCATATTCCTCTGCACGGGGCTGTGCAATCGAGTAGGGAAGGGCATCTTCCCTACTCGCGCGCCGGGCACCCGCCAGCTTTGCCGGCATCTTCCTTGGGGTGCCCGTGTACATAAAAAGAAACAGCCTGAGCTGTTAGGCTCAGGCATTACATTTCTTTTTTGAATTGCAATTCTGGGAGCAGTCCTATGATAATTCCATAGGCAGAGATGACCTTTGTATTTCTATTGCCCGCAAAGTCGGGACGGGTAGCTCCTCTCTATCGCCGCAAAAGCACTGACGCTTTTCATTACCTATAATCTATCATGCCCCCGCCGCATTGTCAAATGTTTTCCTGTTTTTTCCGCCATTTTCATAAAAGTTCAGCCTGAAATGTTATGTTCGTAGGTGAGAGCGAACACCGGACGCAGAAAACAAGAATGGTACGCCCTGCCCGGTTTGTTCCTGCCGCCCTGCGTTTCCCTGCCGATAGCTGTTCAAACCTGACTGCAAGGGGAGCACAGGACGGCAGGGACAAACCGGGGCAGGGCATCCCGTTCCTGGCTTTTGCGCCCCCCCTTTATCCGTTCATTCCCTCCAGCTTCCGTTTTTTGTATGCCGCGAATTCCCCGGCATCCAATGCATCCCTGATTTCCTCCATCATTGTGTTGTAAAAATACAGGTTGTGGAGTACGCAAAGCCGCATCCCCAGCATTTCCTTTGCCTTCAGCAGATGACGGATATACGCCCTGGAATAACGCCTGCACGCAGGACAGCCGCATCCTTCCTCCACCGGTCTCCCATCCAGTTCGTACTTGGCATTAAACAGGTTGATTTTTCCCCGGTTGGTATACAGATGCCCGTGACGGCCGTTTCTCGTGGGATACACGCAGTCAAAGAAATCCACCCCTCGTTCCACGCCCTCCAAAATATTCGCCGGGGTACCTACCCCCATCAGGTAAGTGGGCTTGTCCACGGGAAGGCAGGGAACGGTTTCTTCCAATATATGGTACATCTCCTCATGGCTCTCCCCGACCGCCAGCCCGCCGATGGCATAACCGTCCAAATCCATCCCTGCAATCTGTTTCGCATGTGCCATGCGGATATCATCAAAAACCGCGCCCTGGTTAATGGCAAACAAAAGCTGGTTTTTGTTGATGGTATCCTCCAAACCGTTCAGCCGTTCCATCTCTTTCCTGCAGCGCTCCAGCCATCTCGTAGTCCGGTCCACGGAATCCTGTACATATTTCCGGTCCGCCTTACTGGAAGGACATTCGTCAAACGCCATGGCAATGGTGGATGCCAGATTGGACTGTATGCGCATACTTTCCTCCGGTCCCATGAAAATCTTACGCCCGTCCACATGGGAATGGAAATAAACGCCTTCCTCCTTGATTTTCCTTAAAGAAGCCAGGGAAAACACCTGGAACCCGCCGGAATCCGTAAGGATGGGCTTCTCCCATGACATGAACCGGTGCAGTCCTCCCATCTTCTTCACCACTTCATCCCCCGGCCTTACATGCAGATGGTAAGTATTGGAAAGTTCCACCTGCGTCTTAATCTGCTCCAAATCCTCCGTGGACACCGCCCCTTTAATAGCCGCTGCCGTACCCACATTCATGAAGACCGGCGTCTGGATTACCCCATGCACCGTATGGAATTCCCCGCGCTTCGCCCTGCCTTCCTTTTTCAACAATTTATACATACCAAGCCTCCGTCTTTTCTTATGTTCGGACACGCTCTAAGCCGTGACCTCTTCAAACTGGGAATGGTAAAGCTCCGCATAAAACCCGTTCTTTGCCAGCAGTTCCCCATGGTTTCCCTGTTCTATAATATCCCCGTCCTTCATGACCAGAATCAAATCCGCATCCCGTATCGTGGAAAGCCTGTGTGCGATGACGAAACTGGTCCTCCCTTTCATAAGGTTATTCATCGCCTTCTGAATCCGCGCTTCCGTCCGCGTATCCACGGAACTGGTAGCCTCGTCCAGTATCAGAATCCGGTTATCGGCAAGAATGGCGCGGGCGATGGTCAGAAGCTGCCGCTGCCCCTGCGATACGTTGCTGGCATCCTCGTTCAGCTCCATTTGATATCCGCCGGGAAGGGTCTGGATGAACCGGTGGGCATGGGCAGCCTTCGCCGCTTCGATTACTTCCTCGTCCGTGGCATCCAGCCTGCCATAACGGATGTTTTCCGTTATCGTCCCTTTAAACAGCCAGGTATCCTGAAGTACCATGCCGAATCCTTCCCGCAGTTCGCTCCGGTTAAATTCCCGTATGTCATGCCCGTCCAGCTCAATGCTTCCGCCGTTTACGTCATAAAAACGCATAAGCAGCTTCACCATCGTCGTTTTCCCCGCCCCGGTGGGACCGACGATTGCCACCATCTGCCCCGGTTCCACTTCACTGCAAAAATCACGGATAATCATTTTATCGGGCTTGTAGCCGAACCGTACATGGCGGAAACGGACACTTCCTTTTATCTTCTCCGGGCTGGCCGCATGGTCCACGTTCATGTCTTCCTCTTTTTCATCCAAAAATTCAAACACCCTCTCCGCGGCCGCCGCCATGGACTGAAGCATGTTGGACACCTGCGCCACCTGCGTAATGGGCTGGGTAAAGTTCCTGACATACTGGATAAACGCCTGGATATCTCCTACCTGGATCGTCCCTTTTATGGCGAGCAGGCTCCCGCTGACCGCCACCGCCACGTAACCCAAGTTTCCCACAAACATCATGACGGGCTGCATCATGCCGGAAAGGAACTGGGATTTCCACGCGGACCGGTACAGCACCGCATTGGTTTCGTTAAATTCTTCCAGTGCCTTCTCCTCCCTGTTAAACGCCTTGACAATATTGTGGCCGCCGTATACCTCCTCCACCTGCCCGTTAATCTTCCCAAGGTAATTCTGCTGTGCCACAAAATATTTCTGGGAAAATTTCACCAAAAGCCCAATCAGGGCGCCGGATACCGGAAGGATGATAAGCGCAATCAACGTCATGAGCGGACTGATGCTAAGCATCATTGCCAAAACGCCCACGATTGTCGTCACCGACGTAATGAGCTGCGTAATACTTTGGTTCAGACTCTGTCCCAGCGTATCCACATCGTTGGTAATGCGGGAAAGCACCTCCCCCACGGTCCTCGATTCAAAATATTCCAATGGCATCCGGTTTGTTTTCTCCGAAATCTCCTTACGGAACCGGTAGCACATTTTCTGGGAAATGCCCGTCATAATCATTCCCTGTATGAACGAAAGGCAGGAACTTAGGATATAAATCCCCAAAAGAATCAGCAGTATCCTGCCGATTTTCCCAAAATCAATCCCCCCGTTTCCCGCCACTTTCGCCATCAGCCCGTTAAAAAGCTCCGTAGTCGCCCGGCTTAAAACCTTCGGTCCGATGATGTTAAACGCCGTACCGCCTACCGCAAACACCATTACCGCAATCAACGCATAACGGTAAGCCCCCATATACCTTATCATTTTGCGCAGGGTTCCTTTAAAATCCCGTGCCTTTTCCCCCGGCATCATGCCATGCCCCGGTCCGTGCGGTCCCCTTTGCTGCCTGCTTTGTCCGCTCATGATACCCTGTCTCCTTTCAGTTCCGCTTCCGATAACTGGGAACGCGCAATTTCCCGGTAAGCGCTGCAGTGCTCCAACAGTTCCTTATGAGTACCGATACCTGCCACCTTCCCGTCATCCAGTACGATAATGCGGTCCGCATGAAGAATCGTGCTGATTCTCTGTGCCACGATTACCACCGTGGCATCGGACAATTTATCATGCAGCGCTTTGCGCAGTACCACATCGGTCTTGTAATCCAATGCAGAGAAACTGTCATCAAACAGACAGATTTTCGGATGCCCGGCAATCGCCCGCGCGATGGAAAGCCGTTGTTTCTGCCCGCCGGATACATTAGTCCCGCCCTGTGCAATCTCGCTTTGGAACCGCTTCGGTTTGCTGTCGATAAACTCCATTGCCTGTGCAATCCGCGCCGCTTCTTCCATATCCCCGTCGGTTATGGAATCCCCCCCGAATTTTAGATTGGACTCGATATCCCCCGAAAATAGCACGCCTTTTTGCGGTACATACCCAAGCATCCCCCGCAGTTTATGCTGGGACAGGTCACGGATATCCACGCCGTCTATGGTAATGCGCCCCTGCGTCACATCATAATAACGGGGAACCAGCCGGATTAACGTGGACTTCCCGCAGCCCGTACTTCCAATCACCGCCGTGGTTTCCCCGGGGTTGGCGGTGAAGTCAATATCCTCCAGCGCATTTTCATCCGCCCCGGGATACTTGAAACTGACATGTTCAAAACGCAGTACGCCCTTTGCATGTTCCAGTTCCCCGTCCTTCACCTGTTCCCTGTCATAAACGGTCACTCCGGTTGCCAGCACTTCTTCGATACGTTCTGCCGCCACGCCGGCACGGGGCAGCATTATGGAAATCATTGTAATCATCAAAAATGCCATGACAATCTGCATCGTATAAGTAATGAACGCCAGCATGTCACCGACCTGCAGGTTTCCCAAATCCACGCCTTTTGCCCCAAACCATACAATCATCACTGTTATACCGTTCATAATTAACATCATCGCCGGCATCATGACGGTCATGACGCGGTTGGTGAACAACTGCGTTCCCATCAACTCCTTATTTGCCCCGTCAAACCGTTCTTCCTCAAATTTTTCCCTGCTGAATGCGCGAATGACCATAATCCCCGTTAAGATTTCCCTGGAAACGAGGTTCAACCGGTCCACAAGGCTCTGCATCACTTTAAACTTCGGCATGGCGGCCGCCATTAAGAGCCCAACCAAAACCATAATGGCGATTACGGCTACCGCAATGATCCAGCCCATGCCCGTCCGCGTATTTACGACTTTCAGTACACCGCCCACACCCACGATGGGGGCATAAAGAACCATCCGCAGCAGCATCACGGATACCATCTGTATCTGCTGGATGTCATTGGTGCTTCTGGTAATCAGCGAAGCGGTGGAAAAACGGTCCATCTCCGCATCGGAAAAAGATACCACCTTATGGAACAGGCTTCCCCTTAAATCATGTCCGATTTTCGCCGAGGTCCTCGCCGCCAAAAGCCCCGCCAGGATGGAAGCCGCCATCATCAGGACGGACAGGCAAAGCATCCGGCCGCCCTTGTGCAAAAGATACCGGGTCTGCACGGCGGCAATGTCCGTTCCCAACGCTTCATACTCCGCTTTTACGGACTGCACTGCCATTTGGGATACCATAGACCTGCTCATTTCCCCGTAGCTTTCCATGACGGAATCCATGTCCCCCGAAGTGCCCGGCACGGCAAGCATTGCCATGGGAAGTTCCATTACCGCCGCCAACGCTTCCCTGTCCGCATCTTTTCCAAGAACATAAATACCGTCCCCGTCTGCGGCATAAGCGGCAAGCAAGACTTCTTCCTCATCCGCCGTCATAAACATGCGCACGTTTTCAAACGTTTCCCCACGCATCCGTTCCGGCACCCCGTATTCGATGCCGCCCTGCCCGATTCCCACGTCCACAATATCCGCCGTATACTGCGGCAACGCAAGGTCACAATATGCCTGAAGAACCAAAAGTGCCAAAATGGCGGCGACTGCCCCCTTGGATTTGCCCAAATACTTTAAAATCTTAAACATGTTTTGTCTCCAGCTCCTTTTCCATAATATCTGCCAGCCGGTTCCACAGCCTGAGCAGTTCCTCCATATCCCGCTCCCCCATGCGGAGCGTCACCCGCTCCATCAGTCCGCACAGCGCGGCTTCCGATGCCGCTTTCGCTTCCTTTCCTTTTTCCGTCAGGGTAATATAGGTATTCCTTCTGTCCTCCTTACCGGTGCCGCGCCCTATATACCCCTTTTCCTCCAGCGTTCCGACCATCCGCGATACCGCAGGAGACGATACCTGCAGCCTCTCGGCAAGCCCGGAAATACAGATTCCGCTCCCATTCCTGCCGCTCCCGCCGTTCCCATTCTTTTCATCATTTCCACTGCTTCCGCCGGAATGTCCGTCCATGTAATCCTGGACTACCGCAAGCAGCTCATACTCCCGTTTGGAAAGATCCGGCAGCAGGCATTCCAGCCGTATTTTATGAAAACGGTCCGTTGTTTTTAGTACTTTTTCCTGTATGATACCGGTATCCATGTTCTTCCCTTATCTTCCTGTGTTAAAAAACACTTAACAACGTTAACTATTTACAGGGTTATATATTACTCCCATTTTCTTCCTGTTGCAATTAAAAAAGCATAAAAAAAAGATAAACACATCCTATTCCATTCCATAAATGAAGGCCGTATAAATTTATACATTTGGAAGATTGATTGAAATACCAGTTGGAAACATACTTGCGGTGTGTCGCAAAATCAACCGCGCAAAATATGATGTGGTTATGGATATGCCCCTTGTCCCGTGCCTTTGACAGCGTAAAGCCAAACTCTATATCTGCCGTCTGATATGAGCAGCCATAGGAGGAAATCAAAATCTGATTATCCGTCTTGTCGGGAGTTCTAATGGGAAAGGTCTTTCACCACAACTCAGTTGATTTTCCAGCTCATTACATCCCCCAAGTCTTAAAGTCCAAACCTTTCCCCAAAAGCAGGATAATTTTATTCTTTCTTCCGTGCTAAGAAAATTCCAATGATTGCACCAATAAGGATAATCGGCGCTGCCCTGACAAACAGCCATTCAAATGAGTGAAATGCCACTCCAAGAACAGCGGTTTCTGGGTCACTATAATTCCAACCCAAGTAAGAGCTTTCTGATTCCAATAAGATTGCAAAAACCATTACTATGATTGCACATAACGAAATAAGCGACCAATGAATAATTTTTCTTCTTGTAGTTTTCTTTTGTGCCAGTTGCAAGTTTATCACCTCCAATTTTTCTGAAATAGCTTTTAAAGTATCAGCTTCCGTTTCGATAACAGTTTCTCCCAGCAGTATACTTACAGGTGTTTCAAGCACTTCTGATAAGGAGATTAACATATCAGAATCGGGAACTGACAGTCCTTGCTCCCATTTAGAAACTGTCTGTCGTACGATGTTCAGCTTGACAGCAAGCTCTTGTT
>CAJUMD010000083.1 GCA_910587275.1 uncultured Kineothrix sp.
CTGCTAAGAAACTCCCGCCGGAAACGAAGCACGGAAAATCCGGGACAGGCACTCCCGCTGCTGCCGCTCCGTAAAGAATTCCCTCCCGTGCTGGGTAAAAAAACGGTAGTGTACGCATTACATTTTTTTGATATCCAGCAGAAGCCAGGAGCATAACCCCCTGCCCGCTTTGTCCCTGCCACCCTGGGGGTCCCTGCCGGTAGCTGTTCAAAACCTGTTTCAAAAAATGGCGGTATTTCTAATTGTTCCCGAAGGGTGGTTTATGACCGCATTAGGCGGCGTTGTCTGACAAACAAAGTGAGGAGTTTCGCCGCCTTAGTCATAAACCACCCTTCGGGAACAATTAGAAAGCCCCACCTGCGAACATAACATTTTAGGCTGAACGGTTACTGATTTCCCCTGGCAAGGGAGAATGATGTTGTATAACTTGTTTTGGAATGTTATAATGAAGCCATGGAGCGTGCCGGTTCCGTGAGACGTGTTTTAGCAGCGGGATGGGATTTTCAGGCACGCGGAATAGGCGGAAAATATTTTGTGCGGCAGGACAGGCGCGGAAAGAGGAGAAGGATGAGTGAAGTAAAACAGGGATTTGGGAGTACGGCGGAATATGTGGCTTCGGAGGAGCTGATGGCGAGTGTGAATGTGGCGATTGCCCTGCAGAAGCCCCTTTTGATTAAAGGGGAACCGGGAACGGGGAAGACGATGCTGGCGGAGGCGGTGGCAAAATCGCTGGGGAAGAAGCTGATAATCTGGAATATTAAGTCTACGACGAAAGCGCAGGAAGGGCTGTATGTTTATGATACAATCCAAAGACTTTATGACGGACAGTTCGGCGAGGAAGGCGTGGACGACATCGCCCGCTACATTAAGCTGGGCAAGCTGGGGGAAGCCTTTGACGATGAGGAACAGGTGGTGCTTTTGATTGACGAAATCGATAAGGCGGATTTGGAATTTCCCAATGACCTGTTGTGGGAGCTGGACCAGATGGAGTTTTACATTCATGAGACGAAGCGGACCGTGAAGGCGAAGCACAGACCCATTGTTATTATAACATCCAATGCGGAGAAGGAACTGCCGGATGCATTTTTGCGCCGGTGCATTTTCCATTATATTGATTTCCCTAATGAGGAACTGATGGAGGAAATCGTGAAGACCCATTTCCCGCGGATTGAAGAAAACCTGTTAAAGAATGCGATGGATGTCTTTTATTGGATTCGTTCCCTGAAAGACGTGCGTAAGAAACCGAGCACTTCGGAATTGATTGACTGGGTCAATGCACTCCAAATCGGCGGGATTCCGTTGGAAAAAATTAAAAAGGAGCTGCCTTTTGTGGGTGTTATCGTGAAGAAGGACGAGGATTTGGAGACCGTCAGGGGAAGTGTCAGGTAGGAAGGGAATGAATGGGGCAGGTAATGGAAACGCCTGCGGGACAGAATTGGGCAATAGGGCAGAGGAACGGCAGTCTGCGGAAAGGCAGGAAGAATGTTTGTCAAGTTCTTTGATACGTTAAAGGCAAAGGGGCTGAATGTGACGTTAAGCGAATGGCTGACGCTGCAGGAGGCTTTGGATAAGGGGCTTTGCGGAAGCAGCCTGACGGAATTTTATTATGTGGCGAGGATGATTCTCGTAAAAAGCGAGACGGAGTATGATAAATTTGACCTTGCCTTTGAACAGCAGTTTAAAGGTATCCAGTCGGATGACGAAATCACGTCCCAAATGCTGCGCTGGCTGGACAAATCCGACATGATGGAACTCGCCCATGAGGAGGCGAGGGACCACTTAAACCGGATGGAAGAAGTCCAGATTGATAAGGAAGATGTGGAGGAGAAGTTCCGGCAGCGGTTAAAGGACCAGGACAGCGAGCATAACGGCGGAAGCTACTGGATCGGTACCATGGGGAAGACTTCGTTCGGAAATACGGGCGGAAACGTGGGCGGAGTGCGCGTGGGCGGCACCACCGGTTACCAGTCTGCCTTTTCCGTGGTGGGCGCCAGGAAATACAGGGATTTCAGGGACGACAAGATTATTGACAACCGCCAGTTTATGCAGGCACTGCGCCGCCTGCGCCAGTTTTCCACCAAACTGGATATCCCGAAGACGGAGCTTGATATTGACGGCACCATCGATAAGACATGCAACAACGGCGGATGCCTGCAGATTGTGATGGAAAAGCCGCGGAAAAATTCGGTGAAACTGCTGCTTCTCATGGATTCCGGCGGTACGATGATTCCGTATACCACGCTGTTAAACGAATTGTTCCAGTCCGTGCATAAGTCCAACCATTATAAGGACGTAAAGACTTACTATTTCCATAACTGCATTTACAGTAAATTATATAAAACGCCGGAGTGTGAAAACGGCGACTGGATTGACACGGAATGGATGTTCCGCAATTTGGACAGTGATTATAAAGTGATAATCGTTGGGGATGCGGCGATGGCGCCGGAGGAACTGTATTCCACTACGGGAAATTACAGGGGACCAAACGGCGGGCTGTCCGGTATGGACTGGCTGCTTTTGATGAAGAAACATTATAAGAAAATTGTCTGGATGAATCCGAAGATGGCGCCGGGCAATGCCCCGTGGAGGGAAGCGGAAACCGCCATAAAAAATATCTTTCCCATGTATAAGCTGACGGTGGATGGGTTGAACCAGGCGATGGTGAAGCTGATGGTGAATAAATGAGGGATGTAAAAATAACCGTTTAACCCGAACTGTTACTATATGTAAACTTGGGAAATTATCCGTTGACAAATTTCCAACAATAAGTTAAAATGCTGTTAATTCAAAAAATAAAAGGCTTGGAACGGAACAAGTAGTAAGCAGGGGAACCTACAGAAAGTAACCGGCAGATGAGAGGTGCAGGGGAATCTGTTTATGAATACATCCGGGAGCTGCATGGCAGAATGGGACCGTACACCGGCATATTCCATATATGGTGTATCCCTAGTAGGCTGTGACGTATTTCCCCGCGTTATGGTGGAGGAGTATCGTTGTCCGTGGAAGTGTTCTGTCGTATTGGCGGAAGGAAGCGGAGGACCGTACTTGCTGAGGCAGGCGGCGTGAGCCGTTTGTGAATATAGGTGGTACCGCGGTTTATCCCGCCCTATTTGGTTAGGGCGTTTTTTTTATGCACAGCCCCATGCAGAGGAAATGTGCCGCAAAGGCGGCGCATGGGTGGAGGACGCCCATAAAAGGAAATGGTAAAGTGCAGGAAGATGGCATGAAACGGAAAGGAGAGAAAAATGGAAGTATTTGAAGAACTGAAAGCGAGGGGGCTGCTTGCGCAGCTCACGGATGAGGAGGAAATCAGGGAACTGGTGAACAACGGTAAGGCTACGTTTTACATCGGCTTTGACCCGACGGCAGATAGTCTCCATGTGGGGCATTTTATGGCACTTTGTCTGATGAAAAGGCTTCAGATGGCGGGAAACAAGCCGATTGCGCTGATTGGTGGAGGAACGGCGATGGTGGGCGATCCTTCCGGAAGGAGCGACATGCGCGGCATGATGACGCCGGAGACCATCCGGCATAACTGTGACTGCTTTAAGAAACAGATGAGTAAATTCATCGATTTTTCGGAAGACAAGGCGCTTATGGTAAACAATGCGGACTGGCTGATGGACTTAAATTATATTGAAGTGCTCCGGGAAGTGGGGGCACATTTCAGCGTGAACCGTATGTTGACGGCGGAATGCTATAAACAGCGGATGGAAAAAGGGCTGAGTTTTTTGGAATTTAACTACATGATTATGCAGAGCTATGACTTTTATGTATTATACCAGAAATACGGCTGCAACATGCAGTTTGGCGGTGACGACCAGTGGAGCAATATGCTGGGCGGTACGGAATTAATCCGCCGTAAACTGGGTAAGGATGCTTATGCCATGACCATTACGCTTTTGCTGAATTCCGAAGGGAATAAGATGGGAAAGACACAAAAAGGGGCAGTGTGGCTTGACCCGGATAAGACGTCTCCTTTTGAATTTTTCCAGTATTGGAGGAATTTGCCTGACGCAGACGTCATGAACTGCATCCGTATGCTGACCTTCCTGCCTTTGGAGCAGATTGACGAAATGGATAAATGGCAGGGAAGCGAACTGAATAAAGCGAAGGAAATCCTTGCTTTTGAATTAACCAAGCTGGTACACGGGGAAGAAGAAGCGTCCAGGGCGCTTGAAA
The DNA here is from genome assembly GCA_910587275.1 of uncultured Kineothrix sp. GTDB lineage: Bacteria > Bacillota > Clostridia > Lachnospirales > Lachnospiraceae > Kineothrix. Next base: position 4,183 of record CAJUMD010000083.1, read on the forward strand.
GCGCAAAGGCGCTGTTTACCGGTGGAAATGCGGCTGACATGCCGACCGCCGAGATGAAGGATGAGAATTTTACGGAAGAAAGCATCGACATCCTGACCATGCTGGTGGCTTCCGGTCTCGTAACGTCCCGCTCCGAAGCGCGCCGTGCGGTGGAGCAGGGAGGCGTTACCGTGGATGGGGAGAAAATTACGGATATTAAGGCTTCTTTTGAAAAAGGGCAGCTTACGGGTGACGGTATCGTATTAAAGAGGGGAAAGAAGAATTTTAAGAGGGTTCTTTACAAAGCGTAGCCGTTTACCGGCAGGAAAAAGTGTGGCAGGAAAAAACCGTTTCCATCATTCCAAAGGTCGTGAAACCTTGGATAAGAATGGAAACGGTTTTTTTGATAGGTTATGCCTTTATGGATTCCGGTAACATATGCTGCCGGAATTATTTTTTTTCATTGAGGACTTTTTCAATGTACCGGAAGCCTACAAATCCGTTTTCATCCACAAGCTGGGTTAAATCCGTGCCTGCGGGAATCGTCAGTACATAAGGTTTGCCCTGGTAAACATAATTTACGATTACCGTTACGTCCGACCTGTTTTTGATGGCGTCCACCATGGTACGGTTAAAGCATGTCCATGTTTTGGTGTTAATCACAATTTCTTTTTCTTTTGTGTTTAAGAGGGTCTGTGCCGTAGTTGTCAGGTATTCCGCATATTCCATACCGGGGGTTTTGCGTACCGCAGGTTCATTGGATGCGGGTGCATTGTCGGAATCATCGGAATCATCATCCCTGGAGTCATTGGAATCCTGGGAGTCGTCCGGGCGGTCCGTATCGCCGGGATTTTGGGAATCATCCGGGTTTTCGGAATCGTCCGGGTTTTCGGAATCGCCGGGATTCTGGGAATCGTCCGGGTTTTCGGAATCATCGGGGTTCTGGGAATCGTCCGGGTTCTCGGAATCGCCGGGATTCTGGGAATCATCCGGGTTTTCCGGTGTGGAATTTATAAGGGGCAGATAGTTGCTTTCCAAATCGGAAGCGGATATATAACCGCTGGATACACCACGCACTTCATTGTCCGCGTTTACAACGAAAATCAGAGGAAACTGTACGGTGTTCCCTACGCCCAAATGCTCTGCGTAATCCCACAGGGCAGACCATGCATTCCCGGCAGAATCGGCTGCAAACTGTATGTATCCGTCTGCTGCTGCGCAATTTGCTTCCCGGTAGTCTTTCACTTGTTCCACCGAAGCACCGTTAAACTCTATGGCACATATGTCCATGTCATCATTTTTCACCCAATTGCTGGATGCGATGCCGCTTAATGTCGCTCTGCAGTTTCCGCAAGTATGGCTAAAAAGAATTACCATCTTGGGTTTTCCGTTGCTTGTCGTGGTTATTTCCCCGCCATCGACGTTTTCAAAGGTATAACTTAAATTTGACGTACCTGCCGGCAGTTCGCCTGCGGATACCTGTAAGGCCGGCACAACCAGCATGAGTGCTGCCAGTAGGCCAAAGATTTTTTTCTTCATATAGCTGTTTAACCTCCATAATATATTATAGTGAAAAAATTATAATATACAAACCCTGTAATGTAAAGAATTTTTTGACACATTGTAAATAAATGGATAACAGTTCAGCCTGAAATGTTATGTTCGGGGGTGAGTGCGGACGCAAAAGCCGGGAGCGGGGCCCCCTGCCCGGCTTTTGCTGGATATCAAAAAATGTCGCATTACACCGTTTTTTACCCGGCACGGGAGGGAGTGTTTTGCGGGGTGGCGGCAGCGGGATTGCCTGTCCCGGGATTTTCCGTGCTTCGTTTTCGGCGGGAGTTTCTTAGCAGAATACGGAAATCTAAGGGAAAACGGACAGGGAGGTCCGGTTTAGCCCGATTCGGCATGGATGCCGATAGAGGGCGTCCCGCAAAGTGATTTCTTAACGGTCCCTGGGAATAAAACCCCCTGCCAAGGCATATTATTGTAACAGCAAATATGGAAGGGGACTTCGTATGGATGCAGTACATACACATAACCTATACAAAGATATACAATTCCGCACAGGAGGCGAAATCTACATGGGTGTGGTGGGACCCGTCAGAACGGGGAAATCCACTTTTATCAAACGATTCATGGATATCATGGTTCTGCCTTACATGACGCAGGAACATGAAAAAGTACGTGCACAGGATGAACTTCCGCAGAGTTCCGGCGGAAAGACGATTACCACCACGGAGCCGAAATTCATCCCGAAGGAAGCGGCGAAAATCACACTGGGGGAGGATATTGACGTAAATGTCCGGCTGATTGACTGCGTGGGTTATATGGTGGAAGGGGCCACCGGGCACATTGAGGACGATGCGGAGCGGATGGTTAAGACACCCTGGTCGGCGGAGGAAATTCCCTTTACCCAGGCGGCGGAAACCGGAACGCGTAAGGTGATCAACGACCATTCCACCATCGGGATCGTCGTGACCTGCGATGGCAGTTTCGGTGAGATACCGAGGGAAAATTATGTGCCTGCGGAGGAACGCACGATTCAGGAACTGAAAAAGATACATAAACCGTTTATCGTTTTAGTGAATACGGAAAAGCCTTATTCGGAAGAAGCCGTGAAATTAGCGGAAGGAATCAGCCGGAAATATCAGGTCAGCGCCATGCCGGTAAATTGTGAACAATTGAAAAAAGAGGATATTCATGACATTATGGAAAAAATCCTTTATGAATTTCCTCTGACCATGATAGAATTTTATATGCCAAAATGGGTAGAGATGCTTCCGAATACCCATAGGATGAAAGCAGACATCATCCAGCAGATCAAGGCGCTGATGGGTGGACTGGGATGCGTGAAAGATGTGGCGGACGGCGGTATCGGGCTGGAAAGCGAATACATAAGGAAATGCAAGGTGGACGGCGTGGATTTGGCGACCGGCTGCGTGGCGGTTTCCCTGGATGTGGATGATTCTTATTATTATGAAATGTTAAGCGACCTGGTGGGAGAGAGCATCACCAGTGAATACCAGCTTTTGAATGTGCTGCGGGATATGGCAAAGATGAAACGGGAATACGTAAAGGTGCTCCATGCCGTGGAAGCGGTACGTTGCAAAGGATACGGCGTGGTGACGCCGGACAGGGATGAAATCACGCTGGATAAACCGGAAGTAATACGGCATGGCAACAAATTCGGCGTGAAAATCAAGGCGGAAAGCCCCAGTATCCATATGATCCGGGCAAATATCGAAACCGAGATTTCGCCCATTGTCGGTACGGAGAAACAGGCGGAAGACCTGATACGCTATATTTCCGATGCCGGAACGAGTGAGGAAGGGATTTGGGAGACGAACATTTTTGGCAAGACGGTGGAACAGCTGGTAAACGACGGTATTTCCGGTAAGATTGCCATGATTGGGGAAGAAAGCCAGATGAAGCTGCAGGAGACGATGCAGAAAATCGTGAACGACAGCAATGGCGGAATGGTCTGCATTATTATTTAACTGCCGGAAAAGGACATGGGCGCTTCCGTAAGGGCGCCCTTGACTTTAAATGTAAAAATACATATAATTATATTTTATAATGGGGAAAAACGGCCGGGGAATCCGTTTTTGGTGAAAAAAATATTAGCAGCAGCGTGTTTGGAAACAAGCTGCTGGGAAACGGTGGGATAAAGATGTGTCTGATAGCGCTCTGCGATGATGAGACAGGAGAGTTGGACAAAACGGAAGCAATGCTGAATGTTTATCGGAACAGGAATCCAAAATACGAATTGGTAATCGAACGGTTTCAAAATGCGGAAGAACTGCTTTTTGCCGTCAGGGAGAAGAATTTCCTGCCAGATTTGCTGCTTTTGGACATTTATATGCCAAAAAAGCTGGGAACCGAGGTGGCAAAGGAGTTCCGGGAGCTTGGAAACGACGGGAGAATCCTGTTCCTGACCACTTCCACGGCACATGCGCTGGAGGCTTTCCGCGTGGATGCCGTGCAGTATCTTGTGAAGCCCGTTTCGGAGAAGGAACTGTTTCCCGTGTTGGATAAGATATTCCTGCACATGGAGGAGGAAAAGAAAAAATTCCTGCTTTTGCGGATAGACGGGAAAATAAGCAGGGTGGCATTAAATGACATTGTATACTGCGAGGCACAGGGGCGGTACCAGTGCATGAATTTGGCGGACGGAAGGCAGGCGGTGCTGCGCATGACCATGACGGAGATTTACGGGATGCTTTCTGCCCATCCTGAATTTGTGAAAGTGGGGATTTCCTATATTGTTAACCTGGAGCATATTGACAGCCTGAATGCGCAGGACATGTGTCTCGACAACGGAAAAAACATTCATCTGCCCAGAGGGGCTTACCAGCCTTTGCGGGAAATGTACTTTAAATTTTATTGTGAGGAAATGTAGAAAAACAGGCGGACGGGAAAAGCGGGAAACGCAAAAAGCAGAAACAGGAAAGGGTTTCGGCACAAGGGAAGTGCCGTGCCTTTTTTTTATGCACAGCCCCATGCAGCAGAAGAATGCCGCCAAAGCGGCGCATGGGGCGCGCGAGCAGGGAAGATGACTTCCCTGCTTGATTGCACAACCCCATGCAGCAGAAGTATATCGGCGAATTATACCGAAAAAGCTGCAAACCATGACATACCGTGCCGGAAAAGGAGGGATTTTGTTATACTATATAAAAGGAAAGGAGAATAATATATTTCAAAGAGAGGCGGATGATACAAGTGGGAAAAACAATTAAAGGAAGGCTGACCATCAGCGTAATTGGAATTGTCATGGCGGGAATTCTGCTGACGACCGCAGGAATCGTAACGCTTGCAGGAACACGCATGGTGGAAAACCGGACGGAGGCACTGCAGTTGTATGCGGGTAAATATGCGGAGGAAATCAATACATGGATTGAAAGGGAAAAGATGTTGGCACAAGGGACGGCAGACGGCATTGCCGCCGTGGGGAGTACGGAAGATGCGTTTCTCCAGTCTTTGGTGGAAAGCCATGCAAAGGGCAGGGAGGAACTGTTAAACCTGTATTGCGGTGTCAAAGACGGCAGATTTATCCAGTCTAACCGTGAAGCGGAGATACCGGAAGGATATAATCCGGTGGAGCGGGGATGGTACAAGCAGGCGGCGCAGGGGAATGCGGTTATCGTGACGGACCCCTATTTGGATGCCATTACCGGGCAGATGTGTGCAACGGTTGCAGCGCCGGTATACATAGACGGAAACCTGGAAGCGGTCATCGGTTTGGATGTTACCCTTTCCACGGTGACGGATTTGACGGAAAGTATCCATTATGCCGATGGGGTATACGGTTTTCTGGCAGACAGCGCCGGACAGTACGTGGCGCATAAGAATAAGGAGTATGAACCTACGGGGGATGCTTCGGTTGCGGTGACGGGTGTGATGCCCGAACTTGGGGAAATGATGGAGGGTACAGGCAAAAGTGTCGTGAAAGCGGTGGATTATGACGGGACCGAATGTTATTTTGCGGTGGCGGGGATTGCGGGCAGCGGCTGGAAACTGGGCGTGGCAGAGCCTGCCTTTCATATCAGGGATTCCATTTTTGCCATGGTGGCGGTAGCCATAGCGATTGTTTTGGTCATCAGCATCCTCACGGCAGTGTTCATGGCAGGGATGATAGGACGGATACTGGCTCCGGTACAGACATTGAAACAGTTTGCTTCCGGTGACTTTTCGGAGCATACCGACAGGGATTATGTGAAAGGAATACCGAAGGAATACAAAAACGAATCGGAGCAGATTGAAAAAGCCACAGCGGACGTGCGCAGGCAAATCAGGGAAATCATTTTGAACACCAAGCAGGATGCAAGGCAGATTCATACCATAGCAGAAGGAACTTCGGAACGGATGGGCATACTAAATAAGGATATTTCAGGTATCGCTGATGCGGTTGGAAAAGTCAGGGAGCAGGGAAAGGAAGCCTGCGGGCTTGCGGAAAGCATCAAAAGCACGGGACAGGAGTTGGGGAATGCCATAGAAAACGTGGCAAGAAAAGCCGGGGAAGCCGCCAGCCAGTCCGCCGGTATCATGGAGCGCGCGGGGCGGCAGAATGAAAGAGTGGAAAACTCCGGCAGGGAGGCGGTGAGCATCTACCGGGAGACGAAGACGGATTTGGAACAAGCCATTAGCGACAGTAAGAAGGTGCAGGAAATTGATACGCTGACGGAAGAAATCCTTGCCATCAGTTCCCAAACCAATCTTTTGGCGCTGAACGCTTCCATAGAAGCGGCGAGGGCAGGAGAAGCCGGAAAGGGTTTTGCGGTGGTGGCGGAGCAGATCAGACAGTTGGCGGACGATTCCAAACAGGCGGTGGACAAAATCCGCAAAGTAACGGAAGGTGTGACGGAAAATGTGACCTGTCTGTCCGAAAGCTCGCAGCGCATCCTGGAATTTATGAATGGGAAAGTGATGGAAGATTACAGGGGAATGACGGAACTTGCAAAGATGTATGAGCAGGATGCCGTGTTTTACAGTGATATTGCCGGTGAGCTGGGTGCGTCTTCGGAGGAAATGAGCGTGAACATGGAGGGTATTAACGAATCCATTGCCGCCGTTACGGTACTGGTGGGGGAAATGGTGCAGTATATCCGGGAAATCGGGGAGACGGCGGGGATTTCCAGTCAAAATTCGCAGGCAGTCATGGAACAGACGCAGGAATTGTTCCGGCTGAGCGAACGGCTGAACCGGACGGTGGCGTCCTTTAAAGTATAACACCGGCAGCCGTCAGGTATCCGCATATGTGCAGATGCCTGGGCCGCCGCCTGCGGGAAAAGAACAGGAAAAAGATAAAAAACAGGGTAGATAATAGGATTAGATAAGGAGCGGGAAAATATGTTGGGTGGTTCCGTATTCATCTCTGTCATTCGGATGGTTTTAAGTTTTTCAGGGACGATTCTGCTGTTCATGCTGATGGATGAACCGAAGTTTAGCAGGAAAAAGACACTGGCTTTGTATGTGGGCGTCTGTTTGGCGTTGCTGCCGCTTACGTGCATTTGGTATAGGTATAGCTGGTCAACTTTCGTGAGGCTGGGACCGATCAGTCTGTTTACGGTGCTTTCACTGGTATCCGTGTATGTGAGCAGCACACGGATTTATCTGACGCTTTATAAGCTGGCGTTTACGTATTACCTGATGGCTTTTTTCATCATCGGGGGAATCGAAATTGCCACGATTTTTTTTGACGGGAACGTATGGGCGGATATTGTCGCGAGGGGGATTTTGGTTGCGGTTCTGGCTTATTTTATTAATAAATATTTACGGAGATTCATTCATGAATTCGGTATTTATCTGGAAAGCGAGTTGGACAGGTTCAGCCTTGCGGTGCTGATTATCAGCCTTTTTTTCGCCATCCTGTTTGTTTTAAGACCGCATAACCAGGAAGAAATGAAATACCGCCTTTTACAGATTACGGCGATTTTTTTCCTGGTCGGGCTTTTGCAGATTATGGTTTTCCGGCTGTATCTCCATATCGGGAAGGAATCGGAGTACCGGACGGAGAACCAGCTCATGCAGATGAACCACCGTCTGCTTGAGCGGCAGTTGGAATTTCTGGAGGAGTCGGTGGAAGCCGGCAGGCGTATCCGGCATGATGCCAGACACCATAACATAATCATCGCCGAATATGCCCGCAGGGGGCAGAACAGCGAATTGTTAAAATATTTGGGAGAATACGAAAAAAACATGGATGAGGGAACGGCTCCCGTCATATGCGGGAATATCGCCGTAAACAACATTCTGTCGGCATACACCGGAAAAGCCAAAAAAGAGCGGATTAAGGTTCTTTTGGACATCCAGGTGGAAAAGGAATGCGGCATCCGGGACATCGACCTGGTGACGGTGCTGTCCAATGCCTATGAAAACGCCATTTACGGCTGTTTGGAGGCGAGAAAGCAGGCGCCGGAGAGGGAATGCACCATAAACCTTTTGGTCAAAAGAAAGAGCAATAAACTGGTGATTTATTGCAGCAATACATGCAGGATGGAAACGAGTTTTAAAAACGGGTATCCGAAACCGGAATTTACGGGTGGAATCGGGGTATCCAGCATCGTGAAGACGGCAAAAAAATACGGCGGGGAACCGGACTTTAAGAATGACGGCGGAGTGTTTATTTTCCGGCTGCTTATGAATGTTCCGTAGTCATAGTTTCCTGGTCCGTCTCATATACTTTCACAAAGCACCGGCAGGTAATGTATATGATAGATGGACAGAAACTGAAAGAACACCGCAAAACCATCCGGATTGCCATAATTTTATGTGCCATGTTTTTCCTTGGCAGGGGCGCCGGATACCTGACACAGAAGCTGGAAGCCGCTTCCGGAAGACCCATTAACTCCGTAGGTTCCACCCATATCGCCGCTTCCGAGAATTGGGGGCTGGGCGGTTACGGGGACGGGACGCAGCCGACAGGAATCGCTTCCGCGGAGGAATTAAAACAGTATAACGCCTATTATGTGGGGGACGCAGGGGAGAAGGTCATTTATCTTACCTTTGACGCAGGGTACGAAAACGGCAACACGGCGCCGATTTTGGATGCATTAAAAAAGCACAATGCGCCTGCCACTTTTTTTGTAGTGGGGCATTATCTGGAATCTGCCCCTGATTTGGTAAAGCGCATGGTGGAGGAGGGGCATACGGTGGGCAATCATACATACCACCATTTGGATATGTCCAAGATTTCCGATAAGGCGTCTTTCCAAAAGGAAATGGACGATGTGGCAGCCCTGTATGAAGAAATTACCGGGGGGAAGCTCGCCATGTACTACCGTCCGCCCCAGGGCAAATACAGTGCGGAAAACCTCGCCATGGCAAAGGAACTTGGCTATCAGACCTTTTTCTGGAGCCTTGCCTATGTGGACTGGATACAGGACGACCAGCCTTCCAGGGAGGAAGCCTTTGCAAAGATGACGGAAAGGATTCATCCGGGCGCCATCGTGCTTTTGCACAGCACTTCCAAAACCAACGGGGAAATCATGGATGAACTGCTGACCAAATGGGAGGAAATGGGGTATACGTTCAAACCGCTGTCGGATTTGGCGCAGTAAGAAGAAAGGATTCGTGCGGGCAGTGCGGCAGACGGACAGCGGATGCATGGAGGACAGAAAGGGGAGGCGGGACATGGGAAAAGTTTCGACGGACCAGAAACTGCAGTTGGTACAAAGGATACGGGCGGAAAGCATCGATAACCGGATGAGGATGCGCAGCCGGGAAAGACTGTTGTACGGGACGGAAGCGAAAGCGGAAGATGAGATTCCGCTTTACGGGAAATACCATGATTTTGGGGACCGGCGGGGAAAAGAACTGTATGCCCTGGAGGAAGCGGATGGTTTTGGGGCACAGGCGCCGTTTTCCTCTTTTAAGCTAAGACTGGTGCTTGCAGCCATCCTGTTTACCGTCTTTTTGGTGGCGGATGCGGACGGCGGGACCATTGCGGGGATTTCCACTGCGGCGGTGCGGGAGGAGATCAATAAGGATTTTGACAGCGGTTTGGATGAAGTAATATTTGATTTTGAGCATAATTTCCCTTATACTTTATTTATGGATGATACGGAGGAGGGAACCGGGGGAATCCGTTAGTCCGTAAAAAGTGCAGGTGTGCCGTGAATCGTGCCGTTGCTGCACGGGATGGAGAGTTATGGGAAAACATGCATTACAAAAACAGACAGTACAAAAACTTGCTTTAACGGATGAAATACTGCTGCGGGTGGAGAAACCGGCGCGTTATATCGGTAACGAAGTCAATGCCGTGGTGAAGGATAAGGAAAAGGTGGATGTCCGCATGGCGATGTGCTTTCCCGATGTATATGAAATCGGCATGTCGCATCTGGGCATCCAGATTTTATACGATATGTTCAACCGCTTTGAGGACGTATGGTGCGAGCGGGTCTATTCGCCGTGGCTGGATTTGGACAGGATTATGAGGGAGGAACACATCCCTCTTTTTGGGCTGGAATCGCAGGAGCCGGTGAAAGATTTGGATTTTCTTGCCATTACCATCCAGTATGAAATGTGTTACACCAATATTTTACAGGTGCTGGATTTATCGGGGATTCCGCTGCGGGCAGAGGAGCGGACCTGGGGGCATCCGGTGGTGATTGGCGGGGGACCCTGTACCTACAATCCGGAACCCATTGCGGAATTTTTTGACCTGTTTTACATCGGCGAGGGCGAAACCCGTTACCGGGAACTGCTGGATGTCTATAAGGAAGCCCGCAGGGAAGGCGTGGAGCGGGAGGAATTCCTGCGCCGGGCGGCAAAGGTTCCGGGCATTTACGTGCCATCCCTTTACCGGGTGGAATACAAAGAGGACGGTACCATCCGCGCCATGGTTCCCGTGGAAGACGGGATTCCCGCAACCGTAAGGAAAGAAATCGAGATGGAAGTGTCGGATACCTATTATCCGAAAAAGCCCGTGGTGCCCTTTATTAAGGTAACGCAGGACCGGGTAGTGCTGGAAATCCAAAGGGGTTGTATCCGGGGCTGCCGTTTCTGCCAGGCGGGGCAGTTGTACCGTCCGGTGCGGGAGAGGGACGTGGACATGCTCAAGGAGTATGCCTTGGACATGCTCAAAAATACAGGGCATGAGGAAATCTCCCTAAGCTCCTTAAGCTCCAGCGACTATTCCAAACTGCCGGAATTACTGGATTTCCTGCTGGGGGAATGCAGCCGGCGGAACATCAATATTTCCCTGCCGTCCTTAAGGATTGACGCTTTTTCGCTGGATGTGATGGGGAAAGTGCAGGATGTGAAGAAAAGCAGCCTGACGTTTGCGCCGGAAGCGGGCAGCCAGCGTCTCCGGGATGTCATTAATAAGGGACTGACCGAGTCGGTCATACTGGACGGGGCAGCCATGGCGTTTGAAGGGGGATGGACGAGGGTGAAACTTTACTTCATGCTGGGACTCCCGACGGAAAACGAGGAGGATATCCGGGGAATCGGGGATTTGTGCAACAAAATCGCCGCCGTTTTCTTTGAAACCGTGCCAAAGGAAAAGCGGGTAAACGGGAAAGTGCAGATTGTGGCGAGCACTTCTTTCTTCATCCCCAAGCCTTTTACGCCGTTCCAGTGGGCGCCGATGTGCACGAAAGA